>DASXOZ010000070.1 GCA_036493895.1 Candidatus Binatia bacterium | reverse complement strand
CGCCAGGTGCTGTTCGAGGCGCTCATCGCCGAGATCTCGCTGACCGAAGGCGATCACCTGAGTATCATGCAGGCGCTGCAGGGAACCGAGAACAAGAGCTCGTCCAACACCGACGTCACCGGCAAGAACGGCGACCAGGGCGGTTCCTACTTCGACGCGTTCGGCCGCGAGCTTCGCCTGATCGGTACGCTCGGCTCCGGCGGTCTTCTCGGCACGGTGACGGCTTACCGCAACGGCATCGAAATCTATCGCGGAGTGCTCGACGCGGCTGCCAACCGCGGCAAGGCCAAGATCCTCTCGCGACCGAACCTGATGACGAGCGACAACCAGGAAGCGCGCCTGCTCGTCGGCCAGGAAGTTCCGATCCTGACGACGCAGTCGAACAGCACCGTGCAGACGAACTCGACGACGCAGATCCTGCAGAGCGTGCAGTACCGCGACACCGGGCTGGTGATCCGCGCATTGCCGCAGGTGAACTCCGAGGGCCTCGTCAACCTCGAGCTTTCGCTGGAAGTCAGCGAAGTGGCGCCGGGCCAGAGCGCCGGCGGCATCCAGTCGCCGACGTTCACGACGCGCAAAGCCGAGACCAGCGTCGTCGTCAACAGCGGCGAGACGCTCGTGATCGGCGGCATCATCGCCGAGGCCAACAACGACGACAGGGAAGGCGTGCCGTACCTGATGGACATTCCGGTGCTCGGGCGCCTGTTCCGCAGCGACACCTCCTCGAAGCGCCGCACCGAGCTGATCGTGCTGATCACGCCGTTCGTCGTGCGCGACCGCGACGAAGCCAGGTCGGTGACGGCCGACTTCCGCCGCCGCGTCGACACCGTGCTGGAGGACGTCGAGATCTCCGAGACGCGAGACCCGGCCGGTCACACGCTGATCCTGGAAGCGCCGAGCGCGCAGATCCAGGCGCCGCCGCCGCCGCCGTCGACGCATCCGGCGTATCCGCCGCCCAACGGCGGCCCGATCCCGATGGATTTTCCGGCGTCCCACGGCTAGCGGCTTCGAATTGCGTGTGGCCGGGGCTGGCCCCGGCCACGGATGAATGAAAGACGCCGGGGCCTGGCCCCGGCGACTGACGGAAGCGTTGCGGTGCCGATCACGGGCGCAACGCGCACCGGGCAGAGGCGGAGAGGCGGAGGAAAATTCCAACGATGCGAAGCGTCGCGATCACGGCCATCGAAGCGGAGCCCGCCAGTCGGATCGTCGGCGACGACGAGCTTGGCGCCGAGACCGGTCTCGATGTTGCCGTCGTCCGCAAGTGGTCGGCGGCACGCCAGAGGCGCGAAAGCCCGGACGGCGAAGGGCCGACGGCGCTGGCCGCACGCGCCGCAATGCGTGCGCTCGCGTCGCGGTCGCTTGCCGCGTCGGACATTGACCTGATCGTCTTTGCGACCAATACGCCGGACATGTTCTTCCCGGGCTCGGGTTGCCTGCTGCAGGCTGCGCTCGGCTGCCGCACCGTCGGCGGCCTCGATCTTCGTTCCCAGTGCACCGGTTTTCTTGCGGCGCTCGATGCAGCCAGGCGCTTCGTCGCCACCGGCACCATGCAAAGGGTGCTGGTCGCCGCGGCCGATACACCGTCGCACTTCAACGCGCGCGACTCGCGAAGCCCCGCGCTCACTTGCGGAATGGCAGATGCGGGTGCGGCCGCCATCCTGGAGGCGGGCTCGGGCGCCGGAGAGATCCTGTCGGTCGTCGTCGGCACCGACGGATCGCGCCACGCGGATTACTGGTGCGAGTATCCGGCCAGCCGTTTTCGCGAAGGAACGACGCTGCCGGAGCGCAACCGCCTTCCGCTGTCGAAAGTCGAAGCAGGACTTCATTTCCCGAGCGCGAAGCTCGACCGGCTTCGCGAGCTGGCGCTCGAGCGCGTGCCCGCGGCGTTCGCGACGTCGCTTGCGCAGGCCGGGGTCGATAACGTGTCGGCTACGCTGGTGGCGCACCTGGACGCCGGCGTCGAGCGCGATCTCGGCAGGGCGCTCGGCGAAGCGGCCGGCCGCATCCTTGTCTCCGACCTTCTGTATTGCGGCGGTACGTCGCTTCCCGTGATCATGGCCACAGCCAGAGCCAGGGGCGACTTGCGCAGCGGCGACATGGTCGCAATGGTGACGTCCGGATCCGGCGCGAGCTGGGGCTCGGCCGTCGTGAGGGTACCGTGAGCACCACCAGCCAGCCTGCCGCGCGTTCGCACATTCTTGCAGCGGGATTCGAGGTGCCGAAGACCGTCGTGACCAACGACGAGCTCTCGCAGATCCTCGACACCAACGATGCGTGGATCCAGCAGCGCAGCGGCATCCGCGAACGCCACTACGTGGACGACGACCAGGGCAGCGCGCCGCTGGCCGAAAAAGCCGCGCGCACCGCGATCGCTCGCGCCGGCATCGAGGTCGGCGACATCGACCTGATCCTGTGCGGCTCGCTCAGTCCGGACGTCGATTTCCCCGGCAACGCCGCATTCGTCCAGCAGAGGCTCGGCCTGGCGGGCCGCCCTGCCTTCGACGTGCGCAACCAGTGCTCGGGCTTTCTCTACATGCTCTCGATCGCCGACCAGTACGTGCGCACCGGCGGCGCGCGGTACGTGCTGGTGATCGGCAGCGAAGTGCACTCGAGCGGCCTCGAGTTCGCCGATCGCAGCCGCCACGTGACCGTGCTGTTCGGCGACGGCGCCGGCGCCGTGGTGGTAGGACCTTCGCCTTCGCCGGACCGCGGCCTTCTGACGATCAACCTGCACTGCGAAGGCAGCTTCGCCGAGAAGCTCTGCCTTCTCGGACCGGGATCGTTGCACAAGCCGCGCCTGGCCAAGGACTGGACTCCTGCCGACATCTACGGATGGCCGCAGATGGACGGCAAGTTCGTGTTCCGCCACGCGATCACGCGCATGACCGAGTCGATCGAAGAAGCGCTCGCGGCCGTCGGCAAGACGAAGGAGGACATTTCGATCGTCATTCCCCACCAGGCCAACCTGCGCATCAACCAGCTCGTCGCGATGGGCCTCGGCTTCGGCGACGACCGCATGGTCAACAACATCGATCGCTACGGCAACACCACTGCCGCGACGATTCCCATCCTGCTCAGCGAGACCCTGGAAGCGGGACGCATCCGCGAAGGCGATCTCGTGTGCCTTGCCGCCTTCGGTGCCGGCTTCACGTGGGCATCCGCGCTCTATCGATGGTGATCGCGATCGTGCCCGCGATGGTGATCGCGATGGTGATGAATTGACCGTCGATCTTTCGACGAAGGTCGGTGCGCTGGAGCTGGCCACGGCGGTCATCGCCGCATCGGGCACCTTCGGCTATGGGATCGAGTACGACGGGCTGGTCGAGTGGCCGCTGATCGGCGCCGTGTCGGTCAAGGGCCTGTCGGCCGAGCCTTCCAAAGGGCATGCCTCGCCGCGCATGGTCGAGACGCCGGGGGGCATGCTCAACGCGATCGGCCTGCAGAACATCGGCGCCGCCGCGTTTCTTCGCGACAAGCTCCCGAAGCTTCGCACGCTCGGGCCCCGCGTCATCGCCAACTGCTGGGGCAACACCACGGCCGATTTCGAGCGCGTCGTCGACGTGCTCGGGTCTGCCGACGGCATCGACGCGCTCGAGCTCAATCTTTCGTGTCCCCACAAGCACGAATGGGGAGGAGTGCTGGCGGCCGATCCGAAGACGACGGCAGAGGTGATTTCGGCCGTGCGCCGTCGCACGCGTCGTCCATTGTGGGTCAAGCTTTCGCCGAACGTCACCGACATCACCGAGATCGCGCGCGTCGCCGAGGGCGAAGGCGCCGATGCGCTGACGCTGATCAACACGCTGAGGGGACTTGCGATCGACATCGAGACGCGGCGGCCGAGCCTCGCCAACGGCAGCGGAGGGCTCTCCGGTCCGGCGATCAAGCCCGTCGCTCTCTACATGGTGTGGCAGACCGCCAGGGCCGTCGGCATTCCGGTCGTCGGCGCCGGTGGCATCCGCAGCGGACGCGACGCCGTCGAGTTCCTCATGGCGGGCGCGCGTGCGGTCGAGGTCGGAACGGCGTCGCTCTACGACCCCGACGCGGTGGCGCGCATTGCGCGGGAAATCGGCGACGTCGTCGCCGGCCTCGGCGAATCCTCCGTTACTTCGATCATCGGCACCTTGAACGCCTGAACGCGCCGGCTGCGGCGCGGCGAGCTTCTTCTCAGCGAGTCTGGCGGCGAGTGTGCGGCGCGCGGGACGCATGCACCGCACGCGCAGCGCCGGCCGAGGCATTGCGGCTGCTGACGCAAAACGCGCGAAAACCGGCTCGCACAGACGCAAGATTGACCCGGTAAGTAAGCGCAGCTAAACTTCCCGAGCTTTCGCGTGTGCCCGATTTCAGGAGGCTTCTTTGGAATACAAGGTTGGAGACAAGGTCGTGTACCCCGCCCATGGCGTGGGGGTCATCGAGGAAGTGGAGACTCGCACGGTTTCGGGCGCCAGCGCGATCTTCTACTCGCTACGCATCCTCGACTCCGACATGAAGATCCTGATTCCGACGGGCAAGTGCAAGTCGGTGGGCCTGCGCCGCGTGATCGGCAAGGACATGGTCACCAAGGTCTACAAGGTGCTGCGCGAAAAGCGCGTCACCGTCGACCAGGCCACGTGGAACCGCCGCTATCGCGAGTACACCGAGAAGATCAAGACCGGCTCCGTGCTCGAGATCGCCGAAGTGCTCCGTGACCTGTTCATGCTCAAGGGCGACAAGGAGCTGTCGTTCGGCGAGCGCAAGATGCTCGACACCGCGCGCAACCTGCTCGTCAAGGAGCTCGCGATCGCCAAGTCGAACACCGAAGAGAACATCATGGAGGAGCTGAAGACGATCTTCGGCCACTGAGCCTTCGCACCCGGTGTCGGGGGCGGGCTCCAGCGCCCGTCCTCCGGCCCGTCATTGCGAGGCGCCGCGCCAGTGCCCGACCCCGATGCTTCGTGAAAAAGGCCGGATGCCCCAGGCATCCGGCCTTTTTTCATGCCGCCGGCGCTCAGCGACGCAGGTCGCGCTGGAACAGCGTCCAGCGGTCGCTGTGGCGTGTCCACATCGCCGTGACGTAGCCGACGTTGCTGCCGACGTAGACCTGCGTCGTCATCTGCGCGAGCGTCGCGCGCGAGAAGTCGCCGTAAGCCCTCGCGCGGATCCCGTAGTCGGTCACGCCCTGGTCCTGGCGCTTGCGGATGTGCAGTGCGGCGATTCCGCCGGAGGACGCCGACGAGGACGCCACCGTCGAATTCAGCCAGAAGCGGTTGCGGCCCGGGTCGCTGCGAAGGTCTCCCGGCAGGACCTGGCCGCGCCAGATCTCTCCGTTCGCATTGACGAGGGTCAGCACGAAGCCGTCGGCCATCGGATCGATGCCGGCGGCCGGTACGAAGCGGCCGTGGAACTGGAAATAGCCTCCTCCGCTGCCGTCTGCCGCGAGCGCTTCGCCGCTGCCGTCGATGCTCGGGTACAGGATCGACGGGTCGCTGAGGATCGGCGAGCACGGCGGAATCGGCTGGCAGTTTTCATCGCAGGGAGGGGAGGTCGGATTGGTGCAGTCCGGGTCGGCGCAGTCGATCAGCCCGTCGCCGTCGTCGTCGATGCCGTTGTCGCAGATCTCGCCCTTGCCCGGATCGCAGATCTCGCCGCACTGGGTCTCGACGATGCCGTCACCGCAGACGGTGCCGCCGGGCACGCATTCGTCGTCGGCGCAGTGGTCGTTGGCCGTGCAGACGTTGTGATCGTCGCAAGGCGCGGAGTTGTCGGTGTGCACGCAACCGTGAGCCGGGTCGCAGTGGTCGTCGGTGCAGATGTCCGTGTCCATGCAAAGCGAGTCGTTCGGCGTGTGTTCGCAGCGCTTGTTCGCCTCGCTGCAGGTATCGATCGTGCACGCGATGGTATCGGCGCAGTTGGGCGGAGTGCCGGAACGGCAGCCGGCGGTCGGGCTGCAGGTTTCGGCTCCGTCGCAGAACTTGCCGTCGTCGCACAGCGAGTTATCGGGCCGGTGCGAGCAGCCGGACGCGCTGCAGGTGTCCACGGTGCATGCGACGCCGTCGTCGCACCGCGTATTGTCGCCCTGGTGCACGCACTGCTTGAGCGACTCGCTGCAGCTGTCGGTGGTGCAGGCGACGCCGTCGTCGCAGTCGGGCGGCGTGCCGGGCACGCAACCCGTCGTCGGGTCGCAGACTTCCCTGCCGTTGCAGAACAGGCCGTCGTCGCAGGTTGCATCCGTGCAGACGGGTTCGGGCACGAAAATCGGGATGTTGGTCGGCAGCACGGGGCAGTTGCATTTGGACGGGGTGCCGGCCATCACGTCGCCTGGGCCGGTGCACGTCGAATTCGCGTTCTGCTCCCAGCTCGTGCAGAACGCGACGTCGAGGTTGTGGTCGCCGTCGGAGTCTACGCAGTTGACCGTGATGTTCTTGACCGGCAGCTCCAGCGTTGCCGACGAAGTCGTGTCGCCGCAGGTGTCTCCGTCGAGATCGACGAACGGAGGAGGCGACGTCGGCAGCACGCGCACGCGACAATCGCCGGTGAGAGCCTGTCTTCCGTCTTCTCCGATGAAGAGCCCGATGTCGTAGCGCTGCGTGGCCGTCGTGACGACGGTCAACACGGCGTTGAACGTCACGGTGTCGCCTGCGAACGCGCAACCGTCGTCCGTGACGACGATGTCGTGGAAATCGGTGATGCGCACGTCGTTGGCCGTGCAGTTGACCGGCTCGCCGATGCGATCTTCGAGACACGAAAGCGCCAGTGCCCGGGCAGGAACGAGCGCAACGAGCAGCGCCGCAGATAGTGCGACACGCAGCGCAGGGGGAAAGATCTGCAACTGCCGCAGCGGGGTAGAAACGCGGACGCGGGTCCGGGAAAGCGCGGTGGGTTCGGGCAACATCGGTCGACCTCCTGCGAGCCGACGTTTCGCGCGCAGGCGTCGCGGGGGCGACGCCGACGACGAATCGGCTCGACTCGCCTCCGTGTTGTCGCTTTCCCCCGACTGTCACAGCGGCGTTCGCTGCAACGTTGGAAGTGCAAATCGATGCTTGCAATACCGTGCGCTTTTGTGCGCACTCGCGGGCTCCCGGTCGGGGCCGTGCGAGTGCTTTCTCACGGCGCGCTCGAACGCGACGGCGCGGGCCGTTTCGCAAGGCCGCGCGCCGCGGACGAATTCCGTCGCGCGCGCGGCCGGGCGTGCCTGCCCGGGCGCAGCCACCCGGCGCAGCCGGTGTCGTCGCGGGCGTCCGAGTGGCACGGCTTCGGGGGCCGCTGGAAAATCCCCGCATCCCCGATCGTGTGAAATCGGCGCGGATTCGCTGCTATGGTTGGCGCGTGGACGTCACGCTGCTCATTCCCGCGGCCGGTAGCGGATCTCGCCTCGGCCGCGATGTTCCAAAAGCCCTCGTCGATGTCGGCGGCTCGGCACTGCTCGTGCGCACGCTCGAGCGCCTGGCAGCAGCGACGTCGTTTCTTGAAACGATCGTGATGGCGCCGCCCGAGGCCATCGAGCGATTCCGCGAGGCGCTCGGCGGCCTTCCGCAGTCGCTCGGCACCTTGCGCGTGCTTGCCGGCGGTCGCACCAGGCAGGAATCGGTGGCCATCGGGGTCGCAGCCGTCGACCCGCGCTGCGAGATCGTTTGCGTCCATGATGCGGCACGGCCGCTCGTCGATCCCCTGACGGTGGCCCAGGTGCTGGAAGCGGCGCACGCGGCCGGCGCGGCGACGGCAGCGTCGCGCCCCTGCGACAGCGTGCGCCAGGAAACCGGCGGCGGCGGCACGGTCGCAATCGACCGGGCGACGCTGTGGCTCGTCGAGACTCCCCAGGCTTTCTCTCGCGAGCTGCTTGCGAGCTCCCACGCGCGCGCGACGCGATCGGGCGAGCTCTACACCGACGACGCGTCGCTGGTCGAAGCGGCCGGAACGCCGGTTCGCATCGTTTCGTCGCTCGGACGCAATCTGAAGGTCACGATCGAGACCGACCTCGTCCTTGCGAGCGAGCTGCTGCGCAGGACGGATCCGCGTGCGGGGGCCGGGCGCCGATAAGGGGCCATCTGCTGCGTTGTCGGCGCTTCGTTCGCTCCGGCGTACAGGAAGTACGCCTGCGCTCACTCACGCGCCTCCGCCTTGCATCTGACCCCTTCTCGGCGCCCGGCTCGCAGATACGCGCTTCGAGAGTTTGGGCCGGACGCCGATAGGGGGCCAGATGCGTCCTCGACGCGCGCCTGCGCTCACTCACGCGCCTCCGCCTCGCATCTGGACCCTTCTCGGCGCCAGGCTTAAAGCGATTTGGATCCGAGACCGGATTGCGAGTCGCCCGGGATGTCGGAAGTCACGTCGCCAATCGCGTCGTTGAGGCTGCCGGACCTCAGCGCGACCGTCGAGAACTCGACGTCGTCGAAGCCGCACGCGAGGATGCGGTGGCGGGCATCGCGGCGCACGCGCTCGTCGCGAAGATGCGCAAGCTCGCGACCCGCGACTTCGACGCGGGCGCGGACGCCGAGGTAGCGTACCCTCAGCTCGATGAAGCCGAGCGCGCGCAGGGCCGCTTCGGCAGCAGCCACACGCGCGAGCGCTTCGCGCGTGATCGCGGTGCCGTAGGGAAAGCGAGACGAAAGGCAAGGCGACGCTGGACGATCGGCAGTATCCAGCCCGTAAAAGCGCGACAGCACGCGTACGTCGTTTTTCGACAGGCCGGCCTCGACGAGGGGATGGCGCACGCCTCTTTCGGCCGCCGCGCGCAGGCCTGGGCGGTAGTCGGAAAGATCGTCGCGGTTGACGCCGTCGGCAACGAACGCGAGCCCGCGTTCGCGCGCCAGCCGTTCGCACTCGGGATACAGCGTCTGCTTGCACAGGTAGCAGCGGTGCGCGGGATTGGCCGAATACCCCGGCGTGGCCAGCTCGTCGACCTCGACGATCACGTGCTCAGCGCCGATCGCGCGGGCCAGGCGCGAAGCCTCGTCAACTTCGTCGGCGGTATTGGTTGCCGAGCGCGTCGTCAGCGCAACGAAGCCAAAGCCGGCCGTGTCGGCCGCTGCGCGCACGACGAGCGTCGAGTCCACTCCGCCCGAGAACGCGACGACCGCGGAGCCGAGCTGCGAAAGCGACGCGCGAAGACGTTCGCGGAGCGCGCTCGCCTCGCTCACAGGCCGCCCCGTTCGAAGACGCTGGTGGTCAGGTAACGCTCGCCGCTGTCGCAGAGCATGCAGAGCACGACGGCCTCGGGGTCCATCGTGGCAGCGATGCGCACAGCCGCCCGCGCCGCGGCTCCCGAGGAGATCCCGGCAAGGATTCCCTCCTCGCGGGCAAGGCGTCGCGTCATTTCCTCGGCTTCGGTATCGCTGACGCAGACGACGCTGTCGACGAGGGAAACGTCGAGGTTGTCGGGGATGAATCCGGCACCGATCCCCTGGATGCGGTGGGCCCCGGCGCTGCCTCCCGAAAGAACGGCGGACCCGCAGGGCTCGACCGCGACGATGCGCGCGCCGGGCCGTTGCTCCTTCAGCACGGACGCTACGCCGGTGATGGTCCCCCCGGTGCCCACCCCCGCGACGAAGGCGTCGAGGCGCGGGCACTGCTCGAGGATCTCGCGCGCCGTGCTTTGGCGGTGCGCCTGCGGGTTGGCGGGATTCGAGAACTGCGACGGCATGAAAAACGACGGATCCGAAGCGGCGATTCGGCAGGCCTCGTCGATGGCGGCTTTCATGCCGTTGGCATCGGGTGTCAGCACCAGCTCGGCGCCATAGGCCCGCAGCAGGCTGCGTCGCTCCTCGCTCATCGTGTCCGGCATCGCCAGGATCAGGCGATACCCTCGTGCAGCCGCGACCATCGCAAGCCCGATGCCGGTGTTCCCGCTGGTGGGCTCGACGATGGTGCCGCCCGGGCGCAGGCGTCCGTCGCGTTCGGCAGCCTCGATCATCGCAAGGCAGATGCGGTCTTTGACACTTCCGCCGGGATTGAACGATTCGAGCTTGGCGAGCACGCGGGCACCCGAGGCCTCGCAGACTCGGCGCAGGCGCACCACGGGGGTATTGCCGATGAGCTCGAGAGAACCGGCGGCGACCTGGCAGGGAAGGGGCATGAGGCGCCGCCCTCGGCGACGCGGGGAGCGGCGGCGGATGATAGGAACCCCGCCGGAGGCTGTCAAAAGGACTCGCGAACGAGGCGCGCCCGGCTGCCGGGCGCCCAACACCGGATGAAGCCACCATCTGCTTCTGATAGTTTTTACAGACTCGGAGGTCGGCAAGACTTGTCACCACAAACCATGGACGGCGCCGAAGGCGCTGCCGCTCCCATCACGTTTTCGAGCTTCGTCATCGGCCTGGCCACCCAGGCGCTGATGTTCCTCGGCGCGATCCCCGATCCGAAAGGGAACAGTGTCGAGCGCAACCCCCTCGAGGCAGCCGCGATCATCGGCGTGATCGAGATGCTGGCGGAAAAGACGCGCGGCAACCTCGGCGACGACGAAGCCAAGCTCGTCGAAGAGGTGCTCTACGAGCTTCGCATGCGCTACGTCGGAGAGACCCGCAAGGGCGGCGGCGCGCAGCCGCCAGAGGAAAACAAGGCATGAAGGCCACGCGCTCCCTGTTGGTGACCGCGCTCCTGGTCGGGGCTGTCGTCGGGATCGGAATCACGATGTCGACGCGTCACGAATCGAGCACGCTGGCCGACGGCACTGCGCCGCCGGCGGCTGTCGCCCCGCTGGCGCAGCATCCGGCTGCTCTTCCTGTTTCGATGCCCGAGGGAAACGGCGCCGTCGTCGGCAAGCTGCCCGACTTCACGGGCCTTGCCGAAGTGCTGGCGCCGTCGGTCGTCAACATCTCGACCGAGTCGGAAGACAAGGACTCAGACCAGGGTCGCTCGACGCAGGACCCCTTCGGAGGCTTTGCCGGCCCGCGCCGCAGCCTCGGCTCAGGCTTCGTGCTCGACGACACCGGGTTCATCATCACCAATGCCCACGTCGTCGAGGACGCGAGCAAGATCGTCGTCAAGATGTCGGATGAGCGGGAATTCGAAGCCAAGGTCGTCGGCAGCGACGTCAAGACCGACATCGCGGTGATCCGCATCGAAGGCGCCGACCACCTCGTTCCGGTTTCCCTCGGCGATTCCGACAAGCTGAAGGTCGGCGAATGGGTGCTCGCGATCGGCAATCCGTTCGGCCTCGACCACACGCTGACGGCGGGCATCGTCTCGGCAAAAGGCCGCCGCATCAGCCGTCGCAATCCCTACGACGACTTCATCCAGACCGACGCAGCGATCAATCCGGGCAACTCCGGAGGGCCGCTCGTCAACCTTGCGGGCCAGGTCGTCGGCATCAACTCGGCGATCTTCTCGAGCGGTGGCGGCAACATCGGCATCGGCTTTGCGATCCCGATCAACATGGCGCGCGAGATCGTGCCCCAGCTCAAGTCCGAAGGGCACGTCACGCGCGGCTGGCTCGGCGTCAAGATCCAGCCGGTGGATCCCGATATCGCCAAATCGCTCGGCCTTGCCGAAGCGAAAGGCGCTCTGGTCGCGGAAGTCTTCAACGACAGCCCGGCGTCCAAGTCCGGCGTCAAGGTCGGCGACGTGATCCTGACGTTCGACGGCACCGACGTCGTCAAGTCCCAGGATCTTCCCGCACTGGTAGCCGCTACGCCGGTAGGCAAGGCCGCCAAGCTCGTCGTGATGCGCGGCGGCGACAAGCTGACGATCGACGTCGAGGTCGCCAAGCTCGTCGACGAAGCAGAGCCGGGCAAGCCGGTGCGCGCCTCGTCGTTCGGACTGACGGTGCAGGACGTGACGCCCGAGATCGCCGAGCAGCTCGGCCTCGAGAAGGGCAGCGGCGGCGTCGTCGTGACGGCAGTGTCGAAGAACTCGGCGGCCGAAACTGCCGGCATCGAACCCGGAGACATGATCGTTTCGGTGAGCAACCAGCCGGTCACCAATGCCGAAAGCTTCCGCGCCATGATGGACAAGGCATCGCCGGACAAGGGGCTTCTCGTGCTCGTCAAGCGCGGGGACCAGACGCTGTTCCGCGTGCTCAAGCCGACGGTGAAAAAGAAGGGTGAAGCGCCCCACGACGAGGTACCGGGCGGATCCGACGACGGAGACGAAGACAGGTGAAGAGTGGAGGGGGCCCGCGCGGGCGGGCGTCATCGAAGGTCTCGAGCGAGGCAGACGCAGCACACGGTTTTCGCTGTGCTCGGCGAGCATGGCGCGGTCGGCGGATTCTGCCGGGCGCAATTGCCGCGATGATCACCGCGATGATCACCGCGGTGACGATCGCGGCATCCTGCCCGGCAACGGCAACGGCCGCGGTAAAATCGGCCGCCAGACCCGCTGCGAAACCTGCTGCCAGATCCGTCGCGCACGAGAAGGCGCCGGCAGCCGCGCGGGAGAAATCGCCGACGCCGAGGCCGGAAGGCCAGCACTGGGATCTGCCGGCGCGTCTCTACAGCGACACCTGTGTGGTTTATCCCGGGCTGCGCATCGATACCGAAGGATTCCGCCGTCGCATCGAAAGGCTCGGCTATGCCAGCGTCGGCGGCACGCCGTCGCGTCGAGGCACGTACAGCTACTCGCGCCGGTCCCAGGCGTTCGACATCTACCTGCACGAGTTCCGTTACCCGGATCACGCCGAGCCCGGGCGCCTCATCCAGATGACGCTCGACGATTCCGGGCGCATCGTCTCGATGCGCCAGGACGATCGCGAAATCGCGCAGTTCTTCCTCGAGCCGGCGCTGCTGGCCGGTGGTGTTGACGGCGGGCAAGGGCAGGGCCAGGCCGCTGCTGCCGAGGAGTCGCTGCCGCCGCTTCTGGTTCGCGCCGCGCTTGCGAGCGGCGACCGCCGCCTGTTCGCCGATCGCGCAGGCGCTGCGCCGTCGCTCGCGCTTGCAATGAACCACGACGATTCCGGCACGCTGCAGGACGTCCCGTCTCAGACATCGTCCATCGTCGCGAGCGCGCTGGCGGCACCGATTGTCCGCATCGGCGGCAATCCCGCCCCGCAGAGCCACGAAGAAATCGAAGGCTTTCTCGGCCAAGCCTACTTCGGAACCAGCGGCGGCGCCCCGGTGCACGGCGTGCGCGACGCATCCGAGACGTTTTTCGGCCGCGAGCCGGACGCGCTTTCGGTCGCGCAGGTTGCGACGCTCGCCGGCATGATCGGCTCGCCCGATTCCAACTCTGCGCAGCGCCATCCCGAACGCGCGACGGTGCGGCGCGACGTCATCCTCGCCCAGCTCCGCGACCAGGGTGAAATCGACCAGAAGACGTTCGAGAACGCGGTGGGCGAGCCGCTCGAGGTTTCCGCGCCTCGCCTCGGCGTGCTTCGCGCTCCGTATTTCGTCGATTACGTCTCTCGCGAGCTTTCCCACCGTTTCCCCGCGCGCATCGGCGAAGGCGCAGGCTACACGATCTTCACGACGCTGGACCCGGAGATGCAGGAGATCGCCGAGCACGTCGTCGCCGACAACGTCGTCGAGATGGAGCACGACATCGGCGACGCGCTCGCGAAGGCAGGCCAGCCTCTCGAAGCCGCGATGGTGGTCATGGAGCCGAGGACCGGCGCCGTGCGCGCGATGGTCGGCGGCCGCGACGGCGGCGCCATGACGTTCAATCGGGCAATCGACATGCGGCGCCAGCCGGGGTCGACGTTCAAGTCGATCGTCGCGCTGGCTGCGCTCGGCAGCGAGCACGTCGGTGCCCGCCACTTCAAGCCGACCTCGACGGTGGTCGACGAGAAGATGGAGTGGGAGTGGCAGGGCCAGGTCTGGTCTCCGCGCAACTACGAAAACGAATTCTACGGCGTCGTCACCGTGCGCGAGGCGATCGAACATTCGCTCAACTCGGCGGTCGCGCGCATCGCCAAGGACATCGGCGTCAAGCCGATCCGCGATCTCGCGGTCCGCATGGGCATGACTCCGGACCTCGGCGTGTACCCGAGCATCGTGCTCGGAGGCCAGCCGGTGCCGCTGCTCGACATGGCCAAGGTGTTCAGCGTCTACGCGACCGGCGGCATGCGCGTGCCGCCGATGTCGGTGCACGCGGTGGTCGATCCCTCGGGGCAAATTGTCGAGGGAAGCGCGCGCGACATCCGCCGCATCGTTCCCGCCACCGATGCCTATCTCGTGACGCATCTTCTCGAAGGCGTCATGGAACGAGGAACCGGCGCGGCGGCCAGGCGCAAGGGTTTCAAGCATCCGGCCGCCGGCAAGACCGGCACGTCCAACGACTACAAGGACGCGTGGTTCGTCGGCTTCACGCCGAACCTGCTCGCAGCGGTGTGGGTGGGCTTCGACGAGCCGGCGACGATGGGAATGCCGGGATCGGAAGCGGCGCTTCCGATCTGGATCGACTTCATGCGCCAGGCGCTCGGTGACACGCCTCACGACAGTTTCGAGGTGCCGCCGGGCATCATGCTCGTCGACGTCGACAAGAAGAATGGAAAGATCGCGCGGCCCCAGTGCCCCAAGCAGATCCGCGAGGCGTTCCTCGCCGGCGAAGAGCCTCACGAGGTGTGCGACGAACACGGCGGCGACTGGCGTTAGCAGGCTGCGCAGAGGCGGTGGGCTGCTGCTCGCCGCATCGGCGCTCCTTGCTGCGGGCTGCGCGACCGGGCCGTCGGCGCGGCCACCAATCGCGGCACGGCCACCGGTGGCGACGCCGCCACCCGTCGCAAACGTCGCGCGTCCGCCCCGCAGCGTCGAGCCACCTGCTGCGACGCCTGCCGCTCCTGCGGTCCGGTTGCCCGCCGACTGGCAGTCGTTCCCGAGAAGCAGCGCGGCGCTGCGCAGCGAAATCTCGCGGCGAAAGGAAGCGCTCGCGACCGGTCCGATCGGAAATCGCGGCGTCGAGCTCGCGAGTCTTCGGCTGGCCGCAACCGGCGCCGACCTCGCGACGTCCGGCTCGGTCGAAGGCGCGCGAGAGGCGCTGGAGCGCGCAGTTTCGCTCGATGCAGCCAACGGCTACGCGCTGCTGTGGCTGGCGTGGGTCGAGCACGTGCGCAGGGACGACCAGAAAGCGGCCCAGCTGGCCGCCGAGGCCTCGCGCCACCTGCCGAGCGATCCGGCAATCCGAGCCGAGCTGGAAGGGCTCATCTCGGCGATTCACCCGGCCAGGGGAACGTGAGAGCATCCCGAGCTCGGGACGCCTGACACTTGTCGTTCCTGTCCGTGCCCCGGAGTTTCCGGCCAGCAATGAACATCCTCGCGATTGAAACCTCGTGCGACGACACCTCGGCCGCCGTCCTTGCCGGCCGCGAGATCCTGTCGAACGTCACAGCGTCTCAGGACGCCGTGCACGCGCCGTACGGCGGCGTCGTACCCGAGCTGGCCGCGCGCCGGCACCTGGAGACGATCTCGCGCGTCGTCGCGTCGGCTCTCGAAAAATCGGGTACCTCGCTCGATTCTCTCGACGCACTCGCGGTCACGCGCGGGCCTGGCCTCGTCGGCTCCCTGCTCGTCGGCGTCTCGGCCGCGCGCGGCCTCGCGCTGAAAACCGGCCTACCGCTGCACGGCGTCCATCATCTCGAAGGACACGCGCTGTCGCCGCTGGTGCACCGCGAGATCGAATTCCCGTTCCTGTCGATGGTGGTTTCCGGAGGACACAGCTCGATTTACGTCGTTCGCGCCGTCGGGGATTACGAAGAGATCGCCTCCACGCGCGACGATTCGGCCGGAGAAGCGTTCGACAAGGGCGCCAAGATGCTCGGCCTCGGCTATCCCGGCGGCAAGCTCATCGACGATCTGGCGACGCAGGGAAATCCGCGCGCCGTCGCGTTTCCGCGCGGGCGCGTCAAGGGCGATCCGCTTGCGCTGTCGTTCTCGGGCCTGAAAACCGCGCTGTGGGACTATCTGTCGTCCGCCTCGCCGCGCGCGTCCGTCGAAGACATCTGCGCGTCGTTCCAGGAAGCCATCGTCGATGTTCTCGTGCGGCGCGCGACGATGGCAATGGAGCTGGCCGCGACCGACCGCATCGCGGTGGCCGGCGGCGTCTCGGCCAACAGCCGCCTTCGCGCACGCATGCAGCAGGCTGCGCCCGGCGCCGTGTTTCCGCCGATGAGCCTGTGCACCGACAACGCCGCGATGATCGGCTACGCGGCCGTGCGACGCCTCGAGGCGGGGCTTTCCTGCACCGATCTCGACGTGCGCTCGCGCCTGCCGCTCGGAAGGCGCGCCTCGCCGCCGCCGCGCACCGGCCATGAACCAGGTGGCGCCGCAGCCGGCGTCGCAGCTGCGATTCCCGTCTAGAGGTTGGGCCTTTGGGTGCTCGCTGGGGCCAATGCTTCCTCGTCGACCACGACGCGGCTCGTCGCATCGTTGAATGGGCCGCCATCGACGGACGGGACGTCGTCGAGATCGGTCCCGGCCGCGGCGCGCTGACCGAGCTGCTGCGCGAGCGCTCGCGCTCCCTTGCGATGATCGAGATCGACCCGCGTCTTGCCGCGGAGCTCGAACAGAAATACCGGGGCGATCCCGCCGTCACCGTCGTCCACGCCGATGCGCTGCGCGTCGACTGGAGCACGATTGCCGCGCCGGGCTTCACCGTCGTCGCCAATCTTCCGTACGAGACCGGCACCGCGATCGTCGCGTCGCTGCTCGAGCGGCGCCATCTGGTGCGCGAGCTGGTCGTCATGCTGCAGAAGGAGGTCGTCGCAAGGCTCGGCGCCGCTGCCGGCAACAAGACCTACGGCGGGCTGAGCGTGCTCGTGCAGATGCTCGCCGAAGTCGAGCGCGGGATGGTGCTGGCGCCGCGTTCGTTCCGGCCGCGCCCCGCGGTCGAATCGCAGATGGTGCGCATACGGCCGCTGGCCCGTCCGCGCTTCGACCTCGGCGACGAGGCCGAGCTCGAGTTCGTCGTGCGCTCGGCATTCGCGCACCGGAGAAAGATGCTGCGCAACAACCTCGGCGCGGCCGTCGATGCGCGATTCGGCGCGGGTGCCGCGGAGGATGTGATGGCGCGCGCCGAAATTGCCGGCGACTCGCGGCCCGAGCAGCTCGGCCTCGAGCAGTTCGCCGCGCTCGTGCGCGCCGTTGTGCGGCGGCGCGATGCGGAGCCGCCGGCGCAGCCTGCCGATCCGGATCGCATCCGCCCGGTGCGTCATGCCTGAGCTTCCCGAAGTCGAGACGATCCGCCGGTCGCTGGACGGCGTCGTCGTCGGGCGCCGCGTCGAACACCTCGAGCTGCGCACGCCGCGCCTTCGACTGCCGCTCGACGAGGCGCTGCGAAGCGCGGTGACGGGACGGCGAATCGTCTCGACGTCGCGGCGCGGAAAGTACCTGCTGCTCGGGCTCGACGACGGCCGCGCGTGGTTCTTTCACATGGGAATGAGCGGCCGCCTGCGCTTCGACGAGAATGCGACGCAGCCGGGCCTGCACGACCACGTGCTCGCGCGTTTCCGCGAAGGCGGCACGCTGGTGTTCCACGACCCGCGGCGCTTCGGCCTCTGCATCGTCGACGATCCGGTCCTTTCCACTCTCGTTGCGGAGATGGGGCCCGAGCCGCTCGACGAAGCGGCCTTCGATGCCGGCTATCTCTCGGCGCGCCGCCGCTCGACGGTGCGCACGATCAAGGACGTGCTGATGGACCAGCGCGTGGTGGCGGGACTTGGCAACATCTACGTCAACGAAATCCTGTTCCGCGCCGGCATCAGGCCGCGGCGGAGCATGACACGCACGACCGATGCCGATTGCACGCGGATCGTCGAAGCGACGCGCGAAGTGATCACCGACGCGATCGAGCATCGCGGCTCGACCATCTCCGATTTCCTCGACGGCATCGGCCGGCGCGGCGGTTACCAGTTTCGCCACTGCGTCTACGACCGCAAGGGCCAGCCCTGCACGCGCTGCGGGGCGGCGATCAAGGCGATCGTCGTAGGGCAACGGTCGAGCTTTTATTGCCCGCGGTGCCAGTCCTGACCGTCCGGCAACGTCGAATCCCAGTTCTCCTTTGTTGACATACCTTGAATCACGAGCGATGGCAGTGCCGTTCCCTTTTCGATTCCTTTCAAGCACGTATTCGTCGTGACGAAGGTGGTGGCGTAATTCAACGCCAACGCTCAAGCTTCCGGCGTGTCGGGGTCGGCGTTACTGGAGATCGGAGGCGTCGGCGCCTTGCCCATCGTTTTCGGCGTCGCGGAAGGGACTACGGGCGTCTATGGATGGGGGCTCCTCACGTTCGATCTTCCCCAAGGAGGAGTGGCCATCAAGTCCGGAAAGTCGCTCTGCTACGCGCTAGGGCTGGGCGCTGGCCAGATCCAATTCGTTGACGCCTACGGATATCTGGCGCCCGACCTCTAGCCGATTGCGGCATAGGGGCCACCCATTCCCACCGCCGGGAGTCTCAGCCCGGCAGAGTGCGCAGCGTCGTCTTTACGTCGAGCGCGTCGCGCAGCGCATCGCCGAGAAGCTGAAGGGCGAGCGCGAGCGACGTCAGCGCCACGCCCGGCCCGATCACGAGCCACGGCGCCTCGACGAGAAAGCTGCGGGCTTCGGCGAGCATCGAGCCCCATGACGGCGACGGCGGCTGGATGCCGATGCCGAGGAACGACAGGCTCGCTTCGGCGACGACAGCGGCGGCGGCGGTGAACGTCGCCTGCACGAGGACCGGCGCCGCGACGAGCGGCAACACGTGGCGCAGCGCGACGCGAAGCGGAGAGGCACCAAGGGCGACGGCCGCCTCGACGTGATCGCGCCGTCGAACGCGTCGCACTTCCGCGCGCACCAGGCGCGCGTACCCCGTCCATCCGAGCACGCTCAGCGCGACGACGACGTTCGCCGTCCCCGGCCCGAGCGCAGCGGCGAGCGCAATCGCCACGAGCAGGCCCGGAAACGCGAGAAGCACGTCGACGGCCCGCATCAGCACGAGATCGACCGTACCGCCCGACAAACCTGCGGCGGCGCCCACCGCCGTGCCGACCGTAACGGAAACGGCGACGGCCGCCGTCGCCACCAGCAGCGACACCCGGGCGCCGCCGAGACAACGACCGAGCACGTCGCGCCCGAGCCTGTCCTGCCCGAGAGGATGAGACAGCGATGGCGGCGCCAGCCCCTCGGCCAGCACGATGCGCCGGCCGGCCTGAGGCATCGCCCATCCGGCGATGATCGCGATGGCGGCTGCTGCGGCGAGCACCACGCACAGGCGCCGCACGCGCCGCCACGAAGCCGCGCGACCCGCTGCGATCATTTCATTCTTGCTCCGCGTCGCGCGAGCGCGGGTCGACGACGATGTGGACGATGTCGGTTGCGAGGTTGACCAGCACCGTCGCCGTCGCGATCGCGAGCACGGCGCCCTGGACGACGGGATAGTCGCGCGCCTGGATCGCTTCGACAACGAGGCGCCCGAGCCCGGGCCACGCAAAAATCGTCTCGGTGACGACGGAGCCCGCCAGCACCGCGCCGAACTGGAGGCCGATCACCGACACGAGCGGAGTGGCTGCGTTGGGAAGCGCGTGTACGAGCAGTACGCGAAGCGGCGAGGCACCCTTCGCACGCGCCGTGCGAACGAAGTCGTCGGAGAACGCTTCGAGAAGCGACGCTCGGGTCATGCGCGCCAGCACGCCGCTCATTGCGGCGCCGAGCGTCAGCGCCGGCAGCACGAGGTGGGCGGCATCTCCGCTGCCGGCGACGGGCAGCAGGCCAAGCGCGACTGACAGCACGAGCACCAGCATCGGCCCGAGCCAGAACGACGGCGTCACCCACAGCGCCGTGCTCGCGAGCAGCGCCGCACGATCGACCCTGCTTCCGTACATCGTCGCGGCCAGCGAGCCGAGCGCGACACCGGCGATGATCGCGACAGCGCAGGCCGCCAGCGCGAGTGCGACGGTGGCGCCGACCCTGTCGCAGACGATCGCCGCCACGGGCCGCCCGCTGCGGATCGAGGTCCCGAGGTTCCCCCGTGCGGCATTCGTGATCCACGTCGCGTACTGCTCGGGAATGGGAAGATCGAGGCCGAGCCGGCTTCGAAGCTCGCTGCGTGCTGCCGGCTGGGCGTTCTCTCCGATCATCATCTCGACCGGGTCACCCGGGACCAGGTGAAGAAGTGCAAATACCAGGCTCGCGGCGGCCAGCAGGGTCGGGACCACGATCGCGAGGCGGCCGAGGATCAGGCGCCGCATCTGCGGGGCCTGCCGGCAGGGCCGGTTTCGTGCGCTCGGCGGTTGCGAATCCGCGCGGCGGACGGCTTAAACGAACTCTGGTGCCCTCGTTCCTGCAAAAGCGCGCCGATGCGGTTGCTGCGGCGGTCTGGACCGATCTGCCCGCCGACGCGCCTGCGTGGCGCCGCCTCGCCGTCCATCTGCTGCGCGTGCTGTGGATGGCGGGCGAAGGCTACCACTCCGACTCCTGCTCGCTTCGCGCCTCCGCGCTGACGCTTGCGACGATGCTCGCGCTGGTGCCGGCCTTGGCCGCATCCTTCGCGTACGTGCGCGGGCTCGGCTGGACGGGGCAGCGCCTCGAGGGGTTGCTGCTGCAGCGCGCGACCATCCTTTCGCCCGAGGCCGTGAGTACCATCGTCTCCCTCGTCGACAATATCAGCATTGCGGGGCTCGGGCTCGTCGGCGCCCTGTTCGCGGTCGGCAGCGCCATTTCGCTGCTGTCGCAGATCGAGTCGGCCTTCGATGCCGTGTGGGGAAACACGCACGGCCGAAGCGGCATCCGCAAAGCAGCCGATGCGATGATCATGCTGTTCCTCGGGCCGGTGCTCGTGGCCGTCGTCGCCAGCTCCGAGGCCGCCGTGCGCAGCTCGGCCGTCCTTACCTGGCTCGGCGGTTTCGGTGACCTCGAGACACCGATCCGCCTCGCCTTCGCACTGGCGTGGTCGGTGCTGGTCTGCGGCGCGTTCATCGGCTTTTATCTTCTGCTTCCGGTTTCGAGAGTCGGGTGGCGCTCGGCGGTGCTCGGAGGTGTGCTTGCCGGCCTCACGTGGCAGGTCGCGCAGACCTTCTACGTCGATTTCCAGATCGGGCTCGGCGGCTACAACGCGATCTACGGAGCGCTGGCGCAGATCCCGATCCTCGTCTTCTGGATGTGGACGAGTTGGGTGCTCGTTCTAGCGGGCGCAGAGACCGTCGCAGCCGACCAGAACCTGCGCGTCGTCGGAAGGCGATACAGCAACGATCTCGCATGCGGTGTCCCGCGCGAAGGACTCGCGCTGGCGCTTGCTGTCGAGCTGGCAGGTGCCGCGTTCGAAAAGCGCGTCGCGCCGACGCTGGCCGGCCTGGCCGAGCAGGTCGCGATGCCGATCCGCAACGTTGCCGAAGTGTTCGGCATGCTGGACGAAGCGGGACTCGTGCACACCGGAGGAGAAGACCAGCGCCAGTGCTTTCTTTCGCTGTCGCCGGGCAGCATCGCGGTCGACCGCGTGATCGCCGCCGCACGCTGCGAGGATTCGCACGATGGAACTGCCGTCAACGGTGCCCACCTGAAGACCGAAGTACTGTCGGCGCTCGCCAGGGTCGCCGACTCCCGCCACGAGGCGCTCGGCGCCACGTCCCTGGCCGACCTCGTCGATCACCACGAGCGAGGCGGCCGCGCGCTGTAAAAAATGTAGCAAGGGGCGACGCACTACCGTGCAGACATGGATCCGTGCGCCGGTGGCGCTCCGTGCTCCATGGAAGCGGCGCCCGATGCTTCGTCGCGCAGCACGCGGAACGTGACCTTTGCATTGCTCGCATCGAGGATCTCGATCTCGACGCCACCATGCACCAAGTGTCGGCTCTGCTTGATGTCGTAGACCAGCGGCTGCGACTGGACCAGGCTCGGAGGAGCGCCGAACGGAGCGGGCACGTACTCGAGATACTGGACGTTGATCGTGTCGCCCGAGCGCCCGCCGTAGACGAGCTCCCACGTCGTCGGACGCGCGCCGTAGCCGCCCCCGATGACCACCGGCTCGGAAGGCCGGAACACCTGCTGTCCTGCTGCATCCGGTACCTGGAAAACCCGACCGGTGTAGGCGCCGGATACCTGCAGTACTGCGCCCGCGCACGGGATGCTGCCCTGCTCGTCAATGACGATGCCGATCTGCTGCTCATAGAACACGGGGTTGACGAGGACGTAGCGGCCGCCTGCGCAGTCCCCGTGATAGCCGTAGAGGGCGAGCCAGTAGCTTCCTTCGCCCGGCGGCTGCCGGTCCGTGCCCTGCACATGGACGGGGTGGATCATCTGGAAGGCCGGCAGCGATGCGACGTTGCCGGTCCAGCGCACCATCGGTGAGCCCGTGGCGGCTGTCATCACGTCGCCGATCCGGTACGTCATGAACGGCGCTGCGATCGGCTGCTCGAACGAAACGGGAGCAGCGACCCCGCAACCGGCGAGCGCGGCGACCGCGAGGATTGCCGCAAGGACGACTGCGTTCGGACCGCGCATGGGGTGCATCATACCGCATCTTTCCTTAGTGCATCTCTCTTAGTGCATCTCTCTTGCTGCATCTCTTCTGGCCGGCGCTGGGGGGTCGCCGGAGGCAACCAGCCGCGCGGAGACAGGAAGATCAGACGCCCGAATGCACGTGCACTTCAAACGTCGCCGATCGGCGCCAACCTGTCGTTGCGGCAAGCTCGAGCAGCGCTACCTGACGCGACCTCTACCGGGTGCCCGGCCGGATCCCGGCACTTCCCGTTCCCCTCCGACGCAACGCGGCAGCCGGCCGGGGCACGACGTGCTCAGTCCAGCCGCGCACGCGCCAGCCCGATGAGCTCTCCGGTCGGGTCGGGCACGAACCCGTGCAGCCTCGTCGTCATCACGACGACGTTCTTCGGCCACCACAGCGGGATGACCGGCAGGGTGCGCGCGGCCGTGCGCTGCACGCGCGCGTAGATGCGCCGCCGCGTTGCCGGGTCGTTCTCGCTGCGCCCCCGCTCCGTCAGCGCGTCGATGCGCGCGTTGCGGAAAAACCCCCGGTTGCTGCCGGCCGGCGGCAGCATCGCCGAATGGAGCGCGAGGCGGTAGAGGTCCGGATCGCGGATCCCGACCCATGCCAGCGAGTAGAGGTCGAAATTTCCGCGGGAGATGTCGTCGAAAAACGTGCCCCACTCGTGGCTTTCGATCGTGACTTCGATGCCGACGTCGCCAAGCTCGGCGGCGATGACCTCGGCGATGCGTCGCCTCAGCTCGACGGTGCTGGTCGCATAGCGCAGGCGAAGGCGAGGCAGCGGCCCGTCTCCGTCGGGATCGACCAAACCGGCGCGATCGAGAAGGCGCCGCGCCCGTGCAGGGTCGTAGCGGTAGTGGCGGACACGGCCTTCGTAATCTTCGCGATGCGGCGGAATCATTCCCGTGGCCGGGGCGGCCTGGCCGTCGAGAAGGTTCGCGACGATCGAGTCGCGGTCGATCGCCAGCGCGATCGCGCGGCGCACGCGCACGTCGGCCAGCGCCGGATGACGGTGGTTGATGCCGAGATACTGGAACGCGTCGTAGTCGGTGACCGAAACGGCAAGTGTGGTTGCATCGCGCTGGAGGTGGCGAACCTCATCGGGCTCGAGCGTATTCTCGCTGAAATCGACCTCGCCGCCGGCAAGCTCGAGCGTACGCATCACGGTGTCGGGCACGACGCGAAACTCGATCGACGACAGCGATGCAGGCGGCTGCAGCGACGTCGCCGCCGCTTCGAGGATCACCGAATGATCGTCCTCGCTCGCGACGCGGTAAGGGCCGCAGCCATCGGGCGCGGCCGCGCCGGCGTCGACGTGACGCGCAGCGGCCTGCGCGGAGATGACGCCGATCGCAGCGGCATCGAGAAACGAGGCGTCGGCCTCGTGCAGGCGAAAGCGAACTTCGCGCGGCGCGACGGCCTCGACCGTGTCCAGCGATGCGAGCGCGCCTCGCTTCGGCGACAGCGAAGAAGGATCGAGCACCGAGCGGTACGTCGCGACGACATCATCGGCGGTCACCGGTGCACCATCGTGGAAGCGCGCATCGTCGCGCAGCGTGAAGAGCCAGGTCGTCTCGTCCGGACGGCTCCACGACGAAGCCAGCTGCGGTGCCCAGCCGCCGCGTGCGTCGGTACGCACGAGCGCGCAGTGCACGAGCGACGCGATGCGGCTCGCGTTGGCATCGGAGGCATAGCGAGGATCGAGCGAATTGGGCGCGGCTTCGATCGCGATCCGCAGCCGCCCGGGCACCGGTGCCGCGCCGCGTCCACACGCCGCGAGGGCAAAAAGGGCGAAAACCAGCGTTCCCGCGCGGGGTCCGGGCCTGCCGGCGTCGGCACGCGCCGTCCCGGGCACGCGGCAAGCAGCGCAGCATGCATTGCCGGCAGCGCTGTACGCACCGCCAAAGGCAGGAAAACCGCGGGTAGCCGATGGCGGCGACGGCCCCTGTTTGCTACCTTTGAGTTTCACGCGGGCCTGGAGGTGCAGGGTGAGGAAGATGAGGAGATTTGCAGGGGTGGGGGCGACCCGATTCGCCGTGTCGATGGCTGTAGCTGCGGCCGCGGCTTTCCCGGCCTGCGCGCTGGCGATGCCGGCGCCAGGCAACACGCATTTCCCACGCTACCAGGAGCTGGAACCCAACGTCGCATTCTGGAGCGACGTCTTCACCAAGTGGACCAGCAAGCAGATCGCCTTCCACGACGTCGATCACCTGGAACTGGTATATTCGGTCCTCTCGATCGACGACATCGTCGCGCGCCTGCCGGAAAGCCAGCAGGATGATGCGATTGCAGCGCGCCGCAAGGCCGAGGGCGAACGAATCTCGGCGATGCTGCAGGAGATCGCCGGCGGCAACGCACGCACCGAGGAAGAGCGCCGCATCCTGAAGACCATCGCGAAGATCGGGCAGGAGCCCTCTTACGCGACGACGCTGGCCGAGCAGGTGCGTTCCCAGCGCGGCCTTGCCGACAAATTCTGCGACGCGGCCACCCGCGCCGAAGCCTACCGCCCGATGATGGCGCGCATCCTGGCCAGCTACGACATCCCCGAGGAGCTGCTGGCCCTGCCGCTCGTCGAATCCGGCTACAAGATCGGGGCCCGCAGCTCGGCCGGTGCGTCCGGAATCTGGCAGTTCATGCCGTCCACCGGGCGCCTCTTCCTCGACATCAACTCGAGCTACGACGACCGGCGCGACCCCGAGCGCTCGACCGAAGCCGCCGCCCGGATGCTGCGCAAGACGTACGACGAGCTGGGCTCCTGGCCGCTGGCGATCACGTCGTACAACCACGGTCCCGGCGGCGTCGCACGCGCCGTCAAGGACATGGGGACTACCCACTTCGGGATCATCTCGCGGCAGTACAAGGGCAAGGCCTTCGGATTCGCTTCCCGTAATTATTACGCGGAGTTCCTGGCTGCAGTGGATGCACTGCATCACACCGAGGAGCTGTGCGGTCCGATCACTGCCCAGGCCTATAATCCCGACTCCACCGCCCTCGGCGCCAGCGCGTCGATCCGCGACCTGGCCCGCGCGGCCGGCACCAACGTGGACCGCCTGGCCGATCTCAACCCGGCGCTGTCGGACGGCTGCGTCCGTGGCAGCAGCAAGGTGCCGCGCGGCTACCGCCTGAACCTGCCTGCCGGGGGCAGGAACGAGTTCGAGGTCGCCTTCGGGCACATCGACCACAGCGACCGCAGCGGCCCGGCACTTCTTGCCCGCGTCGGTAGCGGAAACGGCGAGCGCGATATCGCGCCGGTCCAGCGCACCCACCACGTCGTCAAGGGAGAGAGCCTCGGCATGATCGCGCGCCGCTACGGCACCACCGAGACGACGCTGCTGTACTTGAACAACCTGCGCAACGCGAAGACCGTCAAGGTCGGCATGACACTCAGGGTTCCCGCCGACCGCGTCACGCAGGCCGTCGCGGATGCGAACATCGCGCATCCGCCGTTCTCGAAGACGATGACGACGACGGCAGGGCTGATTGCCGCGCAGGAAGCGGGCAAGGCCGCCGCCGCCGCGACCATCGCGGCGCGGACGGCCGCCATCGCGGCGCCGGCCGCGGTCATCCAGAAGCAGGACCAGAAGCAGGACGCGGACGAGCAGGTTGCCTCGAACCAGGCGCCGCCCCCGCCGGACACTGCGGCTCCCGCAGCGTCGCGGCACTCTTCTGCGCCGGCCGCCTCGCATCCCGCAGCTCCGGCAGTGGTCGCGAAGCAGTCGCAGCAGGGATCCGCAGACGACAACAATCCCGTGCTGACGACCGAGCACAAGGTCGGCCACGGCCAGACGCTGACGCAGATCGCGTCGATGTACCACACGAGCGTCGACGAGCTGAAAAAGATGAACGGGATCAGCGAGGCCGCCTCGGTGCAGGCCGGGCAGACGATCAAGGTGCGCGCCAGCGGCAGCGACATCGTCTCGCAGGCCACGGTCGGCCGCACCTACAAGGTGCATCCGGGCGAGACGCTGTGGTCGGTGGCCCGCGCCAACGACACGTCGGTGGAAACGCTGAAGAGGCTCAACCCGAAGATGGCCAGCGACGGCCTGCGTTCGGGCCAGACGATCAAGGTGCCGGCCGCCGGCGCTGTCGCGGTCGCGTCCAGGCCTGCCAGGGACGACACATCGAAGGCCTCGGCTTCCGGCCGCAAGGTGATCGCCAAGGCGCCGCCGAAGAACTCCTACCGCAATCACCGTGTGCAAAAGGGCCAGACGCTGTCGTCGATTGCGCAGAAGTACAACACTTCGGTCGAGACGCTGAAGCGCATCAACAACCTGCACAACGCGAGCAACGTTCCGGTCGGGAAGACCCTGAAGGTTCCGCTCTAAGCCGCCGAACCCCCTTCGGTTTCGGGAGCCCCGCATGATAGAGGCAGGGCCGCCGTGCAGTTCTTTCCCGTCTTTCTCGACCTGCGGGGACGCCGCGTGCTCGTCGCCGGAGGCGGCAGGATAGGCCTCGCCCGCGCGGTTGCCGTCGTCGACGCCGGCGCCGAGCTGCTGGTCGTCGATCCCGATCCCGCCGCAGCGGCGCATGCCGGCCTGGCCGGCACTGCCCGCGCCCGCACAGCGGTCCGCGCGTTCGTTCCCGAAGACTGCCAAGGTTGCACCCTCGTGTTTGCCTGCACCGCCGACGCACCGACGAACCTGGCGATCGTTGCCGAGGCCCGGCGCTTTGGAGCGCTCGCCTGCGTGGCCGGTGCGGGAGGTCGCCCGAATGCCGGAGCCGTCACGGATTCGCCTTTCCCCGGCCCCGCCGATTTCCAGGTGGGAGCCATCCTTCGCCGCGGAGACCTTTGCCTGGCGGTCTCCAGCGGCGGGTCGAGCCCGGCCCTTGCCGCTGCTGCCCGTGACGCGGCCGCGGGCGTGATCGGCCAGGAGTACGCTCGCGCGGCCGAGCTGCTCGCTTCGGCCTTTCGTGACGAGCAGGCACCGGACGGGAGCGGCGGCGTGCAGCGCCGCACCGCGGTGCACGACGCGCTCGGTGGCGGTCTGCTCGAGCTGCTTCGCGAGGGACGCGAGGACGAAGCGCGAAGTCTTCTGGACGCCGTGCTCGCTCGCACGGACGCTGCCGATCCGGAGGGCCGATGCATACGTTGATGCTGCTCGGCGCCGCGCTCGGCTACTTCGCAGCATCGATCGCTTTTGCGCGCAGCTTCTCGCGCGCCAGCGGACCGGGCGGCAGCCGCACGCCGACTCTGATCCTGTTCTCCGCGTTCGCGCTGCACACGGTCGACCTCGGGATGGAGATCGCTCGCGCCGGCGTGCTGCCGGTGGCGACGTTCGCGGGCGGATTCTCGCTCTTCGCGTGGCTGGTCGCCGCCGTCTACCTCGGCGTGCAGGCGCGCACGAGCCTTCTCGTCGTCGGCGTCTTCGTCAGCCCGCTGGCGTTTCTTGCAGCCATCGCCGACGTGCTCGTGCGCGGCAACGACGTCGCGGTCCCCGCGTCGCTTCGCACGCCGTGGCTGACCGTGCACGTCACGCTCGCGCTTCTCGGCAATGCCGTGTTCGCGATGGCATTCGCGGTGAGCGCGGCGTTCCTGCTGCAGCAGCATCTTCTTCGCACCAAACGAGGCGTCTCGATCGTGCACCGACTGCCGTCGGTGCAGACGCTGGACCGCCTGAGCCTCGCGTTCCTGCTGTGGGGATTCCCGCTGCTCACGCTCGGCATCGTCAGCGGCGGTTTCCTTTCGATGTCGACCAACGGCCACTTCTGGTCGTGGGAGCCGCGCGAAGTTCTCGTCGTGCTGACGTGGTTCCTCTACCTCGGCCTGCTGCAACTTCGGCTGCTCGGCGGGCTGCACGGCCGCAAGGCGGCAGGCTGGACGATTGCCGCCTTCACGTTTCTTCTCGCCTCGTACGTGCTCGTGAACCTGCTGCAGATCGGCGGCGGACATCACCAGGGACTGACCGGGTGAGCGCGAGCGGACGCGAGCTGGTCGTCGTCGGCGTCAGCCATCATTCGGCGCCGGTCGAGGTGCGCGAACGCCTGGCGGCGGCGGGCGCGGACGCTGCGACGTTCCTGCGCGACGTCACGACGATGCAGGGCGTGCAGGAGGCGGTGCTCGTCAGCACCTGCAACCGTGTCGAGCTGGTCGCGTGCTGCAATCCCGAAGGCGCCGGGGCGGGAGCCCTGGCCGGCGTGCTGGAGAAGGCCGGCGGCCTTGGGCGCGACGATTCGGACCTCGTCTTCACGCTGAGGGGCCGCGATGCCGTGCGCCACGTGTTCCGTGTCGCCTCCAGCCTGGATTCGATGGTCGTGGGCGAGCCGCAGATCCTCGGCCAGATGAAACAGCAGTTCGACTCGTCGGTGGCCTGCGACGCAGCCGGCCCCGTGCTGTTTCGCGTCTTCCACAAGAGTTTTTCGGTGGCCAAGCGGGTTCGCACCGAGACGGGCGTCGCATCCAGGTCGGTATCGGTCGCTTCGACGGCGGTCGATCTTGCGACGGGCATTTTCGAGACGCTGGCGGGGCGCACGGTGATGCTGCTCGGTGCCGGCGAGACCGGCGAGATCGCGGCACGGCACTTTCTCTCTGCAGGAGTGGGCCAGGTGATCGTCGTCAACCGCACCTTCGAATCGGCGGTCGACCTGGCGCGCGAGCTTTCGGCCACGCCGGTGCCGCTCGATCGCTTCCGCAGTTATCTTCCGCTGTCCGATCTCGTCGTCGGTGCTTCGGGAGGAGGCGTTCTCGTCGGCGGCGACGACGTGCGCGCGGCGCTGCGCGAGCGGCGCGGCAAACCGATGTTCTTCATCGACCTTGCGGTGCCGCGCAACTTCGAATCGTCGATCGCCGGCATCGACGGGGCCTACCTCTACGACATCGACGACCTTGCCGCCGTGGTCGAAGACAACGTCGACGAGAGGCGCCGCGAAGCGGTGCGCGCCGAAGCCATCGTCGAGAGCGAAGTCGACCAGTTCTGGCAGTGGTTCGAGCGCCTCGACGTGGTGCCGACGATCGTCGAGCTGCGCGAATACGCCGACAGCATCCGCCGCGGCGAAGTCGACAAGGCGCTCTCGCGCATGAGCGTCAGCGAGGAGGACCGCGAGCGCATCCACCACATGACACGCGCCATCGTCAACAAGCTGCTGCACCATCCGACCCAGGTGCTCAAGGGCGAAGGATCCGCCGGCGAGGAATCGAGGCTGCTGGCGGCCGTGCGCCGCCTGTTCGGGCTCGGGGACGATTCGTGAAGCTGCGCGTCGGCACGCGCAGAAGCCCGCTGGCTCTTACGCAGACGCGGCAGACGATGGACGCGCTGGTCGCGCTGCGGCCCGGCACAGAGATCGAGCTCGTCGAGATCACGACGACCGGAGACCGCATCACCGACCGGCCTCTTCGCGAGGCGGGAGGCAAGGGGCTTTTCCTCAAGGAGCTCGACGAAGCCTTGCAGGACGGCCGCATCGACTGCGCCGTGCATTCGATGAAAGACGTCCCGACCGACCTCGCCGACGGCACGACGATCGCGACGGTGCTTGCGCGCGCCGACCCGCGCGACGTGCTCGTCACCGCAGCCGGCCACGACCTCTCCTCGCTGCCGGCAACGACCGTCGCCGGCACGACGAGCCTGCGTCGCCAGGCGCAGGTGCTCGCCGTTTGTCCTTCGGCATCGATCCGGCTTCTTCGCGGCAACGTCGAGACGCGCATTCGCAAGCTCGAAAGCGGCGACTGCGACGCGACGTTTCTCGCGGCAGCGGGCCTCGGCCGTCTCGGCATCGACGCGACGCGGCCCGGCTTCAGAGTGCGCGGCGTCGTGCTCGATCCTTTCGAGTTCGTCCCGGCGCCGGGGCAGGGGACGATTGCCGTGACCGCGCGCGCCGACGACGACGCGACGATCCACCTGCTGCTGGCGCTGGAGCACCACGACTCGCGGGTGGCGGCGACGGCCGAGCGCGCGTTCGCACGCGTGTTCGGCGGTGGCTGCCATCTGCCTCTCGCGGCGTTCTCGCACGTGTCCGAAGGGCGGGTGCGCCTCGTCGGCCTGCTGATCTCGCCGGATGGGACCTCCGTCGTGCGCGACGAGTCCGACGCAGCGCTCGACCGCGACCCCAGCGATTTCGTCGTCGCCGATGCGCTCGGGACGGCCCTCGGCCAGTCGTTCTTCGACCGCGGCGCTGCGGCGATTCTTGCGGCCGCCGATGCCGCGGCGGGAGTCGCGTCGTGACGGAGGGCGACGACAGCGCCGCGTCCGGCGTTGTTTACCTGGTCGGCGCGGGACCCGGCGATCCCGGGCTTTTGACGCTCAAGGGACGCGACGTGCTCGCGCGCGCCGACGTCGTTCTCTACGACGCGCTGGCCAGCGACCGGCTGCTCGCGCACGCGCCGCCCGGTGCCGAGAAGATCCTCGTCGGCAAGCGCCACGGCCGTGACAGCGTCTCCCAGCAGGAGATCGAGAGCCTGCTCGTCGCGCGGGCGCGCGACGGCAAGAAAGTCGTTCGCCTCAAAGGCGGGGACCCTTTCATTTTCGGTCGCGGGGGCGAGGAGGCCGAGGCCTGCCGCCGTGCCGGCGTGCGATTCGAGGTGGTCCCCGGTGTCACCTCGGCCGTGGCCGTGCCGGCGTATGCAGGCATTCCGCTGACGCATCGCGACCATTCTTCGATTGTGAGTTTTGTCACAGGCCGCTCGGGCGAGGCCCGCCCGGGCTATGACATCGACTGGGCCACGCTGGCTCGAACCGGCGGCACGCTCGTCTTCCTCATGGCGATGACGAAGATCGGCGAGATCGCCACCAGCCTCATCGACGCGGGCATGGATCCGCAGACGCCGGCCACCGGTATCCGCTGGGGGACCTTGCCGCGCCAGAAGACCGTCACGAGCACGCTCGCCCGCATCGGGGTGGACGCGGAGGCGCTGGTGCGGCCTCCGGTCATCTTCGTCGTCGGCGACGTGGCGGCGCTGGCCAGTGAACTTTCGTGGTACGAAAAGCTGCCTCTGTTCGGACGCCGCATCGTCGTGACGAGGGCCAGGCACCAGGCTGCGGCGCTCGCCTCGCGCCTGGAGGCCGGCGGCGCCGATATCATCGAATTTCCCACGATCGAGATGCGCGACCTGGTCGTCTCCGACGGTGATTTCGACAAAGCGACGTCGGCCGGGTGGCTGGTGCTGACCAGCGTCAACGGCGTCGAGTCTTTTTTCCGGCAGTTCCTCGCAAAGAGGCGGGACCTTCGCGAGCTGGCCGGAGTTCGCCTGGCCGCCATCGGGCCGGCGACGCGGGAGGCAATCGAGGCGAGGGGCCTCAACGTGGATGTGCAGCCCGACGAATACGTCGCCGAAGCGCTGCTCGAGGCCCTCGGAGACGTTTCCGGCCAGCGCATCGTGCTCGCGCGCGCCGAGACGGCCAGGGAAGTGCTTCCGGACGTGCTTCAAAGGCGCGGTGCTGTCGTCGATGTCGTCTCGCTCTACCGAACGTCGACTCCCGAAGCGCCGGCGGACGCGCCTGCCGCGCTCGGCGAGTTCGACATGGCCACGTTCACAAGCTCGAGCACCGTGACCGGCTTCGATTCCCTGTGCGGCGGCCGCGCTCGCCAAGTGTTGAACGGAAGGCGAGTCGCAGCGATCGGTCCCGTCACTGCGCGCACGCTCGAGGATCTCGGTATCGCGGTCGACGTGATGCCCGGGAAATACACCATCGACGCTCTTGCCGCCGCGATCGAAGAATTTTTTGCAAATCGGCAGGGGCTACCCTAGCATCCTTTGGTGGCATTCCCGGAAAGCCGCCCTCGCCGCCTGCGGCGAAACGAAACGATCCGTCGCATGGTGCGCGAGACGCGCCTTTCCCGCGACGACCTCGTGCTTCCGCTGTTCGTCGTTCCCGGATCCGGCGTCGAGCGCGAAGTCGGCTCGATGCCCGGTGTGTTCCAGCAATCCGTCGACAAGGCCGTCGCCAGCGCAGCTCGCGCGGCCGATCTCGGCATCCCGGCCGTCCTGCTGTTCGGCCTTCCCGAGAAGAAGGACGCGCGCGGCTGTGATTCCGCGCTCGACGACGGACCGGTGCAGACACTGGTGCGCGCGATCAAGAAGTCGGTGCCGAGCCTGTGCGTGATCACCGACGTCTGCCTGTGCGAATACACCGACCACGGCCACTGCGGGGTGCTCGAGGGAGACACCGTCGACAACGACGAGACGCTCGAGCTGCTGGCAGCCGAGGCGCTGTCGCACGCCCGCGCCGGCGCCGACATCGTCGCGCCGTCGGACATGATGGACGGCAGGGTGGGGCGCATCCGCATGGCCCTCGACGACGAGGGCCTCACCGACGTTGCGATCCTGTCGTACGCGGCCAAGTACTGTTCGGGCTTCTACGGTCCCTTCCGCGACGCGGCCGACTCGGCTCCGCGGTTCGGCGACCGTCGCGGCTACCAGATGGACCCGGGCAACGGCGCCGAGGCGATGCGCGAGATCGCCGCCGATCTCGACGAAGGCGCCGACCTCGTGATGGTCAAGCCCGCTCTTCCTTATCTCGACATCCTTCGCCGTGCCCGTGAGGCGTTCGACTGTCCCCTCGTCGCCTACCAGGTCAGCGGCGAGTACGCGATGATCAAGGCCGCGGCGCGCGCCGGCTGGATCGACGAAAACCGCGTGGTCGACGAGACGCTCACGTCGATCCGGCGCGCCGGCGCCGATCTCATCATCACGTACTACGCGGCGGACGTCGCAGCGAGACTCTGATGCGGAGGCTGCTCGCGATCCTGCTGGCAGCACTCGTTGCGCTTCCGTCGTTCGTCGTGACGCCGGCTTTCGCGCAGATCGCCGAAGAACGGAAGATGGGGGACGAGTTCGTCGGCGAGGCCATCGCGCACATGCCGCTGATCCACGATTACGAGCTGGCTGGATTCCTGCGCGAGCTCGGCGGCAAGCTCGTGGCGACGCTCGGGCAGCAGCCGTTCGAGTACGAGTTCTTCGTCGTCCAGGACGACGACATCAACGCGTTTTCGGTGCCGGGCGGCAAGCTCTTCGCGAACGCGGGGCTGATCTCCCGCGTCGACAGCGAAGATGCGCTGGCCGGCGTCATCGGCCACGAGATCGGGCACGCGGCGGCCCACCACCTCGTTCGCCAGCAGCAAAAAGGAGCCGCGGCCAATTATGCGTCGCTGCTCGGGCTGCTGCTCGGCATCATCAATCCTGCGCTCGCGATCGGGTCGCTCGCCGCGGGGCAGGCTGCGCAGCTCAGCTACCAGCGCGATTTCGAGCGCGAGGCCGACTACCTCGGCATCGAGTACGCGCGCAAGGCCGGCTACGACCCCTCCGCGATGATGAGCCTGCTTCGCGAGCTCGGGGCCGAAGAGGCGCTCAACCCGACGAAGATTCCGCCGTACGTGCTGACGCACCCGATGAGCACCGAGCGACTGACCAACCTCGAGGCCGTCCTCGGTCGCCACGAATGGGATCCTTCCAAAGCCACGGCTTCATGGCGGCTGCGACGCGCCCAGGCCATCGCGCGCGCCTATTCGCAGTCGCGAGACCAGTGCGTGCCCGAGTACGAGCGCAAGCTGGAAGCGGCCACGCCCGCGCAGCGCCCCGAGTACCTCGAGCTGATCGGCATCCTGATGTCGCACGGTGAGGAATACGACAGCGCCGAGAAGTATCTCAAGGAAGCCGAATCCTCCGGGCGCAACGTCGACCGCGAACTGGGTCGCGCGGAATACCACCTCGGCCACTTCGACGAGGCCAGGACGCGCCTGAACCGGGTCATCGAGAAAACGCCGCAGGATTGGGACACGCTGGCCGATCTCGCATCGATCGATGCGCAGGAAGGCAACTACGCGGCCGCATCGATCAAGCTCAAGAAGTCGGTGGAGCTGGAGCCTTACCGCGCCAACGTGCTGCTCGCCTACGCCCGCTCTCTCGGTAAATCCGGACACGAGGACCAGGGCATGTACTGGATGGGCCGCACCAGCGAAGCGCAGGGCGCGTCGCGCCAGGCCATCGAGTACTACAAGAAGTCGCTGGAAAAGCTCGCGAAGGATGATCCGCTGCGCGACGACATCAAGAAGCGCACGGACAAGCTCGGGGAGCACATCATCAAGGACAATGCGGAGCAGGGCGGAGGGCCCGGCGCTCCGGGCGGCCCTGCAGGCGGGCCCGTCGGCGGCTCCGTGCCGCACTGAACGCGGGACCGGTACCCCTGACGCGCCGAGGCCGGTGCGCGTAAGCGGCAACTGTCGCGATTTTTCCGGTTTTTCTGCTGGTGGGGGGAACTCGAACGATGTCACGCGCAACCGATCTCGCCAGCGCCCGCGTTCGCGCGATTGCCGGGTACACGCCCGGCGAGCAGCCGACCGACCGCCATCTGGTCAAGCTCAACACCAACGAGAACCCGTACCCGTGCTCGCCGCTGGTCGTCGAGACGATCGAGGCCGAAGCGCATCGCCTGCACCTTTACCCGTCGCCGATGTCGGATCCGCTGCGCGAGAAGGCCGCGCAGGTGTACGGGGTCCGGCCGTCGCAGATCCTGGTCGGCAACGGCTCGGACGAGCTGCTCGCGATCCTGCTGCGTGCGTGCACCGATCCCGGCGACAAGGTGGCGTACGCGGTGCCGACCTATTCGCTGTACCGCACGCTGACGGAGCTCGTCGGGGCGATCCCGGTCGAGGTGGCGGCGGACGGCAGTGCGGCGATTCCGGCGGGGCTGAAGGGCAGCGGCGCCCGCATCACGTTCCTTTGTACGCCGAATTCTCCGACCGGACGCTGCGTTTCGCCGGGCGCCATCGCGGCCTTCGCGCGCGAAGCGAGCGGAGTCGTCGTCGTCGATGAGACCTACATCGATTTCGGCGGCGCAACGGCAATTCCGCTTCTCGCCGCGCATGCCAACGTCGTCGTCACGCGAACGTTCTCGAAGTCGTTCTCCCTGGCAGGGCTGCGCCTCGGGCTGCTGTTCGGCAACGAAGAGTTTCTCGCCGAGCTGGCCAAGGTGAAGGATTCCTACAACGTCTCTCGCCTGGCGGTCGCGGCCGGCGTTGCCGCGCTCGAGGACATCGCGTGGATGCACAGCAACGTCGCGCGCATTCGTGCGACGCGCGCGCGCGTGACGGCGGCGCTTCGGCGGCTCGGCTTCGGCGTCGAGGATTCGTCGGCGAATTTCATTTTCGTCGATTGTGCGAGTCGTGGGGGCGGGCGCGCGGTCTACGATCTGCTGAGAGAAGGCGGAGTTCTCGTGCGTTTCTTCGACTCGCCGGTGTTGCAGCGTGGCGTGCGTGTCAGCATCGGCACCGACGAGCAGATGGATCGGATGCTCGGGCTGCTGGCGCAACCGGCCGGCGCGGCGTAGGAAATCGGCGAGCTGCGGCGGACGTTTTCAGAACCGCCACACGACGCCGCCCCTCAGCCGATAGTTCGGCACGAGCTGCCTTCCCGTCACGTCTTCGACAACCGGGACGTCGACGGTGAGATCGACGTGCAGCGAATCGCTCCACGTCATCTGCACGCCCGGACCGAGGTAGACGGACGTGATCGCCGTGTCGTCCTGAAGCTCGCCGCCCTGGTGGTCCCGGCTCTTGTACTCGCCGCTGGCGACCACGCGCAGCGCCGCCGTGTACGTGTGCTCGAGCAGCAGGTACAGGCCCGGCGCCGCCTCCCACGTCAGGTCGTTTGCATACTGGTACGCGGCGTCTCCGCGGCTTCGCACGGCATATTGCAGGGCGGCGTCGCCGAACAGCCGCTTCCAGCTCACGTGCGCGCTCGCGCCGAACAGGCCGTCCACCGACCCCGTGCCCAGGGCGAGATCATGCCCGTGCACCGTGCTCGGATTTCCGCCGGGCGGCTCGGACAGCTCCTCGAACAGGCGGTGGGTGTCCCCTGTCGGCAGCTTGATTCCGGCCAGTAGCTCCATGTGGACCAGCGTGTCGCCGAACGCGTGGCTGTACGGAGAGACGCGCGCAAGCAGCGAAATGTCGCCGAGCCCGCCGACACTGCCGTGGGTCGGCGTGCCGTCCTCGATGCGGCGGTAATCACGCGAGACGAGCGGAGCGTCGGCCTGGATCCCGAGCCACGACAGGAAGCTGTAGGCGACGACGAGCTGGGTGATCGAGCTGTCGATGCGCTCGTTGGCAGGATTGGATCGGCTGTGACCGTCCTGGCGGATGCTGGCAAAATCGCCGTACTGCTCGGCGACGGCCAGCGCGAAGCCGGTCTTTTCCTGCTGCATCAGCGAGCCGGTGTAAATCGAGCAGAGGTCGCAGGCGCGGGCACGCGACGGCGCGAGCGCAAATGCGAGCAGGGCGGCGGCGGCAAGCCGGCGCCCACGAGGATTCGACATCAAAGTAAAGCTCCGCGCACGCACACACGCGCCTGCGGTGCAGTGCGTGCGTCGTGCGACTTCCACTGCGACGTTCCCGCACAGGCGTGCAGGAGCCGCGCAATTCCACGAAATCAGGCGAACGGGGAAGGTGGAGGAGCTTGCGGAGGCCGATCGGGAGGAGCGACGACCGGCGACAGGGAAACAACCGGCGCGGCATCGCCGCAGCGAGCAGCCGCGACCGCCGGCTCAGGCGCGAACACCGCCGCCGCGAGCATCGGATCATCGTCCGTGAGCGCCGGGGCAGTGGCGCCATCATGGCAGCCACAAAGGCCGGAGCGCAGCGTCACCTGGTTCTTGCAGCAGCAGTCCTTCGAATCGCCGTGGCAGGACAGGTGCGCGTGGCCGGAAACTCTGACGGCGAGCGTCGCGGTCGCAAGACCGACGGCGCGGCCGCCCTGGCCGGTAGCGGCCGGCAGCCACAGCGCGAGCGCCGCGATGAGCGCGCGGACAGCGATGGATCTGGGACGCCGCGAGGACACGTGCCCGGGTTTTTAGTGGGCCCGGGCCAAACGTCAACCGTCCCGCCGCGCGCTCGGCCCAGATGCCTGCGGATGCCCGAGGATCTCTCGCGATCTCCCATGGGGCCGGCAAGTGAATCGAACGGCGGGATGCGAGCGGCCAGTTGGGGAGCCGAATCCCCTGAGGACCGATTCCCGCTTCGCGGATTTGCCGCGCCGCTCTCCTGGCGGAGGCGGCGCGAAATCCTTGTGTAATGCGACTACATCATTGACAGGCGATGCCCTTCCGGATTATTGGAATTTGTCAGTCTTGGGATCGAGAGTGGGTTGACGCGCGCTCTTGCCGATCGCGGGAGGAATCTATGGCTGTTCACCGGGCAAGGACGGCAGCGTCCGTAGCGACGCTGTTTCTGCTGGCCTCACTCTCCGTTTCTACCTCTGCCCGTGCCGTCGATTGTGCGTCACTCGATTGTACCGACAGCGATCCGTGTACCGTCGACGGGTGCGATCCGGACTACGGCTGCACGCATACGACCCCCGACCAATGCCACGGAGATCGGTGCCTCCCAGGCTCCTGCAACGAGATCACCGGCCAGTGCCCGGCGACGACGAACATCTGCAATAGCGCGGGTGTCTGTTCCACCGCGAAATGTACCGGTCCCGGCGGCAGTCCGCCCTGCACCGACACTCCGGTCGACTGCGCCCACGGTAACCAGTGCATCTCGCAGAACTGCGACACGGTCACTGGCTGCACCGGCACGCCGATCAACTGCGATGATCGCAATGTCTGCTCAGATGACAGCTGCAATCCGTCCACCGGCTGTGTCCATACGCCGCTCAGCTGCGACGACGGCGACCCGTGCACGACCGACTCTTGCGACGCGGCGGCCGGGTGCCAGCACACGCGGTTTTGTGGCAGTTGCCCCGCGTCCCCCCGCAACGATTGCAAGGCGACTCCGACCGGGGGCAGCACGCTGGCGCTTGCGACGAGCAGCGAGAACACGCTCGGCTGGTCGTGGAAGAAGGGCGACGCAACATCGTTTGCCGACCTCGGCGATCCGACGACGGCCACTGCCTACAGGGTTTGTCTGTACGACGGCGGCAATCACCTGCTGGACGAGTACGCCATTCCGGCCGGTGGCGACTGCAGCGGCAAGCCTTGTTGGAAGTTCAGCGGCAGTGGCTACCAATATTCCGACAAGCTCGGCAGCAGCAACGGCATCGTCAAGCTGTCGATCAAAGCCGGCGTCAGCGGGAAGTCGACGCTGAAGCTCGCCGGCAAAGGCGCTGGGCTCACAGTCCCCGGCCTGCCCCTGACACAGTCGCCCGGCCCAGCGACGATTCAGTTGCTCAACTCATCCGCAACGGCCTGCTGGAGCGCGGCGTTCAGCGATCCCCCCGCCGACAGTACGGGCACGGAGTGGAAAGACACCAGCGATTGAAACGTTATCTTCGCCTGAACTCCGAATGCGGCACAAGCGTTGGCGGTCCACCGGACGGCTGCACGACTTGGGGAATTTGCTTCGCAGACTGAGACCAGACCGCGTTACCGAGATGAATTCCATGGCCGGTGTCGGTAGGTCTCTGTGTGATTGCTGTCCTTATTACGCTCGCGCAGGAATCCGCCGCCGTCGACGGTTGCGGAGCCATCCCGGGAGAACCGGAACCGCGCCGGGCCGTCAGATAGACATCAGCCCGGCGCGCGGCTTTTCGGTCCCCCAGCTCTCGCGTGTCAGCGGCGCACCGATGGCCGCCAGCGCTTCGCGGTGCTTCGCGACCGGCGTGCGGATGCACAGCTCCTCGAACGGCACGAGCGCCGCGAAAGCGTGCGTCGCCAGAGTCCGCGCAACCACGCCGCAGGCTCTCGGCCAGCGCCCGGCATCGGGCACGTAACGCGCAAACGCCGCATTGCGGAAAAACGCGGCCACGGAAATATCGGCAATGGACGGCTCCAGTCCCGAAAAGTACCCGTCGGCCGGCGCCTGCGACTCCAGGTAGTCGAGCACCGTCGGAATGTCCTCTTCGATCGTCTTTCGCACCAGCTCCTTGTCCACGGGTCGCCCCCACACTGCCGGACCGATCGCCACCTGGTTGAACAGGCGCCAGATGAACACGTCGCCCATGCGCGTGTCGGCGAATTCCTCGAGCCAGCGTGCCCGCGCCCGCTCTGCCACGTTGCCCGGATACAGCGGCGGGGTGGGGTGGGCATCCTCGAGGTACTGGCAGATCACCGACGAGTCGCACAGCGTGACGCGCTCGTCGATGTAGACGGGAACGCGGCGCAGCGGGCTTGCCGCGGCGAATCGATCGTCGCCGAAGAACGGTACGATCGGATCGATCTCGTAAGCGATGCCCTTGCAGCCGAGCACCACGAGCACCTTGCGGACGTAAGGAGAAAGATAGCTTCCGACGATGCGTACGGGCGCGTTCATGAGTTGCTCCGGTGCAGGAAAAGCGGTGCGAATCAGCGCTGGCGGGACAGGACGCTGTCGATGAAGCCGCGCATGGCCAGCGACTGCGGTGACTCCTCGACCGCATCCACCGACCGCAGGTGCTCGACCCATTGCGATGGAAGGCCGTGCTCGAGTGCGCCTGCCAGCAGCAGCCCCATGTATCGCCTGGACGGGCGAAGAGAGGGATCGCGATGGTCGCTGGCCAGCGTCATCGCGTCGACGGGGGGCGAGGAGATGCCGTTGCCCGACGGACGCGGATCGACGAGCACCTGGATGTTTTGATAGTGGCCGAGGAGCACTCCCTCGGTCAGCTCGAGATGTTCGAGATCGGCCGCGGCAATTTCGTAGAGCACGCCCCAGACTTCGGCCGCCTCGTCGGCGACGATGGTCGCCATCGATTCGGGCAGGCCGAGGAGCGACGGTTTGTCGAGAGCAAGACGCCAGCCGCGCACCACGCCGGCAGTTGCACGGAGGTAGTGGATGCCGCGACGCCCGCACAGCGTCGAGGAGTCCATGTTGGATCCGTACGCGAAGTACCGCGTCGTCGCCACGATGCGCGACGATAGCACAGCCGGATTTCCCGGTCAGGGTGCGGCTGGAGCAGCCGCGGGTGCAGGAGTGCGCGCCGGGGCCGGTGCGCCCGCCGCCGGCGGCGATCCCGCGGCTTTCGGGGCCGGCTCGACGAAGACTGCGCGCTTCATCGACAGGCGCGAGTATTCGTGATCGTTCGCGCGCATCACGGCGGTGCGCGACGCTTCCTTGACGATGTAGTCGCGTCCGCCTTCGGACTGCTGCGGGCCCTTGTCTTCGGCCGCGATGAGCGCGCCGCAGGAGCCCTTGTCTGCGCTGGCCTCGAAGCGCGCGATCGGCGCATCGAGGCCCCACTTCTTCAAGTCTTCGTCGCTCTTCGCGTCGTCGAACACTTCGTCGGCGCGCGCCATGACGATCTCGTTCAGCGCGTTGTCGACGATCCTCTGGTTGAGAACCTGGTCGGGAAGCTCCGGAGCGATCTTCCACGGCTTGCCGGCGCCGTCGCGCGAGATCGTGAATTGCTCGGCGCCGCTGCCCCAGGTCATGCTGCGGATCTCGTCGACCTTGCAGGTGACCAGGCGCTTGTCGCGTACTTCGTTGACCTCGGGAGAGAACTTCTTGGCGGTCCAGTCCGGCACCTTGACGACCTGGTGGTCGCTGCTGCGCTCGAGGTAGTTGCCGGCAGGCGGATCGGCGGCGGTCTTTCCGACGAGGAACTCCACGGTCTTGCCGTCCTTCATCGTCGCGGTGAAATGCGTGGCCGTCTCGTCGAGGCCGAACGCCTTGCGATCGGCCTGCGGGCCGTCGAAGAATGCGATCGTGTCGATGGTCGCGATCGAGTCGATCATCGAGCGGACCGTCTCGGTATCGGCAGCGTCCTGGATCGGGGAATTCATCTTCCAGTGCGCGTCGTCGACGCGCACCAGGTCGATCGTGTTGGCCGGCCGCGCGATCGTCACGTGATCGGTCGCGGCGTCGTCGACGCTTTCGAACAGCACCTTGGAGCGAAGATCGAATGGGGTCTTCTTCGCACTCGACTGCAGCAGCAGCGGAATGACCAGGACGTCGTCATTGCCTTCCTTGCGCGCGAAGGCCTGGTAGCCGACCGGCGTGGTGCCGCCGAGCACGATCGCCGCAAGCGCCTTGCCGGCGTGGTCGGTCAGTTCGACGCGCGCCTGGGATCCGCGCTCGCCATCGAGGCCGTACGTCGCCAGCGGACCGGCCTCCGTCTTGGCAAGACGGCGTTCGATCTTGGTTTCCTTGATCGTATTGAGGAAGTTCTCGACGACGCTCTTGTCGGCCGGGTATGCGACCGGCGCAGTCAGCTTCCAGTTGTCGCCGTCTTTCTGTGCGACGATCTCGGTATTGTCGGGGTAGGCGAGCCTCAGCTTGTCGATCGTCGCGGGCTCGAAATCGAGCAGGATGTTCGCCCTGGCCTCCTGCTCGGCTTTCGGTTCTTCGTAAAAGTAGAGCCAGGCTCCCATCGCTGACGCGACGACGAGCAGGACCAGGGTGCGGACGAAGCTCACAGCGAAGAGCGCCTCCACCAGACGACGATGCCGGCCAGCAGGATCAACTCGGGCAGCACCAGCACCGAAAGGTAGAACACGGTGCGTGCTTCGGTCTCGCCGAGGAACGCGCGCGAGGCACGAACGACGCGAGGCGCGATCGAGATCAGCTCTTCCTGTCCGGCGAGCCAGCCGACGACGCTCTGGCCGACGGCATCGTTGTAGAGCTGGCGAAGATACTGGTTCGTCAGGAAGCTGGTGTCACCGAAAATGGCGAGCTTGAAATTCTTGCCCGGCTGGCCGCCGATGCCGGTGACCGACGCTTCGCCGGCGGCGCCGATCGGCACCGGTCCCTTGATGTCGTTGTCGTCGAGCGCCGCTTCTCCCTTCTCGAAGACGCGGTCGACGTCGGTCTCGGCCCAGCTCGTCTGCGACGTGAACGCCAGCGGCTTGAACTTGGCCGGAGCCTTGGCGTTCTCGTCGACCGGCGGCGACACCGAACGTACCAGCGAGAACAGGCTGCGCTCGGTAAGAGGCTTGACGGACGGATGGTCGCCGTACTGGGAGACGATCACGTCGCTGCCGATGGTGGCGCCTTCGAACAGGCGCACGGTCTGGTCGAGGATCACGTCGTCGCCGACGCGCACGCCGAAGTCGCGCACGAAATTGACCAGGGGGTCGTCCTTGCGCGGTTCGAGAAGGGCAAGGACGTTGCCGCCCTTCTTCATGTAGCCCTTGACCTTGTCGAGCTCGGCCGGGAAATGGTCGCGGTCGCCGGTTGCGACGATGAGGACGGCGCAGTCGTCGGGGATCTCGGCGCTCGTTGCATCGATGCTGTCGACCTCGTAGTTCTGGTTGCGCAGAGTATCGGCGAAGAGCCCCATCCCTCCGGGCGTGTCTTTCTTGTCGATGCCCGGCTCGCCGTGGCCCGTGAGGAAGTAGATCTTCTTCTGCGAGCTCGTCGCGACCTTGTGGATCGCGTTGGTGATCGACTCTTCCTCGATCTTGTCGGTGGTGGCCGAGCGGTCTGCCTTCTTCACCTTCAGCGTCGGCACCGACTGGATCAGCTCGCGTTGCGCGATCTCGGGGCTGACCTGGGGATCGATGATCTGCCACTTCACCTTGCTCGTGTACGAGCTGTAGATCGACGAGACTTCCTCGACGAACGGCTTTTCCTGGGGGCCGACGAACGCGAGCACTTCGACGTCGCCGTCGAGCTTGTCGAGCACCTGGCGCGAAGCATCCGTCAGGCTGTTGACGCCTGCCTGGGACATGTCGAAGCGCTTGTTGTAGCGCGCGCCCAGCAGGTTCAGCATCACGATGATCGCGACGAAGATCGCCGAGTAGACAAGGGCGTTGGTGCCGTAGCGGGTCGAGCGGCGGCGCAGGAATTCGGTAAGCGAGCCGCTGCCGGACGTGAGGAACCACGCGATGCAGACCAGGCCTGCGCCGATGTGGACCAGCGAGAACCAGCCGAAGTCCCAGAACCCGATGATCGGGTTGTAGGTCAGCGCGTGCTCGAGCAGCCCGAAGACGAGAAAAACGAGACCGGCAATGCCGAGGATCGGAGCGCGCTTGCCCATGTCTACTTCCAGCGGCTCGACTCCACCGCGCGGTGGGTCAGGAACAGGAATACCGTGGTGAGGCTGACGAAGTAGACGAGGTCGCTCGTCTCGATCACGCCCTTGGCCATCTTGCCGAAGTGCTCCGACACGGACAGGTAGCCGAGCACGCCGGCCACCTTCACGCCGGCGCCTTCGGCCGGCCAGTTGATGACGAACAGCAGCAGCAGGATCACAAGGGCGCTGATCGTCGCGATGATCTGGTTGGACGTAAGGGCGGAGGTGAAGTTGCCGACGGCGACGAACGACAGCGCCGTAAGGTAAAGCGCGAGCATGCCGGCGAGCGTCATGCCGAGCTCGGGGTTGCCGAACCAGAACAGCATCGCGGGAAACAGGAACGACAGGGCGACCATCAGCGTGACGAGGAACGCGCCGGCCAGGTACTTGCCGAGCACCATCTCGCTGATGCGCACCGGCGAAGTGAACAGCAGCTCGAAGGTGGACTGGCTCTTCTCTTCCGAAAAGCTGCGCATCGTGATCATCGGGATCACGATCAGCAGCACGAACAGAAGGTTGTGCAGCAGCGGCGCGATCACCGCGTCGTTCAGGTTGAGCCAGGTCGTGTCCATGCCCTGGAGGCTCGCGTACTGGCTGGCCAGGCGGTTGAACTGCCCGAGCATGTTGAAGAAGAACCAGCCCGACAGCAGCGTGAACCCGGTCAGCACCACGTACGCGATCGGGGAGACGAAGACGGCGCGGATGTCGCGCCACGCGATCGCCAGCACGTTACGCATGGGTGCCTCCGAGGGCGGCGGCCTGCTCGGCCATGGCCGCATCGCCGGTGACGTGCCTCAGGTATTCTTCCTCCAGGCTGCGCTCGCGCACGAGCTCGGCCATGTTCGACTCGAGCGCGATGCGGCCGCCGTTGATCAGCACGACTTTCTGGCAGATCTGCTGGACCTCCGGGAGGATGTGCGTCGACAGGATCACGGTGCGCTCGGCGGACAGGCCGCGGATCAGTGCCCGGATCTCGATGATCTGGGCAGGGTCGAGGCCGACGGTAGGCTCGTCGAGCACGAGCACCGCGGGGCGGTGGATCAGCGCCTGGGCAAGGCCGACTCGTTGCCGGAATCCTTTCGACAGATGCCCGCAGAGGCGCCCGGCGACGATTTCCAGGCCGCACTCCTCGATGACCTGGTCGGCGGCGGCCGAAACCTTCGATCCCGGGATCGCCTTGAGCTTGCCGACGTGGCGCAGGTAGCTGCGCACGGTCATCTCCAGGTAGAGCGGCGGAGTCTCGGGCAGGTAGCCGATGCGTTTTCGAACTTCGAAGGAGTCCTTGAAGACATCGAAGCCGTCGACGGTGACGGTGCCCGAAGTGGCGGGCATGAAGCCCGTGAGGATGCGCATCGTCGTCGTCTTGCCTGCGCCGTTGGGACCGAGGAAGCCGGCGGCTTCTCCGGTCGCAACGCTGAAGGAGACGTCGTCGACAGCTGTGATGGACCCGTAGGTCTTCGTCAGGTGCTTGACTTCAATCATTCCCGCTCGGTTTTGGGCTGTGGGTGATCGCTGCGCCGGTCTTCGAAAGTCCGTTTTCCCGGGGTCGATGCCGCCGGCAGGGCGCACGCGATGCTCCGGTTCTATTCAGCCCCATGACGGGTGTCAAAACCGTTTATTCGCTGCTTCGGCAGGAATTTTCACCGGCGGGTGACGATCGTGCTTCGTAGTCCGGCGCGTACCGCCCTGGATCGCAAGCGCCGGGCGCCGCCGGTCACACCGCTGGCTTGCAACGGGACGGGGGAAGGCTGACAGGGGCGCGTGGCCTGCGGGACCGTTTACTTGCTCGATACGAGCTTTTTCATTTTCCGGGCCTACCACGCGCTGCCGCCGCTGACGACGTCGAAGGGCCTGGCCACGGGCGCGGTCCACGGCGTCTCGACGATGCTCGAGAAGCTGATCCGCGACAAGAGACCGGTGCTGATGGGCTGCTGCTTCGATACGGCCCGCGCGACGTTCCGCCGCGACCTTTTCCCCGCGTACAAGGCCAATCGCCTGGAGCCGGACGAGGCTCTCAAGGTCCAGTTCCCCTACGTCCGCCGCCTCGTCGCTGCGCTCGAGATCCCCTGCGTGGACTTTGGCGGCTACGAGGCCGACGACATCCTGGCCACGCTGGCCTCGCGTTTCGAAGCCGACGGCTTCGACGTCGTCATCGTGACCGGCGACAAAGACCTCATGCAGTGCGTGACCGACCACACCTCGCTGTACGACCCCATGCGCGACCTGGTCGTCCATCGCGGCGAGGTTCACGAAAAGTTCGGAGTGGGGCCGGAGGCTGTGCCCGACGTGCTCGGCCTCATGGGAGACAGCTCCGACAACATTCCCGGCGTTCGCGGCGTCGGGCCCAAAACCGCCGCCCAGCTCATCGCCCACTTCGGCAGCATCGAGGAGATGCTCTCTCGCAGCGCCGAGATCGACAGCCTGCCGATCCGCGGCGCGGCCTCGGTACGCAAGAAGATCGAAGAAGGGGCCGACATGGCCCGCCTTTGCCGCCGCCTGGCCGAAGTCTGCCGCGACGTGCCCGTCGAGGTCACGGCCGAGCAGCTTCACCTCGGCCACCTTGCCACCGGCGAGCTTACGGCGCTGGCCGAAGAGCTCGAGATGCACCGCCTGGTGCCGCGCATGCGAGCCCTGGCCGGCGACACCGGCCTGGCGCCGGCTCTTACGGCCGACGAGCAGGTGGCTGCCAAGGCCGCCCGGACAACCGGCAGGAAGGCCAGGCCCGCGCCGCCGGCCGAACCCCAGCTTTCGATGGCCGGCTTCGAATCCGCGCCCGAATCGGCGCCCGCAGAGCCGTTCGTGCAGGCCGCCGCGCGCCTCAACGGCGAGCGCCTGCTGGTCTCGTCTCGGGAAGAAGCTGGGGGACTTTGGATGCTGGCCCTGTCCGACGGCAGCCAGATTGCCTCCAGCGATAGCCACGACGAGATCCGCGCCGTGCTCGCCTCGCTTCGCGTGCAGGCGGTTTCGCTCGTCGGCTTCGATCTCAAGGGCCTGGTGCGCGAATTCCACGCGGCGCCGGGGCTGGTCGGCCTGGACCTCGGCCTGGCCTCGTATCTTTGCGATCCCGAAGCCGGCGACCATTCGCGGGAGGACGCCTGCCGGCGCTTCCTCTGCGAGGAGCCCGAGGCCGAGATGGCCGGCGAAGCCGGATTCGACCAGGTCGCAAGGCTCGCGGAAACACTTCAAGCACAACTTGAAGGTCGTGAGCTCAACCAGCTCTATCGGGGGCTCGAGCACCCGCTGCTGTCGATCCTCGGCGAGATGGAGGCCCACGGCGTCCTGCTCGACCGTGACGCGTTCCAGGCCATGTCCGAGGTGCTCGAGAAGAAGATGACCGCGCTCGTCGAGAAGGTGTACGAGGCGGCCGGCGGGCCGTTCAACATCCTGTCGCCGATCCAGCTGCGCGACGTGCTGTTTACCCGCCTTTCGTTGCCGTCCAAGGGGATCAAGAAGACCAAGACCGGCGTGTCGACCGACAGCGATGCGCTCGAATCGCTGGCCGACCTGCATCCGCTGCCGGCGCTGGTGCTGGAGTACCGCCTGGCGGCCAAGCTCAAATCGACGTACGTCGATACCCTGCCACGCCTGGCCGACGAAAACGGCCGGATCCATACCAGGCTCAACCAGACGGTGGCGGCTACCGGCCGTCTTTCGTCGAAGGACCCGAACCTTCAGAACATCCCGATCCGGACCGAGGAAGGCGCAAAGATACGGGCCGCGTTCGTCGCGCCTCCCGGCTTTGCCCTGGTGTCGGCCGACTACAACCAGATCGAGCTGAGGGTGCTGGCACATCTTTCCGCGGACGAGAACCTGATCGAAGCTTTCCGCGGCGGCCAGGACATCCACACGACTACGGCGGCCGACGTCTTCTCCTTCGACCCGAAAACCGTCTCGCCGGAACGCCTGCGGCAGATGCGCCGCGATGCGAAAATCGTCAATTATGGGATCGTCTACGGGATGGGTGCCCAGCGCCTGTCCCGGGAGCTCGGAATCGAGAGGCCGAGGGCCGAGGAATATATAAAGCGCTACTTTGAGAGATACCCGAAAGTGCAAAGATTCTATGCGAGCATGCTCGAGCATGCGCGTGACAAGGGTTACGTCTCGACGCTGATGGGCCGGCGCCGATATCTGGCCGACATCACGAGCGACCACGGCGGTCGGCGCCAGCAGGCCGAGCGCGTGGCGACGAACACGCCGATCCAGGGAAGTGCGGCCGATATCATCAAGAAGGCCATGGTGGACCTGGACACTGCGCTGGCCGCGGCGGGGATGCGCTCGCGGCTGGTTTTACAGATTCACGACGAGTTGTTACTCGAAGCGCCCGCGGACGAGGTGGAGCAGGTCTCTCGGCTCGTCGTGCGAGTCATGGAAGGGGCGGCCAGCCTGCTCGTACCCATCGTCGTGGACGTGGGGTCCGGGGGTAGCTGGGCCGAGGCTCACTGAACGCCAAAAAATCGTTCAATTCGGGACGGATCGGACGCTGCGCAGGGCGAATAAGGGACTACCTGTAGCGTCTATGGCCCAGGACTATGGAGACAAACGGGTGGATCCTGCCGATGGCGAACTCGTCACCCGGGCCCAAGCCGGGGACCGAGACGCCGTCCAGAAACTCCTCGAGCGCTACGAGCGCCGCCTGCTGTCGGTCATCGTCGGCATGGTCCGCAATCCGGAGGACGCCCGCGAGATCCTCCAGGAAACTTTCGTCAGGGCGTTTCGCAACCTCGACGGCTTCAAGGGTGAGTCGTCGTTCTACACCTGGATTTACCGAATCGCGATGAACCTGGCGATCGACCACCAGAGACGAGGCGGCAAAAGGCCGCTGGTAGAATTCGACGACAGCGTCGCCGTCAAGGAAGACGCCGTCGGAGACGGCTCCGCCACCCTCGGCATCGATCCTTTCAAGAGCGTGCGCAGCCGGGAACTCGGCAGGAAGATCTTCGAGGCGATTGAAAGTTTGACGCCCGATCATCGCGCGGTCATACTCCTGCGCGAAATCGACGGGCTCTCCTACGAAGAAATCAGCGAAGTTCTCGAGTGCTCACTCGGAACGGTAATGAGTCGCTTGCATTACGCACGCAAGAAGCTTCAATCCCGCCTTCAGGAGATGCTCTGATCGTGGCGCCTGCAGGCAACATCCCGGATCTGTCCTGCACGGACTTCGAGCAGCTCTTCGACCGCTACGTCGACGACCTCCTCTCCGGCGACCAGGCCCTGGCGGCATCGCGCCACATCTTCAATTGTCGAGCCTGTGATCGCGAGGTCACTCGCTGGCAGCAGACCAGAATCCTTCTTTCCACGGCCGTGTCGGATCTCGTCACGGCCGTGGACGTTTCCGGGCTCGCCGCCGACGTTCACGCCGCTCTCGGCATGCCGCCCGCCGCCGCCGCTCCACACCGCCACGTTGCCGATCGCGATGCGTCGTTCGAACGCGAGGGCGCGCGCCGTGGCGCCGCGCATGATGCGGCAGATCGCCGTCGTTCGCGTCCGCGTCGCGGGCTGTCGGCCATCGTGCGGCTGGCCTCGGTTGCCGGAGTCTCGGCCATGGCGGCCGCAGCCGTCGTGATGCTGTTCGTGCCGATGCCGAAATCGTTGCGCGGTACCGGCACTGCCGGCACTACGGGCACTACCGGCACTACCGGATGGATCGCCAGTGCGCCGGCAACGGTGAGGACCGCTTCGGCGCACAACTCGACGTCGTTCTATCGCGCTTCGCGCGCGGCCTTGCGCAACATCGTCGCCCCTGTCGCTTACATTCCACCTCCGCTGGCGCATCCGCAGTCGGCGCACGTCGACGACCTCGAAGCGGCTCCGGGCCGCCAGGTTTCCACGTGGGTGCAGCCGCGCACGAACGCTCGCGTGATCTGGGTCGAAGCTCGCGAGCAAGGCACACCGATCCGCCTGGCCGGCCTAGAGCGATGATCAAACCCTCCAGGTTCGTTCTGGCCGCGGTTTCGCTGGCGTCCCTGCTGTCGACCTCGGCGCTGGCGGAAAACCGCACGACGATCCAGATCGCCACCGTTCTCGCGTCCAACTCCGGACGTACCTTCGACTCGCGCCTGGCCAGCCTTCGCGGCGAGCTGAAACAGCTTCGGTTCAAGAGCTACACCCTCGTGCGAAGCGATACGCGCGTGCTGCACGGCAACGGCGGCCAGTGCGGCATGGACCTGCCCAACGGCCGCTACCTGCACATCACGACGCGCGAGCACACGCCTGACCATCTTCGCCTGCACATCCTGCTCAACGAAGACAACCACCCGGTCGTCAACACGTACGTCAAGCTCGAGCTCGGATCGGTGGTCCTGCTCGGAGGACCGCGCGACGACAACGGCACGCTGGTGATCACCATCGGCTCGCGCCCGTGGCGCACCGAGGATGCGGCATTCGACGACGCCAAGTCCTCGGGCGACAGCAACGCTGCGGACGACCCGGAAGACGCTGAGGGCGCTTCCGCATCCGACTCGCACTGCCCGACGCCGGCCGTGCAGGCGGCGATGCCGTCTGCGGCGCCCGCTGCCGTAGCACCCACCGGCCAGCACTGAGGCGCGCTCCGCAATGGCGGGATCCCAGCAGTACGAAGCATCCGGGTTCCCTTTCGGGCTCGGGACAGGTCCGGGCGAGCAAGGGCGCTGGAGCGGTCCCGATGACGGCGGTCCCAGCTTCTCGACGCTGTTCGCGCCCGTGTATCCCTGGAACCGCTGGTCCTACCTGTCGCCGCTCGTCTCGGTTGCCGGCGCGGCGACGATCTTCGTGATGTCGGGGGTGGCGGTCGCCAGCCTGCTCGTCATGAGCTTCGCGCTGCTCGTCGTCGTGTTCCTGCTCGTCGAAGTGTTCGGCTTCGAGATCGACCTGCCGCCGATGCCGTTCGCGCCGCGCTGAACTCCTCGTCACCTCCGCTCCAGATATCGATCGCCGATCAGGCGCCCGACCGCCGACTCCCACACCACCGCGTGCGGAGCCTTCCCGTAGGCGCCGATTCGTCCCATGTGCAGCCCGCTGCAACCGCCACGGTATGCCGCACGCAGCTCCTGTGACGAACGCCCGGGATTCACGCGATGGACGGAGCCCGCAATCGGAGCGATACTCGCGCAAGACGTGGGTGGGCGGGCATCGCGGGCCGTGCGACACGCAGGGCGTGCCCTCTCGCGCCGGGCGGCACGAGATTCCGGTCATGGCCATCGCGACGATCAACCACTTCATTCGCCTGTTCGCCGAAGCGTTCCGGGAGCTGTCGGCCGACGTGCCGGACGAGGACATCGAGAGACTCGCCATGCTCATCCACGACTCGATGGACCAGGGTCGGCGCGTGTACCACACCTCGGCCCACGTGTTCGCGATGTGCGAAGGGATGAACCCGCGCCAGGTGCTCGCGACGCTGTTTCACGATCTCGTCTATTTCCAACTCGACGGAGGTTTCCCGCGGCGCGCGCACGGACTTCTGAAGCGGGTGACGAGGTCGGGCAAGCAGACCGTGGTGCTGAAGCCGATCGAGGTCGGCGACGCCGGTCTGCTCGCGTGTGCGACCCTGTTCGGTTTTGAGGCCGGACAGACGCTGCCGCTGTACGGCGGGCTCAACGAGTTCCTGAGCGCCGTGGTGGCGGCTCGCGAATTGCAACCCTACCTGCCGCTGTCCGGTGTGATCGCAGTCGCGGCCTGCATCGAGGCGACCGTGCCGTTTCGCGGCGTGGATCGCGATGGCAACGAACCGTCGGAAGTGCTCGCCGGTCGCGTGCGCGCGCTGGGCCGGATGCTGGACATTGCGCTGCGGGAAGACGAGATCGACGCCATCCTGAATGATGCCGTGGTGCTCGGCAACCGTGACGTCATCACCTTCGCGGAGCCCGATCCTGGCATCTTCCTCGCGACCACCTGGCAACTCATCGAGGAATCCAATGCTCCGCTGGCAGCCGTGGGTGTCTATTCGATCCGGGAATACCGCGAAGCGCTCACGCGCATGGAAGCATTCCTCGCCACGCTCGATCCGGACCACATCTTTCACCGCTACCGGGGCACGCCCGCGGCGACGGAGTTCGCCGATCTGCGCGCGGCAGCGCGCCGCAACCTCGAGTTCGCCGGCCGCTACCTCGGATCGAAAGTCGCCACCATCGCGATCATCGAGGCACTCGCGACGGTGACAGGCGGGGACTGCCCGGTGTCCATGCTTCTCGGAGATATCCACGAGACGGGCGGCAGGCCCGACCGGGTCGAGCAGTTCCTGCCACCGGCGCCTGCTTCGGCGCGCGTCGACTCACAGCTTCTCGCCGTGCTGGAAACGGGACGCGCGAGGGAGTCGGTGGGCGATCTGACCGTGTCGCCGCTGACTGCGTTCGTCTACCGCAGCCTGGGCGACGAGGGGACCGCCCGCGCCCGCCTGCAGGCAACGCGGATGTTCGCGCGCAAGATTTCCGCTCGCGAGTTTCTCGTGACTCTCGATCGCACCATGGTGCACGACGTGACGAGAGCCTGCGCGCAGATCGCACTTTCGCGCACGGAAGCTCTTCTGGCGGTGGACGCGAGCCTGTAGCGCAACCGGTCCCGCGTGCGCTGCCGGCCAATCCTGGCGCAGTGGGATTGCAGTCAGATCTCGAAATGAAACAGGCCCGGCCGCCACGGCAGGCCGACCAGGATCGCGCACGCGACGGCGGCCACGTCGCAGGCTGCGGCGTCGTGCAATGCATCCGTCGCGCCGTCGAGCGTTCGCGGCGCGGCGGCCGGTAACTGCGCGTCCGGATGCACGCCGCTCGTGAACCCCCCGCGATCGAGCACGTACCAGCAGACCGGAGCGTTCCATCCGAGCAGAGAAGCGTGGGCAGCGTCATCGAGAGCCGTCGCATCGCAGGCGATCGCGACGTCGATCGTCGTGGCGGCGGGAAGGTCTTGGGGCTTCACGAAAACGCGCACTCCGGCAGCGGTCAGATAGAGCGCCGCCTGCTCGCATCCACGCCCGTTGCCGAGCACGAGCGCGGCGGAAGCGAAGAGCTTCCCCTGGCCCGCAGCCCCGATGCCGGGCACGACGATCTGGCGCGCATAGCGCGCGATCGCATCGTCATCGAGCACGAATCACTCGTGCAGGATCATCGAAGGGGATCATCGAAGGGGATCATCGAAGAGGATCATCGAAGAGGATCATCGAACCGGATCGCCGGGCACGCCTTACTCGATGACGTTCTTCTCGATCGGCTCGACCTTGACGCCCTGCGCGGCGATCCACTCGACCGCTGCATCGATCTCCGCCTGCTCGCCATCGAGCTCGAGGCCGACGATGCCGATGTGATCGGACACCGACGCGCTGCGGATGTTCGTGACCACGCGGAACTTCTTGCCGACCGAGTAGATGATCGGCTCCTTGATCTTTTCCTGGCTGTACGTGAGGTAGAAACGCTGGATGGCCATGGTGATGACGGTGCTCCTTCAGCCGTGCGCGCGCGAGGCGGCAAGCTCGTGGCGGTCGCGCCAGCCGAGCCACAGGTTGGTGGAAAGATAGCGGTCGCCGAAGTCCGGCAGGATCGCGACGATGCAGGCGGACTCCAGGCCGCGCGCGACCTGGAGAGCACCGACGACGGCCGCGCCGCAGGACTGCCCGAGCACGAGCCCATCCTCGGCGGCAAGGCGATAGACCATGTCGTACGCGTCGTCGGTTGCGACCCCGACCAGACGGTCGACGCCGTCGCGGTGCCAGATGCCCGGCACGATCGAGCTCTCCATGTGCTTGAGCCCCTCGATGCCGTGGAACGCGTCGTCCGGCTCGACCGCGACGATCTCGACAGCGGCGCTCTGCTCCTTGAGGAAGCGCCCGCTGCCGATGACGGTTCCGCCGGTGCCGATCGTCGCGACGAGGTGCGTAACGCGGCCGCCGGTCTGCTCCCAGATCTCCGGACCCGTGGTCTTGTAGTGCGCCTCGGGGTTGGCTTCGTTGTTGTACTGGTCGGGCTTGAAGTAGCGCTCCCGGTCGGCAGCGTAGACCTCGCGCGCGACCAGGATCGCCCCGTCGCTGCCTTCGAGGGGATTCGAGTAGACGACGTCGGCGCCGTAGGCCTCGAGCACGCGCTTTCTTTCCGTCGAAACGTTCTCTGGCATCACCAGCCGCACCGCGTAACCGAGCGCGGCGCCGATCATCGCAAGTGCGATGCCGGTGTTGCCTGACGTCGAATCCAGGATCGTCTTGCCCGGCCTCAGCTCTCCGCTTTCCAGCCCGCGGCGCACCATGTTCCACGCTGCGCGCGCCTTGACCGATCCGCCGGGATTGAAGCCTTCGAGCTTGCCGTACAGTTCCACGCCCGGCGCGAGCTCGCGCGCGAGGCAGCGCAGGCGCACGAGCGGCGTCCTGCCGATCAGATCGACGATGCCGGGCCCGTCCCCCGAGAGGCGAGCCGGCGAGCGGCGAGATCCAAGCGTCACAACGAAGCAGCCTATCGGATTTCCCGACGCAGGTGGGCCGGATTCCGCAGTGTGCTACCGGCGCGCGGGCGCACCGCCGGCGATGGCCGGCACGATGCTGATCTCGTCACCGTCCTTGACGGGCGAGCCGGTGTTGTCGAGGAAACGAATGTCGTCGCCGTTGATGTACAGGTTGACGAAGCGGCGAACGGCGCCCTCGCTGTCGCAGATGCGCTCCTTGAGCCCGGGACACGACTTCTCGAGGTCGTCGAGGATCGCAGCAATCGTTGCGCCTTCGGCGGCGACGGCGTCCTTGCCTGCGGTGTACTTGCGAAGCGGGGTGGGGATTCTGACACGGACGGACATGGCTGGTTCTCCTTGAATGGAAGGCTTTGCGGCGTCAGGCGATGCGCCGCACGCCGGCCTTGTGGTCGAGCCCTTCGTACAGGGCATCGAAGTCTTCGAGCTTGGCGGCGATCTCGTGAGGCACCGGAACGGCGTCCTGCACCGCTTCGATCGTCTTGTATCCGTTGCCGGTCACGCAGATCACCGTCGTCTCGTCGCGCGGAATGCGGCCCTGCTCGATCAGCTTCTTGGTGACGGCGACGGTCGTGCCGCCGGCAGGCTCGGTGAAGATGCCTTCGGTGCGCGCCAGAAGGCGGATACCTTCGACGATCTCGGCGTCAGTCACCGCTTCGCCCCAGCCTCCGCTGTCGCGCACGGCGCCGAGCACGTAGTAACCATCGGCCGGATTTCCGATCGCGATCGACTTGGCGATCGTGTGCGGCTTGACGGGCTCGATCAGGTCGGCACCGCGGCGGATCGCGTTGACCACCGGCGCGCAGCCGGCAGCCTGGGCCGAGTAGATCTTGTACGGCTGTTTTTCGACCAGCCCCACCTGGATCAGCTCGTCGAAAGCCTTGGCGATCTTCGGAAGGATCGTGCCGCCGGCAGTCGGCACGACGATGTGTTTCGGCAGGTTCCAGCCGAGCTGCTCGGCCACTTCGAAGCCGTACGTCTTGGCGCCTTCGGTGTAGAACGGTCTCAGGTTGATGTTGACGAAGGCCCAGCCGTACTTGTCGGCGATCTCGGTGCACAGACGGTTGACGTCATCGTAGTTACCCGAGATCGCGACAGCCGTCGGATCGTAAATGGTCGAGCCGATCACCTTGCCGCGCTCCAGGTTGTTCGGGATGAAGATGAAGCAGCGAAGGCCGGCGCGCGCAGCGTGCGCCGACACCGAGTTGGCAAGGTTGCCGGTCGACGCGCACGAGACCGTGTCGAAACCGAACTCGACGGCCGCCGAGATCGCGACCGACACGACGCGGTCCTTGTACGAGAACGTCGGATGGTTGCACGAGTCGTCCTTGACCCAGAGGTCCTTGACGCCGAGCACGCGGGCCAGGTTGTCCGCCTTGACCAGCGGCGTGAAGCCCGAGTAGAGGCCGACCTTCGGCTCTCCCGAAACCGGCAGCAGCTCGCGGTAGCGCCACAGGTTGCGAGGGCGCGAAGCGATGAGCTCGCGCGTCAGCGTGCGCGCGATTCCTTCATAGTCGTACTGCACCTCGAGCGGCCCGAAGCACAGCTCGCAGACGTGCAGGGGGCTCCACGGGTATTTCTCGTGGCATTCGCGGCATTGGAGGCCTGTAGTGAAACTGGTCATGGCTGGGTTCTCCTGCTTGATCCTATCGTGGCCCTGCGGCCTGGACGGCGGCCGCCGCGGTGTTTGCGGCGGGAAGGGTTGCGGCGCGGCAGAAACAGTCTGCGCGCGGCGGGAAATCGACGGCTCGCGAGCGCGCGCCGCCAAGCTCGTAGACGTGCAGGCGTCCCGGACGCGAACGCTGCGGATTTGCGGCAAACGCCAGCGCCACCAGCGCCTGCATCGAGCCGACGACGCCGGCGACGGGCGCGAGGATGCCGAGGGCCGAACAGCCTTCGGCCGTCTCGGCCGCGCCGGGAATTTCAGGAAACACGCATTCGAGACAGGCGCTGCGCCCCGGGACGACGAGCATCCACTGGCCTGAAGTCCTCGCCACTCCAGCGTAGATCCATGGCTTGGACGCTTCGACGCAGAGGCGATTGATGAGGAACTTGGTCGGCGGATCGTCGGTCGCGTCGATGACGATATCGGCACCGGCAACCAGAGCGGTGCCGGTCGTCGCATCGAAACGGCTCGCAACGCCCGAGACTGTCGCATCGAACTCGCGCTCGAGCGCTTCGCACGCAGCTTCCACCTTCGGCCTGCCGATGTCGTCGTCGCGATAGAGCACCTGGCGCTGCAGGTTGGAAAGCTCGACGCGGTCGTCGTCGACGAGCGTGAGCGCGACGCCCGGCTCGCGGGCCAGCGTGCGCGCGGCCGCGCATCCGAGAGCACCGGCGCCGACGACGAGCATTTTCGTCGAAGGCCCAGGGGTCTGGGAGGCAAGGTGTCGAAGGCTGTCGAAATCCGGGTACAAAAAAACCTCTTCCTGCCGCGTGCGATAAGGAAGAGGTGCCGGAGAGAGGGCAGACTCGACCTTATCTTCCACCCACACCGTCTGGCCGACGGCGGGTGAGGGAGTTAGCACCAGCACCCGTCTTTCGACGGGCCGGTTGCTGTGGCATCGCAGGGCCCTTTCCCTCCGCCACTCTGAATAAGGTGAGGCCGGGTATAGCCGCGCCGTTGCCGGTGGTCAACCGCTTTTGTCGTCGCGGCCGGGTCGCGCCTGGTGCGCCGGCGGGCGTTCGGGAAACAGGCAAGACCGCCGTCGCGTGCCGGTATTGCGGGTGTTTCGCGGCTGCAGAGCCTCGTTTTTGCGGTTGGCCGGCGCGTGAAAGACTCCGCCGATGACGAGTGTCCGTGTCCCCCTCGAGGGCGCCTACAATTTCCGCGACCTAGGCGGCATCGAGGCGGCCGGCGCCGCGCGCATCCGCCCCGGCCTCGTTTTTCGCTCCGATCGCCTGACGAATCTGACGCCGACCGACGAGGCACGCCTGGAGCTTCTCCGGATCGGCCGAGTCTTCGACCTTCGCAGCGACCTCGAGCTCGCCCACGACGGTCCCGGTGCGTTCTCGTCGCGGCTGGAGCGTCACCGCCACGTGCCGCTGGTCAAGGTTTCGCTGTCGCTCGGCGACTCGCGCATCGACTGGACCAAGGTCGACCTGCAGAACCGCTACCTCGACATGCTCGAAGAGGGCGCGCCGGTCGTGCGCGAAGTGGTCGAGTACCTCGCTTCGTCGCATGCGCAGCCGGCGGTGATCCACTGTACCGGAGGAAAGGACCGCACGGGCGTCGTCACCGCGGTGCTGCTGCGGGTGCTCGGCGTTGCCGACTCCGTCGTCATCGAGGACTACGCGATGTCGGAGCGCTACCTCCAGCCGTTCGTCGAAGCGACGCGCGCGCTGATGGAGCGCGAGGGCTACGATCCGGAGATCGTGCTCTACCTTTGCGGCAGCCCGGCGGAACGGATGGAAAAGATGATCGCCGACATGGATGCGCGCTGGGGCTCGGTCAGCGGCTATCTCGATGAGATCGGCGCAGGCGAGGCAACGCGAGCGGCGCTGAGGCTGCGCCTGCTGCAAAATTCGTAAGAAGCGGGCCGGCGAGCAGCATCTGCCGCCGAAGTCCGCCGTGCCGCCGGATCAGGGCTGCGGCGGCGACGGCGGCGTAGGCTTGCTCGCCGAAGGATCGCCGGGAGGAGTGTCAGGGGTAGGGGCGCCGACCGGCGGCTCGGCGTGGATCTTGACCGTCGGCTTGCCTTCGATCTGCTCGTGCTTGGCCTCGGCCGCTGCCTTCGTCGTGATGTCGTCGACGGTCTTCTGGTCTTTCGCCTGCTGCGCCTTTTCGGCCTGGCTGGCCCCCGCGAGCTGCACATCCTTCAGGCGCGCAGCCGCGCGCGCGGCATTCTCCGTGTTGGGATACTGGGTGATCACGTAGCTGTAGCGGTTCTGCGCGGCGTCGTAGCGTTTCTTGCGACGGTAGAAGTCGCCGACGACGAGCTCGTGGGCCGCAAGATCCTCGCGGGCCTGCTGCTGGCGAAACACGGCAAGATCGGCGTAGAGCGTCCGCGGGAACTCGCTTGCGACCTTCTTGAACTGGCGCAGCGCCTCGGCCGACGCGGTCGGATCGCGGAATCCGTCCTTGGCCTGCTCGAGCCAGCACATGCCGATCGTGTAACTGACGAACGGCAGCAGCGGGCTGACCGGATAGAGGCGCTCGAAATCGTTGAACGAGGCAATCGCATCGCCGTATTGCCCGGTCAGATAGTGGGCGTACGCAATGTTGAGGCTCGCGATCTCGGCCTTGTCGGAGAAAGGGTACTGCTCGAGCAGCTTCTTGTAGTCGCTGATCGCGGTGGCGTAGCTCTCGTCTTCCAGGGCGATCGACGCTTCCCGGAAAAGGTCGTCCTCCGGCGGCGTCGGAGCGGCGCTGCAGGCAGACAAAACGGCGCAGGCCGCGGCGACGGTGCCGGCGACGGCGAACTTGCGAAGCAGGGGACGGGGCAGTCGCATCGGCACAAGGCTATCCGCGGCGCCGTCTCCGGTAAACTCGCGCGGTGCACCGACCGGGGAAGCGCGCAGAAGGGGCGCAGGGGGCGGAGGTGCGGCGCAGGCGCGGCAATAGGCGGGCGATTGCCAACGCGGGAAGCGGCGGGCACGCTCGGGCCGCTTGAGCGATGCCGGCCTCCAGTTCGTCGTCGGCAAGGGCGGAGTCGGAAAATCGACGCTGACGGCGGCCCTGGGCCTGGAGGCGGCCTCGCACGGGCAGCGTACTCTCGTCGCCGAGATCGGGCGCCACGGGGGCCTGTCGCGCCTTTTCGATGCCGAAGACATCGTGCCGGGCGCTCCCCGCGTCGTCGCTCCCCACCTGACTCTCCTCACGCTCGAAGGCGACGAAGCGCTGGCCGAATACCTGCGCCTGGTCATCCCGATCAAGCGCCTGCTGTCGCTGGTGTTCGCGAGCAGGTTCTACTCGATCTTCGTCGCCGGCGCGCCGGGCCTGAAAGAGCTGATGACGGTCGGCAAGATCTGGTTCGAAGCCGAGCGCCGCATGGCCGACGGGCAGCCGGTGTGGGAACGCATGTTCGTCGATGCCGGAGCCTCCGGTCACAGCCTGCAGTACCTTCAGATGCCGTCGGCCGCTGCCACCGCGTTTCGAAGCGGCCTCGTGCACCGTGAAGCGACCCGGGTCCAGCAGCTGCTTGCCGATCCGAAACGCACCTGCGTCCACGTCGTCGCGACCCCGGAAGAAATGCCGGTGACCGAAGCCTGCTCGATCATCGAGCGGCTGCGCGGCGACCTGCACTTTCCGCTCGGAGACCTGTTCGTCAATCGCTGCCGGCCGCCGGTTCCTCGCGGCGCCGCCGAGGCGATCGAGGTGCTCGGCCGCCTGCCCGCAGAGGGCGAAGCCGAGCGTCTTCGCGCTGCGATGACCGAAGCGGCGACCGACGCGCTCGAGTGGGACGCGGTGCAGCAGGCCGCCATCTCGCGTCTCGAGGAATGCACCGGCTTGAGAGCGGAACGCGTGCCGCTGCTGGTGCGCGAGGAATTCGGGATCGACGATGCGCGCGAGCTGGTTTCGATGCTCGCGGCGCGGCGTAAACCCGGATTCCGGCCGAAGCTGGCTCGTTCGCAGCGGGGAAACCCATGATCGAAAGGGAGGAAAGGGACGAGCGGGAGGCGAGGGGAGAGAGGAACGCGAAAAACGCGGGCATCGACGAGGTGCTGGCCCGGCATCGCGTCGTCGTCTGCGTCGGCAGCGGAGGCGTGGGCAAGACGACCATTGCGGCGGCGCTCGCGCTGGTCGGAGCACTGGCGGGCCGCCGCACGATGGTGCTGACGATCGATCCGGCGCGGCGGCTGGCCGAAGCGCTCGGCGCCGGCGAGCTGCGCCCCGGCGGCGAGCGCATCGAGCCGCGCCGCTTCGAGCAGGCCGGCCTCGATCCGTCGGCGACGCTGTGGGCCGGCATGCTCGACCAGAAGAGCGCGTGGGATGAGTTCATCGCGCGCCATTCGCCGAATCCGCAGGTGCGCGACACGATCCTGGCCAACCCGTTCTACCAGAACGTGTCGCGCTCGTTCGCCGGCTCGACCGAGTACATGGCCATCGAAGAGCTTTGCCGCATCGAGGAGAGCGGCAACTTCGACCTGATCGTGCTCGACACTCCGCCGTCGCGTCACGCGCTGGATTTCCTCGAGGCTCCGCGTCGCCTCGAGGACCTGTTCGACCGCACGCTGCTGTCGTGGCTCGCCGGTCCGGCCTCGGCAGGATGGAGCGCGTGGAAAGCCGCCAGCCGCGGTGCGCGCTTCGTCTTCGAGCGCATCGAGGATGCCACCGGTATCCAGGCACTGAGCGAAATCGCGTCATTTTTTTCGGCGATCGAGAGCCTCGTCGACGGTGTCACTGCGCGCAGCCGCAAGGTGAGGGCACTGCTGCAGGATCCATCGACGGCGTTCGTGCTCGTGACGGGACCGGACGAGCAGGTGCTCGAAGATGCCGAGGGACTCACCGAGCGGATGCAGCAGCTCGGCGTATCGCTCAAGGGCGTGGTGATGAATCGCCTGCAGGTTGCCGACGGCATCGAGGATCCGCGGCGATTCGTGCGGCAACGGGGCGCGTCGAGCCATGATCGCCTGGACGATCGCGTGCCGGATGCCGGCGACGACCCTCTGGCGCCGTTGATGGCCGCACTGGCCGCACAAGGCGTTGCGCCGGCGGTGGTGCGCTGGCTGCGCGGGACACTGGAGGCGCGCATCGTGCAGGCGGCTGCGCAGGAAGTGCGCCGCGAAGTGTTCGAAGCGGAGCTTCCCGAAGGAATCTCGCTGCGCGTCGTGCCCGAGCAGAGCCGCGACGTGCACGATCTTGCGGGGCTGGCGGCGATCGCGCGCGAGCTCTCGCGCGCAGATGCCTGCTAGCGGGTTGCGGACCCGCACCGAAGGGATGGAATTTCCCGCGGCCTGCTAACCCTCGAGGGAGCTGTCGAGCGCGCGGCGAAGTGCATCGGCGGCGCCGGCCGAATCCGAATGGCTTTCGAGAATGCGCGCGCGAAGGCTCTCGACGAGCGCCGCTTCGCGGCCGGTCGCTCCCTCCAGCTCGCGAAGCTGTGCTTCCGCTTCGCCGTGGCGTCCGAGCCGCACCAGATTGGCCGCAAGGTGCAGCACCAGCTCGCTGCTCGCCGGGTTGCCCCGGCGAAGCTTGCGGTAGACCGACAGCATCTTTCGCGGGCTTCCCTTCTCGAGCATTTCGTCGAGGGCGCGTAGCGTCTCTTCGGCAGGCCGCCGCTTCGCCGCGCGCACGAGGATGCGAAGCGCGGCGCGATTTTGTCCGCGTTCGGCGAGCATCGCCGCACGGGCGGTCGCTGCCGCGGGCCACGACGGATCGAGCGCGAGCACGCCTCGCAGCGCCGCTTCGCGATCGCCATTGCCGGCGAATTCGGCCGCCTTCATCCGGATGTCGATCAGGCGGTGCTTCTCCGAAGGATCGGACGGATGAAGATCGACGATGCGCTGCTGGGCGGCCTCGGCGGTCGGCCACCACTGCAGGTCCACGAGGCAGTCGCGGCGAAGCGAATGCAGCGCGACACTGGACGGCAACGCATCGACGGCGCGGTCGAGGGCCGCAACGGCCGCTGCGTCGTCGCCGAGAGCGCGACAGCAGCGCGCGAGCGCGAACAGGATGCGCGGATCGTCGCCGAGCTCTTTTCTGGCATCCTCGAGGTGCGTGCGGCCCTCGGTCGGACGTCCTTCGGCGAGAAACGCCTCGCCGTAATCCACGGCATCGTCGATGACGGCGGACGGGCCGCTGGCGGTTTTCGCAAGAAGGCTGCGCGCTTGCGCGTGGCGACCGGCGAGCAGCGAAGCTCGCGCCTCGGAGCGGCGCGAAGCCGCGCGCTCGGAAGCCCTGAGCGCGCGCAGGAGGCGCCACTGGCGAAGCGCCCAGTGTCCTTCGCGCGCGAGCAGCACGACCAGCCCGAGGGCGGCGCCTGCCGTCGTCGCGCCGACGATCAGCCAGGCCAGCGGAACGGTCAGCTCGCGATTCGGGGCCCACCGAAGCGTCGTCGGCTGCGAATTGAAATAGACGAGCGACGCCACGCCGCCGATGATCGCGATGGCCGCGACGAAGCTGACGGTGCGGCGCAGCATGTCAGACCCCGGCTGCGCTGGCCTCGCGGCGTGAAGAAGCCGCGCCCGTCGCGCGCCGGCGTCCACGTGCGGGTGCCGTTGGCTCGCCGTGCTTCCAACGCGGCGCGAGGCTCCACAGGCGCTCGAGGTCGTAAAGCTCGCGCACGCTTTCCTGGAACACGTGGATGACGACCGACCCGTAGTCGAGGATGGCCCACTGGGCGTTCTCGAGTCCCTCGACCGAGATCGCCCTGGCGCCGAGTCTTTGCGCGATTCCCTTGTCGATGCGGTCGCAGATCGCGTCCACCTGGATGTGGGACCTGCCGCTGGCGACGACGAAATAGTCGGCCACCGACGAGATCTCGCGAAGGTCCAGGATCGTGATTCCGAGGGCCTTTCCATCGGCGGCCAGGTCGGCTGCCATCGTTGCCAGATCGCGCGAGGAGTCCTTGGTCATTCCTTGCAATGCTTGCCTGCTCCGGAGGGTTGGTTGCCCAGTTCCCCTGCGGCGGGGCGTTGGCCCGCCACGGAGGGCTGGGAATCGGACTGGTAGAGGCCGTGGTCGGCGATGAAACGCGCGACGGCGGGGCCGGTCATGGACTGGACGGGGAGACCGAGGCGCACCCGACGGCGGATTTCGGTGGAAGAAACCTCGATGCCGCGGATGCCGTGGCCACGTACCTGGTGGCCGCTGGTATGAACGTACACTCCGATGGAAGAATCATAACGAGCCTGCGCGCGCGCGGCAACGGGAGGAAGTGGCGTGTGCTCGAAACCTTGCCGGCCCGGCCTCGACGTGACGATCACGTTGGCCAGCGCGAGAAGCTCTCCGGGGCGGCTCCAGGTGTCGACCTCGGCGTAGGCATCGCTGCCCACGATGAAGAAAAGCTCGCCTTCGGGATCGTTGGCCGAAAGCTCACGCAGGGTATCGACTGTCCACGAGGGGGAGCTTCGCCGCAGCTCGATGTCGCAGGGCACGACGAGCCCGGGCGCGATTTCCCCGCTGCATTCCGCTTCGGCCACCGCAAGAATCAGCATCTGCCAGCGGTCCTCGGCCGCAGCCGAGGCGCCCGAAGGCTTGTGAGGAGGTCGCGCCGCCAGGACCAGCCTCACGACATCGAGCGAGAACGCTTCGGCGATCTCGCGCGCGCTGCGGATATGCCCGAGATGCACGGGATCGAAGGTTCCGCCGAGGACGCCGACGCGCCGCGGGCCGGCGCCGCGCGCAGATTCAGCGCACATGCCCCTGGCCGCGAACCACGTACTTGTAAGTCGTCAGCTCGCGCAGCCCCATCGGTCCGCGCGCATGCAGGCGGTTGGTCGAAATGCCGACCTCGGCGCCGAAGCCGAATTCGAAACCGTCGGTAAAGCGCGTCGAGGCATTCTCGTAGACCGCGGCCGAATCGACTTCCCGAAGGAAACGGTCGGCCGCCTCGCGCGAGCGCGTGACGATGCTGTCGGAGTGCCCGGAGCCGTTCTCGTTGACGAAGTCGATCGCCTCGTCCAGCGAATCGACGATGCGCACAGCGAGGACGAGGTCGAGATACTCGGTGCGCCAGTCGTCGTCGGTGGCCGGACGTGCGGCCGGAACCAGCGCGCAGGTGCGAGGGCAGCCGCGCAGCTCCACGCCCGCTTCGAGAAGGCGCGGCGCCGCCAGCGCGAAAAATTCGCGTGCTACGCTTTCGTGGACCAGCAGGTTTTCCATCGCGTTGCAGACGCCCGGCCTTTGCACCTTGGCGTTGAATGCAATGTCGCTGGCCATCGCGAGGTCGGCCGACGCATCGACGTAGACGTGGCAGATCCCTTCGTAGTGGCGGATCACCGGGATCCGCGAATGCTCGGCAATCGCACGCACGAGGCCGGGGCCGCCGCGAGGAATGATGACGTCGATCGCGTCGTCGTGGCCGAGCAGCGCTTCGGTGGCGCGGCGCTCGACGGAGCGCACGAGCTGCACGCAGCTGCGGGGCAGGTCGCAGGCGGCGAGCCCGTCGCCGATCACGCGCGCGATCGCGTCGTTGCTGCGGATCGATTCCTTGCCGCCCTTGAGGATCACGGCGTTGGCCGACTTGAGGCACAGCGCCGCGACGTCGGCCGTGACGTTCGGCCGCGATTCGTAGATCACGCCGACGACGCCGATCGGGATGCGGACTTGCTCGATCGCCAGGCCGCGCGACGTGGTCCACGAGTCGATCGGGAGGGCCAGGGGGTCGGGGAGGGCGGCGACGGCTTCGATCCCGCGGGCCATTGCCTCGATGCGGTGCGCATCGAGCATCAGCCGGTCGAGCATCGCCGCGCTGAGGCCGGCTTCGCGCCCGGCAGCGAGGTCGGCGGCGTTTGCGGCGGTGACGTCTGCGCTGGCCGCGCGAAGGCCGGAGGCGATCTTTGTCAGTGCATGCGTGCGTGCGTGATCGTCGGTGCGCGACAGCACTCGATAAGCGGCGCGGGCATCGCGGCAGATGCTCGCGATTTCCTCTTCGACCGTGCTCGCCGAGGCGGCGGACGCATCGGCCGCTGTCGTTGCCGTCGACGAAAACGTCGCCATGCCGCGCGTGGTCATGTCAGCCCCGCTCCTGCGATGCGGGAGCATCCGCGTCCGCTGTTTCCTCGCCAGGTTGGCCAACTTCGCCAAGCTCGGCGAGCACCGCAAGATCGTCGCGATGGATCACTTCGTCGGCGGCATGATAGCCGAGAAGAGCCTCGAAGCGCGAGCTTGGCTGGCCGCGGATCGCGCGGCATTCGTCGTCGTCGTAGGCGACCAGTCCGCGGGCCCATTCGCGGCCGGCGGCATCGACGCAGCGAACGCAATCGCCGCGCGAGAACTTGCCGTCCACTGCAGTGATTCCTGCCGCAAGAAGGCTCGAGCCGTGTCGCGTGACTGCATCAAGGGCGCCGGCGTCGAGCACCAGCGAGCCGCGCACGGGCAGGCCGTGCGCGATCCAGTGCTTTCGGCTGCGCATCGGCGTCGGCCTCGGCAAGAAAAGCGTGCCCGCCGTCGCATCGGGATCGAAAATGCGGGCCAGCGTGCCCGGCGTTCTTCCGCTGGCGACGACCGTCGGAATGCCACGGTGCGCAGCGCTGCGCGCAGCGACGAGCTTGCTCGCCATGCCGCCGGTGCCGACCGCAGAGGCGGTTCCGCCGGCGACTCCCGAATCGATCAGCGCATCGACGTCGGACACCAGCTCGACGAGCGAGGCCTCTCCGCCGCGGGGGTCGCGGTCGTAGAGTCCTTCGACATCCGTGAGGATCACGAGCAGATCGGCGCCCACCAGGCCGCCGACCAGCGCCGACAGGCGGTCGTTGTCGCCGAACTTGAGCTCGTCGATCGCGACCGAGTCGTTCTCGTTGACGATCGGAACCACGCCGTGGCGCAACAGGTGCTCGAGGGTGCGCTGCGCGTTGAGATAGCGCGCGCGGTCGCGAAGATCGTCGGCCGTCAGCAGAACCTGGCCGACGTGACGGCCGAAATCGGCGAAGCACCGCTCGTACAGCGCCATCAGGCGGATCTGCCCGATCGCGGCTGCCGCCTGCTGCTCCGGAATTTTCTTCGGCAGGCGCTTCAGGCCCAGGCGCGCGAGGCCGGCGGCGCGCGCACCCGACGTGACCACGACGATCTGGAGTCCCTGCTCGGCAAGCGCGCACAGCTCGGCCGACAGGCGCCCGATCTGCTCGCTGCTGACTCCGCTTTCGGTGGCCAGAAGAGAGCTGCCGATCTTGACGACGATCCGCCGCGCCCGCTCGAGGATTTCGCGCTTTCGCAGGACGTGCGTCATCGCGGCTCCCCGGCGAGGATGATTGCGTCGTCGTCGGCGGACTTCTCGCGATGCCGCCGCTCTACGGCGTGGCCGACGCTGGTCATCAGCTCGCGGCAGCCCTGGCCCGTTGCCGACGAGATCGCGTGAACGTCGAACCCGCGCTTGGCGAGGCGCCGCGAGATTTCGCCGCAGCTTTCGACGGCCGACGGCAGGTCCATTTTCGTCAGCGCGACGATCACGGGTCGCGACGCGAGCTCCGGCGAATACGCGGCGAGCTCGGCGCGAACGGTATCGAAATCGGCGATCGCGCCGTCGGCGCTGCGCTCGGATGCATCGAGAAGATGGACGAGTACGGCTGTCCTCTCGACGTGGCGCAGGAAACGGTCGCCGAGGCCCTGGCCCTGGTGGGCTCCCTCGATGAGACCGGGAATGTCGGCGACGACCATGCTCTTGTCCTGCGCCCACGCGACTACGCCGAGGATGGGCGCGAGCGTCGTGAACGGATAGTCGGCGATCTTCGGCCTCGCTGCGCTGACGCGGGCGAGCAGGCTCGACTTGCCGGCGTTCGGAAGGCCGACGAGGCCCGCATCGGCCAACAGCCTGAGCTCGAGACGGATCTCGAAGGCCTCGCCCGGCGTTCCCGGATCGGCACGGCGCGGCGCCTGGTGCGTCGCCGTTGCGAATCGGGCGTTGCCGCGACCGCCGTAGCCGCCTGCAGCGAGCAGCACCTCCTCGCCGTGGCGGGCAAGATCGGCAAGCACGCGACCACTCTGTTCGTCGACGACGACGGTGCCGACCGGCAGGCGCAGGGAGACGTCTTCACCGTTCCTGCCGTGCTGGCACTTGCCGCGGCCGTTCTCGCCGCGCACCGCGCGAATCGTCTGGCGCGAGCGGAAATCCTGCAGGGTGGAGATGTTCTCGTCGGCTACGGCGAGCACCGAGCCGCCGTTGCCGCCGTCGCCCCCGGAGGGGCCACCGTTGGGACGGTATTTCTCGCGCAGGAAGGCGGCGCAGCCGTCGCCCCCGTCGCCGGCGACGATGCGCAGTCGCGCTTCGTCGACGAAATTCACGAGAGGGGGATCAGCCCGCCGTCGGGTTCGGCGATAGGCCTACTACGCAGGCTCGCGTCTTGCCGCCTTTTCCGAAGGTCTCGTACTTGACGACGCCATTGACGAGAGCGAACAGCGTGAAGTCGCGGCCCATGCCGACTCCGGTGCCGGGGTGCACACGGGTGCCGAGCTGGCGCACGATGATGTTGCCGGCAACCACGATCTGGCCGCCGAACTTCTTGACGCCACGACGCTGGCCGCGGCTGTCGCGACCGTTCTTGCTGCTTCCCTGGCCTTTCTTGTGCGCCATCGCGTTCTCTCCAGTTCCGGGAACGGGTCAGTCGATCGAAGTGATCTGCACGGTGGTCTCGTATTGACGATGCCCCATGCGGCGCCGGTAGTTCTTGCGGCGCTTCTTCTTGAAAACGAGGATTCGCGGGCCCCGGTCCTGGACGATGATGACGCCGCGCACGGCCGCGCCTTCGACCAGGGGCGCGCCGACCTGGACCTGGTCGCCGTCGCCGCGAAGGAGCACTTCGCCGAACTCGACTTCCTGGCCCGGCTCGCCGGCCAGTTTCTCGATGGTCAGGCGCAGCCCTGGGCTGACGCGGTACTGCTTGCCGCCGGTTCGGATCACCGCATAAGACATGGTCTTTTTCCCTCGAAAGCCGGCGATCCTTACCGGAGCAGGGCGTCATGTCAACGCGGCACCGCGCACCCTGCAAGGTGGCCGGCGGCGGCCCCGCAAAGCGGCCGGCGGCGGCCCTGCAAAGCGGCCGGCGGCGGCCCCGCAAGGCGGCGGCCGCCCGCATGGCCGACCCGCCGCGATTGCCGAGAAAAACCAGGCGTGCGAGTGCTGACGGGATGGGCTCCGGGGGCAGCCGTGGCATCTTGTACCTGATGGCGAAAGCGCCCGAGCCCGGGCGCGTCAAGACGCGTCTCTGCCCGCCTCTGGACCACGGCCAGGCCAGCGCGCTGGCCTCGGCGTTCGCGCACGACCTCCTGCAGAGGCTCTCGTCGCGGCGGTCCTTCGAGCTTCGCCTTGCGATCGACGACGGTCGGAGCGCGGCCGACTTCGCCGCCCAGTCCGCAACTGCCGGCAACGGTTCGCAGCCCTTCGCTGCACGGAGCCTCGCCGACGAAGCCAGGCGCCTCGGAGTCTGTTTCGAGCACCAGGGCGGCGGGGACCTCGGCGCACGCATGGAACGCCTGATCGCGCGCGGGACGGATGCAGATGGATCGCCGACCCTCCTCGTCGGCGCCGACGTGCCCGACCTGCCCGACGAGGCCATCGAAAGAGCGTTCGACGTGCTCCAGGCGACCGACTGCGTGCTCGTACCCGCCCGCGACGGTGGCTACGTCGCCGTCGGCGCGCGGCGCCGCGTGCCGGCCCTGTTCGCGATCGACGCGCCATGGAGCAGCGCGGGGGTGCTGGCCGCGACGACGCGGTCCCTGGAGAGGGCCGGGGCAAGCTTCGAGGTGCTCGCGCAGTGGGAAGACGTTGACGATGCCGCTGCACTCGGCAGACTCGCCGCCCGTCTCAGCGACCGGGGCGGGCAGGTCGCGCCTGCGACAGCCCGCCTGCTGGAGAAGTGGAGAAGCGAAGGAGTCCGGTTCTGAGCAAGCACACCGTACAGCGCTGGGATCTCGACAAGACCTACCTCGATACGGACACCGAATCGTTGCGAGGCCTGCTGCGCATCCCGTTCGAGCGGGCGCGCGACAAGCGGGCGCTTCCCGGCGTGGCTGCGCTCGTCAAGGCGCTGCGCCGCAGCAACACCTCGCGCGGCATGACGACGTCGGTCAATTTCGTGACGGCCTCCCCGCCGCAGATCGGCGGCGCGATCCGGGAGAAACTGTCGCTCGACGGAATCGAGATCGACGAGATCCGTTTCAAGAACCAGATGCACCACCTGCTGCGCGGCCACTTCGAGGCGCTGCGCGAGCACGTCGGCTTCAAGCTGAGCGAGCTGATGCAGAGTGTGCGCGCCGGTCGCCGTGACGGGGAAGAGCTGCTGTTCGGCGACGACTGGGAGTCCGACGCTCTGGTGTACTCGCTGTACGCCGACATCTGCGAGGGACGCATCTCGTGGGCGCACCTCGAGCAGGTCCTCGAGAAAGTCGGCGTGCAGGACGCCGCTTACCTGCAGTCGATCCGCGACGCCTTGCATCGCACGGGGCCGCGCCGCCGCGTGCGCGCGATCTGCATCCTGAGGGCCCGTCGCCGGCCGGCCGGCGAGCTCGAGGCGTTCGGCGAAAGGCTCTACTGGTTCGACAGCTACCTCGAATGCGCGCTGATCCTGCACTCGCTCGGCAACCTGGACGCGCACGGTGTCGTCGAGGTCGCGGCCGCCAGCGATGCCGGACCGGACCTGGTGCGAGTCGCATTCGAATCCACGGCGCGGCGCTGGCCGCGCCTGCGGCGGGAGCACCTGACGCTCGCGCGAAAAGCGCTGGTCCAGGCCGAGCTGATGGAGCCGGTTGCGCCCGGCAGCGTCTTTCTGCGCGGCTACGTGCGCTGGCGCGCGCGGCGCGGCCGCTCGCCCATGCCGATGCGCGACGACGCGCCGCCGCTGCCGAACTACGACCAGCTCGCCGCGCAGTGGAGCCGCCGCGCGCGCCGCGAAAGAGAAAGGGAGCAGGAGCGAGACGCGATGCCGGTCCAGGAGTCCCATGAGTGACGCCGCCGCCGCTGCAGTCGTCGTGCTGACGACGACCGCCGATGAAGAATCCGCCCGCGCTCTTTCGATGGCGCTGGTCGGCGAGGGGCTCGCCGCGTGCGTGACACGCACGGCAGTGCGCTCTGTCTATCGGTGGGACGAAGGCGAGACATCGACGCACGATGCTTCGGCAATTCGCGACGACGCCGAAGTTCTTCTCGTGATCAAGACGGCGAGATCGCGGCTTGCGGCTCTGCAGCAGCGCATCCTGGAGCTGCATCGCTACTCGTGCCCCGAGGTCATCGCGATTGCCGCCGACCACGTCGAAGAGCGCTACAGGACATGGCTGCTCGCAGCGTGCGGTGAGCCGGGAGATTCGGTGGGGTAGCGGGCAACGCGGCCCGCGATTGCAACACTCAGCGGAGGACGGAAGAGGTTGCCGCCTGGTTGCGCGAGAGTTGCTCGCGCAGCAGCGAAGGGCGGAAGCCGACGTTCTTCAACTTGCTGGCCGCCGACTTCGCGCTTTCCTCGCAGGTGAACGGCCCGAAGCGAACGCGGTAGTCGCCGGCCTGCCTGTCCGGACCCTTGACGTAGTAGATGCCGGCGGTGCGCTGGTCGGCGCTGAGTCCTTCGATGAAATGATTCGCGTCGATCTTGTTCGAGAACGACGCGACTTCGAGGGCCCATGCGGTGGGCGGCGTCGAGAGCGTGTCGTCGATGTCGACGAGGCGAAGCGCGACGTCGGCCACGCCCTTGTTCACGATGTCGAGCGAGCTGGCGGCTGCGTACGAGAGGTCGAGGATGCGACCGGGAGCGAAGGGACCGCGGTCGTTGATGCGCACCGTGACTTTCTTGCCGCTTTCGATGTCGGTCACTTCGACTTCGCTGCCGAACGGGAGGGTGGGGTGGGCGGCAGTCAGGGCGTTCTTGTCGAAGACTTCGCCGTTGGAGGTGTGGCGCCCGTGGAACTGGGAGCCGTACCAGGAGCAGCTTCCTTTCTGGTGGAAGTCCGCCAGCACGGGGCCGCCCGGTTTCTCGAGGTACGACGGCTTCTGGGCAGCAACCGCGGTCTCGGCCGCGATCTGCGGTCCGAGGGGGTTGAGCGGGTACGTGGAGGCGGCACAGCCGGCCGTCAAGGCCAGCGCCGGGAGCCATACGGCCCAGAGAGATTGTTCACGCATAGTTGTTTTGTCTTCCGTGGGTGCGTTCCCGCGGGTGTCGCCGGCCAAACTGGAATGGCCCTCCCGACGTCCGTCCCGTGCTGGCCCGCAGGTTCCTTGGTGTCCGCGGGGCTCGGTGCCGGGCGGCACGAGCCGCGCCGGCCCGGATAGAAGAGCGGATACTGAACGGTCGTGCAACCCTGACCAAGCTTTTACAGGCGCCCGACCCTGTGGTATCGATGCAAAAAAGAGGCGAAGGTCCGGCGTCGTGGAACGGGCCCGACGGATGTGGTGGTAGTGACACACGCCACGATAAGTTGTTGAAAATCAAAGGTATGCTGCCAAAGGCCCTTCGGCTTGGCAACGGGCTCCGTACCGCCGCTCGCGGCAGGGATCCTGTGCGCAACGAGGCTCCGGGGACGGCGGCAGGCCGTCCAGCGGACGGCCGGAGCTTCAGGATGCCGTCGGGCCGGACAGCGGCGGCCGGCATACCGGGAGCCGCCGGCCAGCCGAAGCGCGCTACTGGCACTCGGCGGCGGCAGTGACCGCACGAAGGGACAGGTAAGGAGGAAGCTTGCGCGTTCTTGGCGTCGATCCGGGCACCGTGCGCTGCGGCTGGGCCGTCGTGGAGCTCACCGGGCCGCGCCTCGAGCACCTCGGCTCCGGCGTGATCGATGCCGGACGAGGGGCGGTCTGCGACCGGCTTCTCGTCATCCACCGCGCCCTCATCGACGTGATCGAATCGCTCAAACCCGACGCGTTCAGCCTCGAGCGCAACTTCGTCGCCCGCAACGTCCAGAGCGCCTTCCGCCTCGGCGAGGCCCGGGGCGTCGCGATGGCCGCTGCCGCCGCCGCCGGCCTCGGCGTCGCCGAATACACGCCGATGATGATCAAGAAGGCCGTCGTGGGTTACGGGAGAGCCGAGAAACTGCAGGTGCAGATGGCCGTGCAAAGACTGCTGTCGCTGCCCGAGCTGCCGATGCCCGATGCCGCCGACGCCCTGGCCGCCGCCCTGTGCCACGGCCTGTCCGGCGCGTTCCAGTCCCGCGTCGCCGATTCCGTTTCGCTGCGGGGCCTGAGCCGGCTTCGCGGTCGAAGCTGGCGGACCGTGCGCGGATGATCGGTCGCCTGCGCGGCACGCTGGCGCTGCGCCTTCCCGGCGAAGTGCTCGTCGAAGCCGGCGGCGTCGGCTACCAGGCGCTGATCTCGCTGCAGACGTTCACGTCGCTGCCGGCGCTCGGCCAGAACGTCCAGCTCGAGGTCGTTACCGTGCTGCGCGAGAACGCGCTGGAGCTGTTCGCGTTCTCGACGCTGGCAGAGAAGAACGCCTTCCAGCTGCTGCGGTCGGTCTCCGGCATCGGTCCGCGCATGGCGCTGGCCGTGCTGTCGGGAATTTCGGTCGGCGAGCTTGCCGCGGCCGTCTCCGGCGACAACGTCAAGCGGCTGACGGCCATTCCCGGCATCGGTCGCAAGACCGCCGAGCGCATCCTCATCGACCTTCGCGGCAAGCTCGACGGCGCGGCGCCGCCGTCGGCGCCGGGCAGTGCGGTCGACGACGACGCGGTGTCGGCGCTGGTCGGATTGGGCTACAAGCGCGGCGAGGCGGAGAAGGCCGTGCGCCAGGCGGCATCCTCTGCCAACGGGCTCGAGGAAGTGCTGCGCACCGCGCTGGCAAGCCTGGTACGCAGCGTCGCGCACTGACGACACCATGGAAGCGGCAAAACCGGGCAGCGGCGCAGCGGGCGCATTGACGGACGACGATCCGCTCGCGCCCGACCGCCGCAGTTTTGGCGACGAGCCCGCCGCCGAGCAGAGCCTGAGGCCCCAGAGTCTCGACGATTACGTCGGACAGGCGGCGGTGCGCCGCAACCTCGACATCGCCATTCGTGCCGCCACGGCACGCGGCGAATGCCTCGACCACCTGCTGCTGGTCGGACCGCCGGGACTGGGCAAGACGTCGCTTGCGTACATCGTCGCGCGCGCGATGGGCGGGCGCCTGCATCCGACGAGCGGTCCCGTGATCGAGAAGACGGGAGACCTCGCGGCCATCCTCACGTCGCTCGAACGCGGCGACGTGCTGTTCATCGACGAGATCCACCGCCTCGGCAAAGCGATCGAGGAGATCCTCTATCCGGCCATGGAGGATTACCGGATCGACCTCGTGATCGGCGAAGGTCCGTCGGCGCGCTCGATCTCGCTCGCGCTGCAGCGCTTCACGCTGGTCGGTGCGACGACGCGCTCGGGAATGCTCAGCTCTCCCCTTCGCTCGCGCTTCGGCAACACCTTCGTGCTCGAGTTCTACAGCGAGGATGAGCTGGCCGAGATCGTGCGGCGCTCGGCGCAGCGGCTGTCGGTCGTGATCGACGAACCGGCAGCGGCCCTGGTCGCATGTCGCGCCCGCGGCACTCCTCGCGTGGCCAACCGCCTGCTGCGCCGTCTTCGCGACTACGCGGAGGTGAAGGCATCCGGCCGAATCACGGGGGACGTGGCCGCCGCCGGCCTCGAGCTTCTCGGCGTCGACCAGGCAGGCTTCGATTCGATGGACCGGCGCCTGCTCGCCGCGCTCGTCGAAACCTTCGAGGGCGGTCCGGTGGGCATCGACACGCTGGCCGCCGCGCTCGGCGAGGACGCCGGTACGCTCGAAGAAGTGCACGAGCCCTACCTCATCCGCTGCGGGTTCGTGCAGAAGACGCCGCGGGGCCGGGTCGCGACCGCGCGCGCCTGGTCCCACCTCGGCAAGGAGCCGTCGCGAACCCAGCGCTCGCTGTTCGACTGAAGCGGCCATGCCATGGCGCTGACAAACGACGAAACGCCAGGCGCCCGGCAGGCGCGCGATGCCCGTGGGGCAGAGGCGCGCCGGTCGCGCAATCCCGCAGAAGAAGCGGGCGACGCGCAGCGTTTCGGTGAAGAAGCGCGCGTCGCCGCAGCCGAAGCCCGTCGCAGCGCCGAAGTGACGCGCCGGCGCCGCGAGAGCTTCATCGTCCTGCTCGCCGGCCTTGCCGTCGCCGCGTTCGGAATCTGGGGAACCGGCGGACCCGAGTCGCGCCAGGGAGGAGGCAACGTCTTCTCGTTCCTCCTGATCAACCTCAACGTCGTCCTGCTGCTGCTGATGGCGTTCTTCGTCGTCCGCAACCTGTTGCGCCTCGTGCTCGAGAGGCGCCGCGGCACGATGGGAAGCCACCTGCGCTCGCGCCTGGTGCTCGCGTTCGTCGTCATCGCGCTGTTCCCGGCCACGGTGATGGTGATCGTGTCGTACGAGTTCGTCAGCAACGGGATCGACGACTGGCTCGGGCGCGAGGTCGAAGAATCGCTCGACGACGCCTACAGCCTGGCGCGCATCTACTATCGCTCGACCGCCGAGCAGGCGGTGGCGCACGCCAACGCGCTCGCGGCCGACATCGCCTCGCGCGACCTGCTCGCGCCGTCGGCGCTGCCTGCCCTCAAGCAGCGCATCGCCGACGAGCAGCGCATCCACGGCCTTGCCACGGTGGAGGTGCTCGATCCGACCGGGGCCTCCCTGGTACGCATGTTCCGCGGCGCCGAGACCGTCGGTGAGCGCAGTCCTTCGGACGCCGAAATGGTCGACTCGGTGCGCCACGGGCAGTCGCCGACCCGCGTGGACACCGAAGGCGCGACCGACGTGATCCGCGGGGCCGCCAGCGTGCCGAGCCGCGACGGCAAGATCGCGGCGATCGTGATCGTCGACACGACGGTGGCCGAGAGCCCGCGCGCCTGGAGCTCCCAGATCCTCAATTCCTTCCGCGAATTTCGCCGCCTGACGCTGAGCAAGCAGCCGTTCAAGAACCTCTACCTCGTCACGCTGCTGCTGGCGTCCTTCGTCGTCGTGTTTTCCGCGACGTGGCTGGGCCTGTACCTTGCCCGCGGCGTCACCGAGCCGATCGGGCGCCTGGCCGAGGCCACCCGCGACGTCGCCTCCGGTCGCCTCGACGTCGCGCTGCCGGAGGAGGGCGGCGACGAGGTCGCCACGCTGGTGCGAGGTTTCAACACGATGATCGCCCAGCTCGCGCGCGGCCGCGAAGCCCTCGACGAGCGGCGCGCGTACATCGAGAACGTGCTCGCGAACATCGGCGCCGGCGTCGTCTCGATCGGCGCCGACGGCCGCGTCGGCACGATCAATCCCGCGGCGCTGGCGATGCTGGGGCTGCGCGAGGAAGCCGTGATCGGCCGCGTCGCCGAGACGGTGTTCGAAGAAGCGCGCATCCCCGAGGTCGTCTCCTTGCTGCGCGACGTGCGCGCCGGACAGCGCGAGGCCGGCAGCGGCGTCAACTTTCGTCGCGACGAGGATCGCACGCTGGTCGTGACCGCGACGAACCTGCGCCGCGGCAATACGGTCTCCGGCACCGTGCTGTTCTTCGAGGACGTCTCGCAGATCCAGCAGGTACAGCGCATGGAAGCCTGGCACGAGGTCGCGCGCCGCATTGCCCACGAGATCAAGAATCCACTGACGCCGATTCAGCTTTCGGCGCAGCGCCTGGAGCGGCGGCTTTCCGGGCGGCTCTCCGGCGGCGAAGCCGACGTCGTGCGCGAATCGGTCTCGACGATCGTTGCCGAGGTCGACGGGCTCAAGAGGCTCGTCAACGAGTTCTCGCAGTTTGCGCGCATGGGCGGCGGCGACAAGGCGCCGCAGGACTTGAATCCCATCGTCGAAGAAGCGCTGCCGCTGTACCGCCAGTCGCATCCCGACATCCCCGTGCAATTCCACGCGGCCGATTCCCTGCCGCCCGCGCGACTGGATCGCGACGCCGTGCGACGTGCGCTGACCAACCTCGTCGAGAACGCGATCGCCGCCGTGCGCGCGATGCCCGACGAGCCGCGCCGCATCGACGTGTCGACGCGCTTCGACCCGACGCTCTCGCGCGTGATCCTCGAGGTGGCCGACACCGGGGCCGGCATCTCGCGCGAAGTGAGGGCGCGCATCTTCGAGCCGTATTTCTCGACCAAGCCCGAGGGGACCGGCCTCGGTCTGGCCATTGTCGCGTCGATGGCCGCCGACCATCACGCCTACCTCAGGGTTCGCGCCAACGATCCGCGCGGCACCCGCTTCGTGATTGAGTTTCCTGCGACGCACGCGCAGCATCGCGCCTGACCATGGACGAAAGCATCCTCATCGTCGACGACGACTCCGGCGTGCGCGACAGCATCGGCGCCGTGCTGCGCGACGAAGGGTTTCGCGTGCGCTACGCGGCCGACGGGGACGAGGCCCTGGTGCGCGCCGGCGAAGAAAGGCCCGACCTCGTTCTTCTCGACGTCTGGCTTCCCGGAATGGACGGCATCCAGGTGCTCGAACACTTGCGCCAGGGCCACGCGGATCTTCCGGTCATCGTGATCTCCGGGCACGGAAACATCGAGACCGCCGTGCGCGCCACCAAGCTCGGCGCCATCGGCTTCATGGAAAAACCGTTCTCGATCGAGGGCCTGCTCGAGGCCATCTCCGGGGCCCTGCACCGCGCGAGGCCCGGCGAGGCGGGAGCTGCCGAGAGCGACGCCGCTTCGGGCGACGCGCGCTTTCGCGGCAGCGCCGGCTCGATCCTGGCCGGCCGCGAAGTGCGCCAGCGCACGGTGGCGCGCGCCGTCGTCGGCGCGGGGCTCGGTCTTCACAGCGGTGCGCGCACCGGGATCATCCTGCAGCCGTTGCCGCCGGGCAGCGGCATCGTCTTCAGCAGCGTCTCGGGGGCCGGCGAGGTCGAGGCCGACGTCGGCAACGTCGAGTCGACGGGCTATGCCACGACGCTCTTCAAGAAGGGCCTGGCGGTGCGCACGGTCGAGCACTTGATGGCAACGCTACACGCGTACGGAATCACGAACCTGCTCGTGAAGATCGAAGGCGAAGTTCCGATCCTCGACGGCTCGGCGGTCGAGCTGTGCGAGCTGCTCGAGCAGGCCGGCATCGACGAGCAGGACGCGACGATCACGTCGATCGAGCTGGCCGACGAGCTGCGCATGGACCCGGCGCCGGGCCAGTTCCTGTCGGTGCGGCCTTACGACGGCTTGCGAGTCACGTACGAGCTTTCGTATCCGCCGCCGATCGGCGACCAGACGTACGTCTTCACGATGCGCGATGCGCTGGACTTCCGCCACGAGATCGCCCCGGCCCGCACCTTCGGCTTCGTCGACGAGATCCGTGCGCTCGAGAGTGCGGGGCTGGGGCAGGGTGGGCAGCTCGGCAACTTCATCCTGATCGGCGAGCAGGGCGTCGTGAACACGACGCTGCGTTTTCCCGAGGAGCTCGCACGCCACAAGATCCTCGACATTCTCGGCGACTTCTACCTGCTCGGCGCGCCGCTGCGCGCCGAGATCCATGCGCGCAAGACCGGGCACTCGCACAACGTCGCGATGGTGAAGCGGATACGCGAGCTGATGAAGGCCGGAGGGCGTTACTCCAGCCCGATCACGCGCGGCTGAGAGAGCGTTCCGACGACCCGGTAGTTGTGCCAACCGTCGGCGTCGGCGCGGCTCCTCGGCATCATCGAAATCATCGCTCGCGAGCGCGGGTTGTCCTCGACTGCTCGCGCGCGAAGATCGACGCGCAGGCCGCCCTTGGCGTCCGGATGCTGGAGGTTGGCGCCGAGAAGCTCCCATTGGACGCCGCTCGCCTTCGCATGTCCCTCCTGCACGGTCAGGGCGCCCTTGCTGAACGACGCGCGCAGCACGAGGTCGCTGAATTCCCATTCGCCGAGCGGAAGGTCGCTGCCGTCGGCCGCAGCGTGCACCAGCGTTCCGCGAAAGACGCCGGCGCCCGACGTGAGGTCGATCTTCGCGCCGGTGGTCGCGCCGAGAAGAGGCCGCAGCGGATCGAATCCTTCCACTTCGACCGAGCCGTCCACCGTGCTCTGGACCTCGAGCTTGCCGATGTGCAGGCAGCGCGAAAGATCCACGCCCGAGACGTTCACCGCAATCGAGCTGCCGTCGACGCTGCCGCCGATGTGGCCGCCGCAGCCTTCGGCCTCGAAGCTGCGCGTGATCCCGAAGTACAGCCAGTCGAGGTCGAGGCTTCCCAGGTCCATTTCGAGGCCGACGCCGGTGGCCTTGACCCCGAAAGGAAGCGCGAATCGCAGCGTGTCGACGCGAAGATCGACGCCGCCGGCAGCCAGTGGAGTCCTGAGCAGCGGCAGCAGCCAGCGGTCGAGCGGCGCCATCAGCAACACGCCGATGGCGAAAGCGATGACGAACAGCAGAAACCGCATCGCAGGTGGATTCAGGACGGGAGCACGGCGGCTGCGGTCAGGCTCGCGTCGAAGTGGGAGGCGTCGTCATAGCGCTTCTTGACCGAGAACTGCTTGACGTAGACCGGGCTCTGCTCCCCTTCGATCGCGCGCAGCAGCGCGACGATCTCCCCGAGCGTGACCGACGAGAGCTTCAACTCGACGCTGCTCTCCTGGTGACCGGGATCGAGAGCGCGCCGCGCCGGGCTCATCGATGCAACCGACTCCGCGCGCAGCGTGGCACCGGTGGCCTTCTGCACGAACGCCAATACCGAGAAATCGGCCGCTGCCGCTGCCGGCGCGCCGGTCTTCGGCATATCGGTCTCGCTTGCATGGATCTGCCGCGCCAGCGTTTCGAGATCGCCGAGCTCGCCGCGAAGAGTCGCGATGTCGCGGCGCACCGAATCGCGCCCGCCGAGGAACGGGGAGACGACGAACGACCAGGCCATGACGACGGCGAGAAGGCTGCCGAAGATCGCGACGAGCCTCTGCTCGCGAGGGCTCAGGCGCGCCAGAAGGAGCTGGGCCTGGTGCGGCACGGAGCTCACGTGCCGCCCTCCCGCGCCGTGCTGCCGAGCTCGAGCAGGAAATCGACGCCGCCGCCGGTCACGGCCGCGTGCACGTCCTTGACCTCGACGCGCGAGAACGCGCCGCCCTTCTGCAGGGCCTCCTGCATCTTGGTGACGCTTTCAAAGGAGCCGGCGTGGCCGGTGACCTTGGACGCAGCCGGAGCGTGGTCCACCGAATCGACGACGACGTCGAGGTCTTTCGGCACGTCGCGCGAAAGAGCCGAAAGCAGCGTCAGCGGCGATGCGGCACCGCCGTGGGCAGCCGCCTCGGCCTTCGCGTTGAGCTCCTTCAGGCGCATCTCCATCTTGAGCTTGCGCGCGCTTCCGCCGCTCGGCGACGGCATCGCCGCCGAGTAGATCTGCTCGGCGCGCGCGGCAAGCTCCCTTCGCTCGGCGAACAGCTGCACGTAGTCGATGCCGATGGCGACGATGCCGAGCACCAGCGCGGCCGCTGCCCATCGAACGAGCGGCCGTGCCTCGTCCTGGAGGTCGCGAACGATCGCGAGGCCGAACAGCGAAGATGCCTCCGCGGCAAAATCGAGAAGCGGCGCGATTCCTTCGCCGCTGGCCGTCAGCAGCAGGCCGACGAGCGTGGTGTCGCTTCGCCAGTCTCGGGCACCGAGGCCTTCGACCGGGCAATTTGCCGGGAGCTCCTCGATGTGCGCGCCTGCGTGGCGTGCGGCAAGGGAGCGCGAAACGCGCGATGCCGAAGTGCCGCCGACCACGATGCGCGCCTCGTCGGCGCCGATCGTTGCCAGCGACCACGAGATGTTGCGCGAGAGCAGCTCCTCGTCGCAGGGCGCGACGACGCGAAGAGCGCAGAGGCGCCCCGCATCGAAGCTCGCGATGACTGCGCCGCCCGGACCGGCGTCGACCGCGGTGAACGTCGCGTCCTCTCCGACGGCGCGGCGGTACGCCGCAAGAATCACCGAAGGAGCCCACAGCAGGCGCTCGGGCGCGGCCTCGATGCCGGCGCCGGCAAGCCGCTGCCGGGCCTGCTCGATGCGCGCGCTGTCGACGATCGCGGCAAGCACCGTCGCACCTGCGGCGGAGCCCGGCGCCGGGCCGGCGAAATCCCACGCGAGGACCCCGTCGTCGAGATCGTAAGGGACGTGCTCTTCGAGCGCGGGGCCGACGGCCTGGGCAGCGCGGCGGCGGTCGCGGAAAGGGAGTGTCAGCACGCGGAACGCCGCGGCTTCCGCCTCGATGGTCGCAACGACGCGGTCGAACGGGCCGGCCACCGGCAGTACCGGCGTTTCCCCGTCCTCGAACGCCACGTCGAACACTTCGCCCACGTGCATCGAGCCGATGCTCGACTCGATGACGGCGCCGGTGGCACGACCGGAGTGGATCGAGATGGTCAGGGTCGTGCTGCTCATTATCGCAAGCCCGGGCCTTGCCCGGTGAGGTTCTGTGAGCCGCCGGGGCCCTGGCCCGCCAGCGCGGCATCGGTAATGCCGGTCGGGGCCGAGCCGTCGACACCGACGATGTTCGGTCCGCGGCGCGGGAGCAAATAGACGATGGTCGAAACGCCGTTGTCGCGGTGCAGTAGCGCTTCGCTCGAACGCATGGCGTCGCCGGCGGCGCCGGTGCTCCTCACCCGGAACCAGTCGCTCGAGAAACTGAACAGGCGGTCGAGGTCCGCTTTCGGAATCGCTTCGAGCCCGCCCGTCGTCCTCAGCCCGTCCGAGCTCGTGAAAGGGACGGCCGTGCGGGCCGCGATCAGCTTTTCGACCAGCGACTCGTCGTCCATCTTCGGGTCGATCGACCTCAGCACTTCCGCGGAAGCCGTGTTCACGTTCACCTTGGTCGTCGTCTCGGGCAGCACCGAGACGAAATGGCGCAGCTTGGTCAGGATCGCCGGCGTGAAGCCGCGCACCAGCGCCAGCTCCGCGTAGCTTCGCAGCGGTCCGTTGCGTGGTGCGTACGGAGGCTTCACGCTCGCGTACCACGCGTCTTCCGCGCCGAGAGGCCCCGACTCCGGCTCGTGGTTCGAGTCGATCCAGTCGGCCAGCGGAGAGACCAGCGTGCGGTCGAGGCCGAGCTTGTCGAACAGCGATTCGATCTGGTCGCGAACCCGCGTCCTGGTGCCGGCGCCGAGGTTGTTCAGGTTGATCTTGCCCTGCTCGTCCTCGATGCGCACGGTCAGCAGGCCGGCCCCGGTTTCGATCGGCGGAAGCTCGCGGGCCCAGATGTCCTGGAACGAGTCGGTCATACCGAGCTGGAAGTCGGCATGCAGCACTTCCCCGGCCAGCATCACTCCACTGTCGGCGACGGCCGCCGCGCGCCGGCCGGCAACCCACATCGCCGAGCGCCGGTATTCGACCTGGCTCGACGTCGTGAACTCGATGACGACGACCGTCATCAGCACCATCGTCAGCAGCGCCAGCAGCAGCGCGACGCCGCGCTCGCCTCGGCGGCCGCGAGCTCCCATGTGCGATGCCCGCGTCATTTCTTCGTGCCCGTGGAGGTGCCGGTGGTCTTGTGCGCTCCGGCGGGATTGTTGTTCGGGTTGCTGCTTGCCTGCTGGAAATCGGGCGCCGACGCGACCACGGGAAGAACGATCGTCGAGACGAGCTCGAGCGGCGCCGTGGCCGGCCCCGTCGCGTCCAGCGTCACCGTCGTCCTTACGGCGACCGGCGCCTTGTTGTGATGAGGTCCGGTCTCGGTGGAATCCCAGAAGTCGAGCCAGGTGCCCACTTCGTAGAACTCGAGCACGACGTCGGCTCCTTCGCTCATCACCTCGGCGGGTACCGTCGTCCAGTCCACCGGCAGCGCCTGGGGTGGGCGCACTTCCTGGCGCAGCAGCCGTCCCGACGAATCATAGCTCCACAGCACGTCGGCCTGGTCGCCGCGGTCCACGAAAAGCGTCGCGACGTCCTCGCCGGCGATGAACGCATCGACGGGCGTCACTCCGCGCGCGATCAGCGTCGTCGTCTCCAGCAAAGTGCGCTCGCTGCGCACGTCGCGACCGCCCGATTCCGGCGCGAGGAAGCGCGGAGGAAGCGGGCCGCGGATGCCGTCGTCCCAGTTGCCGGCCATGTCGTGCTCGAGCCGGTCGACCAGCACGCGCGCCTGGTTGTCGAGCGACAGCCGCGCGACGGCGTCGCGGCGGCTCGACAGCGTCCCGTTGATCACCGGGAAGAGCGCGGCGCCGACGATCGCGAAGATCGCCAGCGCGACGAGAAGCTCGAGCAGCGTCATGCCGCGTTGCGGCTCGTGCGAGGCGGGGCTCGCCGCCGCATGCACCGGAACGGGCGTCACTGCGGCTGCACCTGCACGTGCAGAGCCGCCCAGAGCTCGGCGAGCGAGTGGTCCTCGTCGCCGGCGAGCGAGACGCGCACGCGCACCTGCTTGAGTGTCTCGAGCGCGGTCGGCGTCACGTCGCGCGTCCACACGTAACGGTCCGACATCGCGCCGCCGTAGATCACCGCCTGTCCGTCCGACTGCTCGCGCGTGGGCGCGAACGTCCCGCGCAGCGTGCCTTCCTCGATTTCAGGATCGAGCTGGGCCAGCGCGAGCACATCGCTGGCCAGGGTGCCGGCCACCGTCAACTGCTCGGCTTCGGCGGCGAGCGCGAGGTTGCGCGCGTGCAGGCCGAGCAGCGTGACGATCGCGATGCCGAGGATCGCGGTCGCGATCAGCACCTCGAGCAGCGTGAAGCCGCGCTGGCGGGGCCGCGTCATTGGGGCTCCTCCGTCTCTTCGCGCCAGGCGGCCTCGCGCGTCGCATCGAGCAGCACCGTCGTCGTCGCGCCGCCGCTTTCGCCGAAGCGAACGCGCACGCTTTCGGGAAGGCCTTCGGGCAGGAACCAGATCGCGCGGCTGCCGGCCGAGGTCTCTCCGTTGGTGTCGATCACCGCGTCGATGGTCACGTCGGGCGGAAGGTCGGTCGATTTTGCCAGGGGATCGTCCGGATCCTCGTGGAACTCGGGGAGTGCGGCCGTGCCGTCCGTGGCCGCATACGGCGCCAGCGCGGCAACGTCCCAGTGCGAATCGTCGATGTCGATGGTGAGGCGATAGATGCGGCCGCTCAGGGAGGCTTCGTCGGCAAGGTACGTCATCGTCGTCGCGAGCCGGTCGGCGGCGGCTTCGAGGCGGGTGCGCCCTACGCTCGGCAGCAGCGGAACCGCCACCGTCACGAGCATCGCCATGATCAGAAGTACCAGCGTGACCTCGAGCAGCGTGAACCCGGAGGGAACGGGCTCGACTTTCGCTGCAGCTACGTTACGCGAATCGCAGCAGGTATCGCGCGCCGCCTGTACCTCTCCCGACTTCCCGCGCAGTCCCGGTACCTGTGACCTGCTAAGCGACATCCCGCGGAAAATCCGTATCCGATCACCCGGATTCGTCAGTTGTCGCGCGAATCGATGTCGGCGTCGTAGCCGTCGCCGCCTTCCTTGCCGTCGGCGCCGAGGCTCCGCAGCACGAAAGTGCGACCGTCGCTCGCGTACAGATACGGCCCGTCCCAGGGATCGACCGGCACCTTGTCGAGGTAGCCGCCTTCGCGCCAGTTGCGGGGCACGTCGCCGCGGGAAGGCTTCTCGGCCAGGGCGTCCAGGCCCTGGTCGGAGTTCGGGTAGTTGCCCGAGTCGAGCTTGTAGAGGTTGAGAGCCTGCGAGATCGCCGCGATGTCGGCCCGCGCCTTGACCACCTTTGCGTCGTCGGTACGTCCGATCAGCTTCGGCGCTGCGATGGAGATCAGCAGGCCGAGGATCAGTACGACCACGAGGATCTCGATCAGTGTGAAGCCCTTCTGTCGGTTCGCCTTTTTCAATGGGGTGTCTCCCGGCCTTCGCCGTGCTCGTCGTTCGCCGGCATCCGGCTAGTGCACGAGGCGATTCATATCAAAGATCGGCAGCATGATGGCGAGCATCACGAACAGCACCACGCCCGCCATCGCGAGCGTCGTGATCGGGCCCAGCATGTCGGCCATCCGATCGACGCGCAGTCGCACCTGTTCTTCAATGGCGGCGGCAGCGTGCGTGAGCATGCCGTCGAGGTCTCCGCTGCGCTCGCCCACCGCGACCATGTCCACGACAACGGGGTCGAACAGCGGGCTGGCCGCCATGCACGACGCCAGCGAGCCCCCTTCGAAGACCGAAGTCTCGGCCGCAGCCAGCGTCTCCGACAGCACCAGGCTGCCCGAAGACCCGCGCGCTACCCGCAGGCTCTCGACGAGGGGAAGTCCGCCTCCGACGAGCGTAGCGAGCGTCTGCGCGAAGCGTGCGACCGCGATGTCGCGGGCAGCGGTCCCGAGAACCGGCACGCGGTAGAAGAGCGTCTCCAGGCGCTGCCTGGATTGCGGCCTCGTCAGCGCGCGGCGAAGGCCGAGCGCGAGAAGCACACCGAGCGGGATCAGCAGCAACCCGTAGTGGGCAAGGAAATCGCCGATCCCCATCAGCATGCGGGTCGGCAGCGGCAGCGTCTGCTTTCGCTCGGCGAAGATGCGCGTCACCTGGGGAACGACGTAGGCCAGCAGGAAAATGACGATCGCCGCACCGACCGACGAAAGCAGCGCCGGGTAGGTCATCGCGCCGATCAGACGCGAGCGCAGCCGCGACTGGGCCTCGGCGTGTGCGGCGATGCGCTCGAGCACGGCGTCCAGGGCGCCGCTGGCCTCGCCGGCCTCGACCATGCCGGTGTAGATCGACGGAAAGACCGTCGGATGATCGGCCATCGCCGCCGCCAGCGACGCGCCTTCGCGGATGCGCGTGCGCACGGCCTCGAGCGCTTCGCCGAGCGCGGCGCCTCCGCGCCGGCGCCGGAGCGCATCGACTGCTTCGTCGAGAGGAACACCTGCACGCAGGAGCGTCGCGAGCTGGCGCAGCGCCTGCGCGAGCTCGGAGGTGCTGACTCCGCGGCGCAGCGTCCAGCCGCGCGCACCCGCTTCCGCCTTGACCTCGGTGACGCTGGTCGCAAAGACGTTGCGCTCGCGGAGCGTCGCGCGCGCGCTGCGCGGGTTGTCGGCCTCGACGACGCCGCCGACGCTGCGCCCGCTTGCGGAGACGCCGCTGTAGCGGAACGACGGCACGAGGCTACTCGGCTTCCTCGGTCGTCACGCGCAGTACTTCGGACGCAGAGGTCAGGCCGGCGCGCACCTTGGCGGCGCCGTCGTCGCGCATCGTCTTCATGCCCCGGGCGATGGCACGGCCCTGGAGAGTGGAGGCGTCGGTGCGTTCCATGATGCCGGTGCGAAGCTCGTCGTCGGTCACGAGGAGTTCGCAGACGGCAAGCCGGCCGCGGTAGCCGCTGCCGCGGCATGCATCGCAGCCGCTGCCCGGCGACCTCGATCCCTGCAGGTCGGACGTGAGGCCGAGCTCGATCATCGTCGGATCGCGGCGGTCGGCTGCCGCCGCGCACGAAGGACATAGCCGGCGCACGAGGCGCTGCGCGGCGATGCCGATCACCGAGGACGAGACGAGGAAGGGCTCGATGCCCATGTCGAGAAGGCGCGTGATCGCGCTGAACGAATCGTTGGTGTGCAGCGTGCTGAACACGAGGTGGCCGGTCAGGGCGGCCTGGATCGCAATGCGCGCAGTTTCGGCGTCGCGGATTTCGCCGACCATGATGACGTCGGGATCCTGGCGCAGCACCGAGCGAAGTCCGCTCGCGAACGAGAGGTCGATCTTCGGGTTGACCTGGATCTGGCCGATGCCGCGAAGCTGGTACTCGATCGGATCCTCGATCGTGATGATGTTGCGGTCGGGCGAATTGATTTCCGACAGCGCCGCGTAGAGCGTCGTCGTCTTGCCGCTTCCGGTCGGGCCGGTCACCAGCACGATCCCGTGGCTCTGGCGGATCAGGCGCCGCAGCGCCACGAGGTTGTCGCCCGAAATTCCGCTTTCCTCGAGGCCGAGCAGCGTCGTGCTGCGGTCGAGAAGTCGCAACACGACACGCTCGCCGAAAGCCGTCGGCACCGTCGACACGCGGATGTCGAGCTCGCGCCCGGCGACGCGCGTGCGGATGCCTCCGTCCTGGGGCAGGCGCTTCTCGGCGATGTTCATGCGCGCCATCACCTTGATTCGCGAGACCACGGCTGCGTGCAGGCGGCGAGGCGGAGTGAGCACTTCGTTCATGATCCCGTCGATGCGGAAACGGATCGAGCTGTTGCGTTCGAACGGCTCGATATGGATGTCGGACGCGCCGTCCTTGGCCGCCTGGTAGATCAGCGAGTTGACCAGGCGGATCACCGGCGCGGCATCTTCGGCTTCGAGCAGGTCCGGGGCGTCGCTGAGCTCGGCTGCCTTGTCGGCAAGCGATCCGCCGCCGAGGTCGCTGACGACGTCGGCGGCCGCGTCGGCGGCAAGATCGAATGCACGGTTGACCGCTTCGAGCAGCGCGGCTTCGGGCACGACGACGGGATCGATCTCGACGCCGTACACGACGCGCAGGTCGTCGAGCGGACCGATGCGGAGGGGATCGGACGTCGCGACCACCAGCCGCCCGTCTTCGAGCGCGACCGGCAGCACGCGGCCGCGCCGGCACTGCTGCATCGTCACTCGCGCGAGAACTTCCGGCGCGATTGCCAACGGATCGATGCCTTCGGCGTACGCGAGCCCCAGCCGGGTGGCCTGTTCCTGGGCGGCGGCGTGCGCCGGGATGACGGCGCTGGCGCTCATTGCTGAAGTGGAGGATCCGGAGGCGGCGCGGGCGGCGCCTCAGCGGGCTTCGCCGTCGCGGTCGTCTTCGTGACCGTCGTCGATTTGGTCGTGGTCTTCGTGGCGGCCCGGTCGGAAGCCTGCGCCGCAGCGGGCGCCGCCGCGCGGTGATGGGCCGCTTCGAGCTCGTGCTCGTTGTTCCGCTCTTCGCGGCTGGTGATGTCGGAGACTTCGGTGGCGTCGACGCCGGCGTGCGGCTGGTCGCCGGGAAGCGGGGTCTCGGGGTGCTGCATCTGCGCGCGGAACAGGTCGCGGCGGTCGCGGCTGACGAAATCGAGATCGCGAGGGCTGCGGATCACGTGCGGCGTCAGGAAGATGATCAGGTTCACCTTCTCGTTCTGCTTGGACTTCTGCTGGAACAGGCGCCCGATCCACGGAATGTCGCCGAGCAGCGGCAGGCGGTTGTCGGCGCTCTCGTCGCGATTGCTGATCAGGCCGCCGATCACGATGGTGCGGCCGTCGCCGACGCTCACCGTGGTCGTCGCCGAGCGGATCGTCGTCGTGGGCCCGACGCTCGTGGCCTGGGAGTCGGTCTGGGGCGTGTGGACCACTGCCGAGACTTCCTGCTGCACGTCGAGCACGACGATGTCGCCTTCGGCGACCTGGGGCTTGACGCGCAGCTTGACGCCGACGTTCTGCCTCTCGACCTGCGTGAAGACGTTCTCGATCTTGGCCAGGTCGGAGGCGCGGCCGGTGACGAACGGGATGTTCTGGCCGACGACGATCTCGGCTTCCTGGTTGTCGAGGGTCAGCAGAGTGGGGGCCGACAGCACTTCGACGTTGTCGGTCTGGTTCAGTGCCTGCAGCAGCGCGTAGTTGGCCGGGATCTCGGTTCCGTCGGGCAGCTGCACCTGCTTGTCGCTCGCGGCAGCGGCGACCAGGCCGCCGAGCGCGAGCGGGTTGATGAACGCGGAGGCGAGGTCGGCGATGTTCGAGCGCAGCAGGATGTTGCCGCTGCCGGCGCTGATCACCGACTGGTAGTCGAAGCCGAGGGCCTTGGCCTTGGTCGCCGAGGCCTCGATGATGATCGCCTCGATGAACACCTGCGGACGCGGGATGTCGAGCTTCTCGAGCAGCGACAGGATCGTCCTCCACTCGTTGTTCGGGCCGTTGACGATGACGGCGTTGGTCGCGAGGTCGGCGGTGATCGAGACGTTCTCGTCGGAGGCCGACGGGGGAGTGGAGGATGCGGGGTTCTGCGACATGCTCGTCTGAAGCATGCTCGAGTTCGACGAGTTATTTGACGTCGGCCACGACGTCAGGTCGTCCTTCTTGTTCGACGATCCCTTCTGCGCGCGTCCGCCGCCCTTCTTCGAGCCGAGCAGCATTCCGGAGACCACCTCGACCAGGTTCTCGGCGTCGGCGTTCTTCGAATAGTAGACGTGAACCCGTTCCTCGCCGGGACGGATCTCCTGGTCCAGCCCCGCCGCCAGCGCCTTGATGCGCGCCATCTCGGCGGGCGGCGCCATGACGACCAGAGAGTTCGTGCGTTCGTCCGGCGTGATCTTGAAGCCGAGCTGCGAGGTCGGCGTGGAGCTGTTCGACTCCTTCTCTTCCTTGTTGCTGCTGTTGCTGCTGCTGCTGCCGCCGCGGCGCCGGCCGCCGCCGCCGCCACCTCCGCTCGGTCCGATCAGCAGGTCGATGATCTGCTCGGCGGTGCGCACCGACTCGGCGTGCTTGAGCGGAATCACCGCGATCACCTGCTCGTGGCCGGGGATGTCCATCACGCGGATCATCTCGGTGATGCGCGCCAGGTTGCTCGCGGTGTCGCTGACGATGACGGTGTTGGTGCCCTCGTAGGGAACGATGGAGCCGTCCTTGGAGATCTGCGGAGCCAGCACGTGCGCGATGTCGCCCGAGTTGACGTAGCGAAGCGGGATCAGCTTGGTCGTAAAGCCTGCCGCGGGCCGCTCGGGGTTCTCGACCGACGAGCCCGACGTGCGCGCTTCCTTGATCGACACGATGCGCATCACGGCGCCTTCGTCGACCGTCGTCAGGCCCTGCGTGGCCAGCACCGACTGGAACATCGCGAAGGCCTGTTCGGAGTTGACCGGTGTCGGCGAGACCACCGAGACCGTGCCCTCGATCTTGTCGCCGAAGACGATGTTGCGTCCGGTGACCTTGCTGATGAAGCGGATGAACGCCGTCAGGTCGACGTTCTCGAAGTTCATCACGATGGCGTTCTTGTCGGTGGGGACGGGAAGCTCCGCGTCGGTCGACTGGGCGAGCGCGAGCGCAGCCGGCACCAGCGTGCAGGCAAGGGCGAGCGCGAATGCGGCGGCCCTGGCTCTCATCGGATGGTGTACGTCTGGGTGTGCAGCTTTCCGCCGCGGACGAATCCGACGCGGATCTGGCTCATCGACTGGACGTCCTCGAGCAGGCCGACGGCCTTGGACGGATCGGTAAGCTCGGTGTCATTGACTCGTTGCACGATGTCTCCATCCAGCAACCCGATCTTGTCGAAGATCGAGCCGCGGCGAATGTTGAAGAGCTTGAAACCCGAGCTCTTGCCGCCGTCGAGCACGGGCACGGCGCGCACTTCGGTGATCACCTCGTTCAGGTTCGACACGACGTGCTCGATCTCGCGTCGATCGACGAGGTAGGCGCCCTCGCCGGTCTTCTTGACACCGGCCGTGTCGTCCTTGTGACCGCCCTTGTCTTTTTCCTTGCCCTTGCCCTTGAGGTCCTTCGGCCTTTCGGGACCGGCATGCTTCATGGCCTGGTGGGCGCCCTTCTTCGAATCCTTCGCAGAGTCGGCGGCCGCCTCGTCCTGGTCCTCGATGATCTCGTAGCGCCGCTTCTTGCCCTTCTGGAGCACGTCGGCACCGCCGGTGTCCACCGAGACCAGCTTCGGTCCCTCGAACACCTTCTCACCGATCGCGAAGACATTCTGCTCTCCGCTGCCCGTGTTCTCGAACACTGCGAACCACGAGCCGTGGGAAGAGGCGACTCCGCGAAGTCTCAAGTCGACGCTGCCAGCGCCGGCGGCCTGACCGTCGTCGGAAGCCACGTCGACGTCGGCGGCGCCGAAAATGTTGCGTTTGAGGATCTCCGCATCGTCGGCGCCACGCCTGGTGTGGGGCTGGCCCGCAAGAGGATCCTCCGCCTTCTGCGTAGCCGCCAGCCGGGGATGCAGGTCGATGGTCGCCAGCTTGACGACCACGACAGCAGCCGCCCACGCTGCCAGCACGATCAGGCAGTAATGGAGGGCCTTCAGTGCCTGACCCAGGCCCGCGCGGCGCAACACCGCGCGGAGCGTAGAGAAGCCCGTGCAGAAGTTCAAGTTTTGCGCGCACTTGCACAGTCCATGCAGTTGACTCTGCCCGGGGCTTGCACGATACGGCCCTGCGCGCCTCCTGCCGCTCTTCGGGCCGGGATCCGCGCTTTTTCTTCGGTCTGCGGGCCATGTCGGACGAAAACGCAGCAGCCCCAAGCGATGCCCAGACGGCCGCTCGCCAGAGCGAGCAGGTGCGGGTGCGCCGGGCGAAACTGGCCGAGCTTCGCGCCGGCGGCAGCGCCTTCCCCAACGATTTCAAGCCCGATGCCAGCTGCGAGTCGCTCATTGCCGGGTTCGGCGACCTTGCGGGAGAGCAGGTCGAAGCGCGAAGCGGCGTCTACCGCCTCGGCGGCCGCATCGTCGCGATCCGCGATTTCGGCAAGACCAAGTTCTTGAAGCTCCAGGACGGCTCCGGCTCCCTCCAGCTCTTCGTCAGCCGCGCCGAGCTCGGTGAGGAAGGTTACGACGTCGCCAGGCGCCTGGACGCCGGGGACATCGTCGGTGCCTGCGGTCGGCTGTTCCGCACCCGCACCGGAGAGCTGACGCTTCGCCTCGACAGCTTGAGGCTGCTCGTCAAGTCGCTGAGGCCGCTTCCGGAGAAGTGGCACGGCCTGGTCGACAAGGAGGCGCGCTACCGCCAGCGCTACCTCGACCTGATCGTCAACGACGACGTGCGGCGCACGTTCCGCCGCCGCGCGCAGATCATCGCTGCGCTGCGCCGCTTCCTCGGCGACGAGGGTTACCTCGAAGTCGAGACGCCGCTGCTGCAGCCGATCGCCGGCGGCGCGGCGGCGCGTCCGTTCGTCACGCACCACAACGCGCTGTCGATGGACCTGTACATGCGCATCGCGCCGGAGCTGTACCTGAAGCGGCTCGTCGTCGGCGGCATGGAGCGCGTCTTCGAGCTCGGGCGCATGTTCCGCAACGAGGGGATTTCGCTGCAGCACAACCCCGAGTTCACGATGTGCGAGTTCTACCAGGCGTGGGCCACGTACGAGGACCTGATTGCGCTGACCGAGCGGATGCTTTCGAGCCTCGCCGTCGAGGTGACGGGGAGCGAGAAGGTTTCCTACTGCGGAGAGGTCCTCGATTTCTCGGCGCCGATGCGCCGCATCGACATGACCGACGCCGTTGCCGGCGCGCTCGGCGTATCGCGCGAGCAGGCGTTGGAACGAAACGTGCTGGAGGCCGCCGCCGACCGTCTCGGCATCGACGCGAAGAAGAGGCAGCCCGGCCTCGGTCTTCTCGCCGACGTGTTCGAAGCCACCTGTGAGAAGGATCTCATCCAGCCGACGTTCATCACCGGCTTTCCGATCGAGATCTCGCCGCTGGCGCGCCGCAGCGACCGCGACCCTCGCTTCGTCGACCGCTTCGAGCTGTACGTGGCAGGGCGCGAGATCGCCAATGGTTTTTCCGAGCTGAACGACCCCGAGGACCAGCACCAGAGGTTCCTCGACCAGCTTCGCCGGCGCGAGGCCGGCGACGAGGAGGCGAGCGACTTCGACGAGGACTACGTTCGCGCCCTGGAGGTCGGACTTCCTCCGACGGCTGGAGAGGGCATCGGCATCGACCGCCTGGTGATGCTGCTGACCGATTCGCCGTCGATCCGCGACGTGCTGTTCTTTCCACACCTTCGCCACGAAACGTCCCAGCGGCAAGAGGGCCGCGGCCGACCGGCCGAGTAGCCGGAGCCCGGCCCATCACCGGCAGGCGGAGACGCGCGATGTCGTGGGAGCTGTTCGTCGGCCTGCGTTACCTTCGCTCGCGCCGAAGCGAAGCGTTCGTCTCGGTCATCACGCTGATCTCGACGCTCGGCGTGCTGCTCGGCGTCATGGTGCTGACGATGACGCTGGCAATCATGACGGGCTTCGAGGAAGACCTTCGTGCGCGCATCCTCGGGCTGCATCCGCACCTTCGCGTCAGCAGCCACCTCGGCAGCGGCATCATCGACAAGCCCGACGACATCGTCGCGGCGCTCAAGAACGATCCGCGCGTCGAGGATGCGGCCGCCGTCGTGCAGTCGCAGATGCTGGTGACAGTGGGCGACACCCTGCTCGGCGTGTTCGCGCGAGGCATCGATCCCAAGTCCAAGAGCAGCACAGCCGGCATCGAGAAATACGTCGTCGAGGGCTCTCTCGATGATGTCGGCAAGCACGTCACCGTCGAAGACGCCGATCTTCCGACGGTCATGATCGGGCGCGAGCTGGCGAGCAAGCTGCTGGTCGAAAGGGGCGACACGATCCGGCTGATGTCGCCGCGCTTCTCGGCCAGTCCGATGGGGGCACTGCCGCGCAGCCGCCGCGTCGTCGTCACGGCCCTGTTCGATTCGGGCATGGTCGAGTACGACGCGGCCCTGGTCTTCCTCGGCATCGACGACGCGCGGGCGCTGTTCGGCGTCGGGCAGATCGCCACCGGCGTCGAAGCGCGCCTCAAGGACCCGAACAAGGCGCCCGAGGTGGCCGAAGACCTCAACCGCACGATCGGGGCTCCGTACTGGGTCGAGCCGTGGACCGAAGCCCACCGAAACGTGTTCGCGGCCCTCAAGCTCGAGAAGACCGCCTACTTCCTGGTGCTGCTGCTGATCATCCTGGTCGCCGCGTTCACGATCGTCTCGACGCTGTACATGGTCGTCATGGAGAAGCGGCGCGACATCGCGGTGCTGAAGACGATGGGTGCCGACGACGCCAGTATCGCCCGCATTTTCGTCATGAAGGGCCTGCTGATCGGCGGGGTCGGGACCGGGCTCGGGGCCCTGTTCGGATGGCTGGGCTGCCTCGCGCTCAGCCACTACGAGTTCATCCATCTGCCGGAGGGCGTATTTTACGTAAAGACGCTGCCGATCCGGATGGAGCCGATGAACTTCGCGATGGTCGTCGGCGCGTCGATGGTCATCTGCCTCGGTGCGTGCCTTTTCCCGGCCTGGAAGGCGTCGCGGGTCGTGCCGGTGGACGTGCTGCGCTATGAGTGACGCCGCCGCCGCCAAGTCGGTCCCGGCCATCGAGGCCGATGGCCTGGAGCGCCGCTACGATGACAAGCGCAAGGTCATCGAGGTGCTGAAGGGCGTCTGCCTGGCCGTGGCTGCGGGGGAATCGCTCGCGGTGATCGGCGAGTCGGGAACGGGCAAGAGCACGCTGCTGCACCTGCTCGGAGGGCTCGACAGGCCGGACGGCGGCACAGTCAAGGTCGGAGGGATCGACCTGTACGGGCTCGCAGCGCGGGAACGCACCGCGCTGCGAGGAAAGGACATCGGGTTCGTGTTCCAGTTTCATCATTTGCTCGGCGACTTTGATGCCCTCGAAAACGTGATGATGCCGCTGCTCGTCACCGGCTCTTCCCGTTCGGCCGCGCGCAAGCGGGCGCTGGCCATCCTGGAAAGGGTGGGGCTCGGGCACCGCCTCGACCACAGGCCGGGCGAGCTTTCGGGAGGCGAGCAGCAGCGGGTGGCGGTGGCCAGGGCTCTGGCTGCGCATCCTTCGGTGGTGCTTGCCGACGAGCCGACCGGCAACCTCGATCCCGGGACGGCCGAAGAAGTGCACCGCCTGCTGCGCGACGTTCAGAAGGAAGAAGGCGCGGCGCTGATCGTGGCTACGCACAACTCCACTCTGGCCGGGATGCTCGACCGGACGCTACGAATGGAGAATGGCGTGTTGAAGGAGGGCCGGTGGTCCTGATGCTTCCCACGATTCGAAGCGCTGCCCTCGCGGCCGCCGTGATCCTGCTCGCAGCGTTGCCGGCAGGAGCCGTCGGCGAGGAAGGTGGTGCAGCGGCCGTCGCTCCGGCCCCGGCCGCATCCAAACCTGCTGCGCCCGCCGCGGCGCCCGCGGGCAAGCCCGCGCCGAAGCCATCGGCGAAGCCGGCTGCTGCCAAGCCGGCGGCTCGGCCCGGCCCGGCCAAGCCCGCGGTCAAGGCTCCGCCCCCGGCGGCGCGCCCCATCGTCAAGGGCGTTCACGTCGAGGGCTTCAAGCGCGTCGACGAATCGGCGATCCGCATCCACATCACGCATCCGGTCGGTGTCGAGCTCGACGAAACCGCCACCGATCTCGACGTCAAGGCCATTTACCGGATGGGCTTCTTCGAGAACGTCTGGGTCACGACCGAGCCGTCCCCGGGCGGCGTCACGCTGGTCTACCACGTGCAGGAAAGGCCCTACGTCGGCAAGGTCGAGTACGAGGGCAACGACCACGTCGAGAAGGCCGACCTCGAGGCCGTGATCGGCATCCGCCCGCGAACGGTGTTCGATCCGCAGAAGGCCTGGGAAGGGCTTCGCGAGGCCAAGAAGGTTTACGCCGGCAAGGGCTATCCCGACGCCGAGATCCACTACGACCTCGTCACGCAGCCCGACGGCACCGTCACCGTCCACTACGGCATCGACGAGAAGAAAAAGGTCCTGATCAAGGACGTCCAGTTCGAAGGTGTCCACGAGTTCACGCACGCCAAGCTGCGGCGCGTGATGACGTCGCGTCGCAAGTGGATCCTCTCGTGGTTCACCGGTTCCGGCATCCTCAAGGAAGAGGAGCTGCGCACCGACGTCGACCGCCTGACCGCGCTGTACTACGACAGCGGCTACATCCAGGTGCGCGTCGACGACATCGACGTCACGCGCAAGGACGACGACCTGTTCCTGACCGTTCGCATCGAGGAAGGCGCCCAGTACCGCGTCGGCAAGGTCCACTTCGAAGGCGAGGTGCTCGAGGACCAGGCCAAGCTCATCAAGGCGTCGGGGCTGAACACCGGCGAGATCTTCAAGCCGAGTCGTCTTCGCGAATCGATCTTCAACGTGACGGAGGCCTACGGCGACCTCGGCCGCGCTTTTGCCGAGGCGATTCCGCTGACCGACGTGCACGAGGACAGCAAGACCGTCGACATCGGCTTCAAGATGACGGCCGGGCCGGTCGTGTCGGTCAATCGCATCGAGGTGCGCGGCAACACCAAGACGCGCGATGAAGTCGTGCGCCGCGAGCTCCGCCAGCAGGAAGGGCAGCAGTTCAGCGGCAAGGGTCTGCGCCAGGGCACGGCGCGCGTCAAGCGTCTCGGGATCTTCGACGACGTCAAGGTCGAGAGCACGAAGACCGACAAGCCCGACCAGGTCAACCTCGCCGTCGACGTCAAGGAAGGCCGCACCGGCACCTTCTCGGCCGGCGCGGGTTTCAGCTCCGAAGACGCGCTGCTGGCCAACGCGCGCATCACCGAGCGCAACCTGTTCGGCCGCGACCAGACGGCCACTGCCAACGTCGACTTCGGCTCGCGGCGGCGAAACTACCGCCTCGGGTTCGAGGAGCCGTGGGCCTTCGACATCCCGCTGTCGCTCGGCATCGACGCGTTCAACTGGAGCTACGAGTTCAGCGATTTCCGACGCGGCGGCACCGGCATGTCGCTGCGCGCGAGCTACCCGCTGTGGGAGCTCGGGCTGCGCAGCCTGCTCGGCGCCTCGCTCGACGACATCCGCGCCGGCGTCGAGTACCGCCTCGAGAACACGGTCATCGACGGCGTCTCCATCCATGCGCCGCCGAGCGTGACGATCGAGGAAGGCACCAAGCTGACGAGCAGCATCCGCCCGTCCATCGTACGCAACACCATCGACCAGCCGTTCGATCCGACCGAGGGTTCGATCAACACGATCTCGGGCGAGTTCGCGGGCCTCGGCGGCGAGAACAAGTTCACCAAGGGCGACGTGACATCGCGCTGGTACTTCCCCGTCTACAAGTCGGAGGCCGGATGGAAGCTGGTCTACTCGGTGGCCGGCAGCTTCGGATGGGGCTGGGGCAACGGCGGCACCTCCGGCGAGGAGTTGCCGCTTTCCGAGCGCTACTTCCCCGGCGGCATCAACACGGTACGAGGCTTCGAGACGCGAACGCTCGGTCCCCGCGAATCCTGGTGCGACCCGACGGACGGGCAGGGCGGACCCGGGACGCAGGGCGGCAACAAATGCATCTCCAGCGCGATCGGCGGCAGCAGCCAGCTCATCCTCAACAACGAGATCATCTTCCCGATCATCCCTGACGCCGGGGTCAAGGGCGTCGTGTTCTTCGACGCCGGCAACGCCTGGTCCAACAACTCCGGCATCGATCTCGGCGAGCTGCGCCTGGCGGCTGGACTCGGTCTTCGCTGGCTGTCGCCCTTCGGGCCGCTGCGCATCGAAATCGGCTTCCCTCTCAACTCCAAGTCGAACGACCAGACGCAGCTGGTGCTGTTCTCGTTCGGCACCCCGTACTGATCCAACTGCCCACAGGAGAACCCATGAAGAAGAGGATTGTGATTTCGACCGTCGCGGTGCTGGCCGCCGCGATGCTCGCAGGTGCGCGGCCGGCCTCGGCCGCCGACCTGAAGATCGGCTACATCGTCACGCCGAAGCTGCTTTCCGAGAGCAAGCTGGGAAAAGAGGCCAGCGCCAAGCTCAAGGCCAAGGCCGACGCCGCCGAGAAGTCGCTGCAGAAGAAAGCCGACGATGTGAAGAAGCTGCAGGAGGACATCCAGAAGCGGATGGCCGTGCTCAACGACGAAGAGAAGGCCAAGCTGAGCGAGGAGTACGACAAGCAGCTGACCGACGCCAAGCGCATGAAGGAAGACGCCCAGCAGGACTTCGACAAGACGCGCCAGCAGATCGAGGGCGACATGATGACCAAGTTCCGCACCGTCATCGAGAAGTTCGCCAAGGACAACAACTACGACCTCGTCCTGGATGCCGGCACGCTGCTGTACATCTCGCACAAGGCCGACATCACCGACGAAGTGATCCAGCTCGCGGACAAGTCCCTCTGACGGGAACCCGGGCGGTGGTCGCCCCGCTGTGAGCGCCCGCATTCATCCCACCGCCGTCGTCGATCCTGCTGCCAGGCTCGGCGACGGCGTCACCGTCGGTCCCTACTGCGTGATCGGCGGCGGAGCCGACGTCGGCGCCGACACCGAGATCGGCCCGCACGTCGTCATCGACGGCCTGGTCACGATCGGTGCGCGCAACCGCATCATCGGCCAGGCCTCGATCGGCAGCCCTCCCCAGGATCTCAAGTACCAGGGCAGCCCGACGCGCCTGGAGATCGGCGACGAGAACATCATCCGCGAGTTCGTCACGATGAACCGCGCGACCGAACACGGAGGCGGCGTCACCCGCGTCGGCAGCCGCGGCATCTACATGGCGTACTCGCACGTTGCCCACGACTGCCTGGTCGGTGACCACGTGGTGATGGCCAACGGCGCGACGCTGGCAGGCCACGTGACGATCGAAGACCATGCGATCGTCGGCGGGCTGGTGGCGATCCACCAGTTCGTGCGCATCGGCGAGTCGGCGATCCTCGGCGGAGGCGCGATGGTCACGCTCGACATCGCACCGTACTGCATGGCGGCGGGCGACCGCGCCGTGCTGCACGGGCTCAACGTGATCGGGCTTCGTCGCCGCGGCTTTTCGGCCGCGACGATCGCGGCGCTGCGCTCGGCGTACCGCACCATCTTCCGCTCGGGCATGCGGCTTGCGGACGCGCTCGAGGAGCTCAGGGCCGAAGCCGACAGCGAGCCGTGCGTGGCCAGCCTCGTGCGCTTCATCGAGCAGTCCCAGCGCGGAATCTGCCGATGAGCGGCCCGCGCGAAGCCGGCGCACCCGGCAGTCCGGGTGCGCCCGAGACGATCGGGCTCATTGCCGGCAACGGCAGCTTTCCGCTGATGTTCGCTCGCGAGGCGCGGGCGCGCGGGCTTCGCGTCGCGGCCGTCGCGCACCGCGGAGAGACGGACGAGGCCATCGAGGGCGAAGTCGACGAGCTCGTCTGGGTGCGCGTCGGCCAGCTCGGCCACCTGATCCGCGCGCTGCGCAAGGCAGGCGCCTCGCGCGCCGTGATGGCCGGCGGCATCGACAAGATCCGCTCGCTGTCGCAGATCCGTCCCGATCTTCGCGGGATGCTGTTCCTGCGCCGCGCGATCCGCGCCGGTGGCCACGGCGACGACGCCCTGCTGAGAGCGCTTGCGACAGAGCTGGAAAAAGAACGAATCGAAGTGGTTCCTTCCACGCTGTTCCTAGAACGCCTGCTGGCAACGCCCGGACGCCTTGCCGGGCCGAAACCGTCGTCCCAGGCCCTGGCCGACGTGCGCACCGGTTGCCGCGTCCTCGAAGCCATCGGCTCGGTGGACGTCGGCCAGAGCGTCATCGTCGAGCGCGGCGTCGTGCTCGCGGTCGAGGCCGTCGAAGGTACCGACGAGGCGGTGAAACGCGCGGGAAAGCTCGGACGCGGGGGAGCCGCCGTCATCAAGATGTCCAAGCACGGCCAGGACATGCGCTTTGACGTTCCGGCGGTTGGCCCCGCCACGATCGCGACGATGGTCGAAGCCCGTGCCGCGGTGCTGGCGATCGAAGCCGGCGCGACGCTGCTGCTCGAGCGCGAAGCGCTCGCCACAGCCGCGTCCCAGGCCGGCATTGCAGTGCTGGGCTGCACGAGAAGCGGCGCAGTCGCAGGCCTGAGCGATGACTGATCGCGTGCGCGCCGCAGTCATCGGCGCCGGGCACCTGGGCAGCCTTCACGCTGCGAAATACGCGGAGGCGGCCGGAGTCGAGCTCGTCGGCGTCCACGACATCGATTCGGCGCGCGCGGCCGGAGTTGCCGCGCGCCTCGGCTGCCGCGCGTGGGAATCGCTCGATGCCCTTCTCGGCCAGGCCGACTGCGCGAGCATCGCGACGACGACGGCCACGCACGCGGAAGTCGCGCGCGTCGCGATCGACCACGGCGTCCACGTACTGGTCGAAAAACCACTGGCCGCGACGTTCGACGGCGCGCGCGCGATCGTCGATGCGGCCGAGAAGGCGGGCGTGCTGCTGCAGGTCGGGCACCTCGAGCGTTTCAACCCCGCCTTCGCGGATCTTCCGCAGATCGCCGGCCACCCGCGCTTCATCGAATGCCACCGCCTGTCACCGTTCGCGGGCCGCGGGTCGGACACCGACGTCGTGTTCGACGTGATGATCCACGATCTCGACCTGATTGCCTTCGTCGTCGGTCGGCCGCTCGTCCACGTCGAAGCGATCGGTGTCCCCGTGCTCAGCGACCATGCCGACATCGCCAACGCGAGGCTCCGCTTCGAAGGCGGGGCGATTGCCAACGTGACCGCCAGCCGTGTGTCGCTCAAAAGGGAACGAAGGCTGCGCATCTTCCAGGAGGACGCATACGTCGCCGTCGATTTCGATGCGCGAAGCCTGCGCATCGTCAAAAGAAGGCCCGGCGCGGCGATCGACCCGGCGGCACCGATGGATGCGATTGAGGTCGAGGAGCGCAGCTTCGCCGAAGATGCCGATCCGCTCCGCGACGAAATCCGCGCCTTCGTCGACGCGGTGCGGGCGATCGCGCCGGGCTCCGGCGTCGCGCAAAGCCGGTCGTCGCGCAGTGACGCGGCGGTCAGCGGCCGCGACGCGCTGGTGGCGCTCGCCATGGCCGAACGGGTGCGCAGCGCCGTGGCGGCCGAAGCGGCGGCACATGATCCGGGCGCGGCGCCGGGTGCCGACCCGGTGCCATGAAGCGCCGCCGCATACTCATGGTCGCCGGCGAGGCGTCGGGAGACGCACTCGGCGGCGCGCTCGCAGCATCGTTGCTTCGCGCCGATCCCGGATTGCACCTCTACGGTGCCGGCGGTGCCGCGATGCGCGAAGCAGGCGTCGAGACCATCATCGACACCGCCGAGCTGAGCGTCATGGGTTTTTCGGAGCTCGGGCGCGAGATCGTTCGCGTCGTCGGCGCGCATCGCCGGCTTCGCCGCGAGCTTCGCGGCGGCGGGGCGGACGGCGCCCCCGACCTGTTCATCCCGATCGACTTTCCCGATTTCAACCTCCCGCTCTGCAAGACGGCTTCGCGCGCGGGAGTGCCGGTGTTCTACTACGTCAGTCCGCAAGTCTGGGCGTGGAGGCAGGGGCGCATCGACGCCATTGCCAAAAGCGTGCGACGCATGCTCGTGCTCTTCCCGTTCGAGGCCGACATCTACCGGTCGCACGGCATCGACGCGCACTTCGTCGGCCATCCTCTGGCCGAAGCCGTCGCGCCCAGTCGTCCTCGAGACGAGACGCGCCGCGAACTCGGGATCGCCGAAGGCCGTCGTCTCGTTGCGCTTCTTCCGGGCAGCCGCCGCCGCGAGATCGAGGCGATGCTGCCGCGGATGCTCGACGCGACCAGCGGCCTCGGAAGCGTCTCGGCCGTGATCGCCGAAGCTCCGGCGCTCGCTTCCGGCCTCGTTTCCGGCATCGTCGACGCCTGGAAAGCGCGCAACCCGGCCGCAGCCGCCCATGTCGCGTGCCGGCGCGGCGACACCTACAATCTGCTGGCGGCGGCCGACGCGGCGCTGGTGACCTCCGGTACCGCAACGCTCGAATGCGCGCTGGTCGGCTGCCCGATGGTCGTGGCCTACCGGATGTCTGCGCTCAGCTACTCCGTGGCGCGCCGCCTCGTGCGCGTGCCGTTCATCGCGATGCCGAACCTGCTGCTCGGCCGCCGCGTCGTCTGCGAGCTCGTCCAGGACGAAGCCGAACCTCAGGCAATGCGCGAAGAATTGTCGCGAATCCTCGAAGACGCGCCGCTGCGCGAGCGCATGCGGGCCGACTTTGCCGAGATCCGCGCGTTGCTCGTCCGCCCCGGCGCCGCCGACCGCGCCGCGGCGCTCGCCCTGGAGCTCGTCGCCTGAGCACGCGCGCCACCATCGGTCGGCTCGTCGCGTACCTGCGGCCTTACCTGTGGCCGCATTTCGCCGCGGCGCTGGCGTGCATGATCGCCTACAGCGGCATGTCGGGCCTGGTGCCGTGGCTCGTGCGCGGCCTGATCGACGACGTCTTCAGCCGCCGCGACGAGCACATGCTCGCCCTGTTGCCTGCGCTGATCATCGTCGTCTTCCTCGCGCGGGCGGGAATGAATTTCGGCCAGTCCTACCTCGGAGACTGGGTGGGCGAGAGCATCGTCTACGACATTCGCGCGCGACTGCAGGAGAAGGTCCAGCGCCTTCCGATCTCGTTCTTCGACCGCACGACCTCCGCGCAGATCGTCTCGCGCATGACGAGCGACGTGCTGGCCGTGCGCCAGGCGCTGACCGAAGGTGCCGCTTCGCTGATCCGCGACCTTACGACGATGCTCGTGCTCATCGCAGTCGCGTTCCACCTGGACGCGGCGCTCTCGGTCATTGCGTTCGTCGTCCTGCCGGTGATCGTCCTTCCGATCCAGAGATTGTCGCGACGCATGCGCACGCTGTCGCGCCGCGGCCTGGACACTCTCGGCGACGTCTCGGCGCTGCTGCTGGAGACGGTGCAGGCTTCCCGCGTCGTCAAGTCGTTCGGCATGCAGGCTTACGAGACACGCCGCTTCGAAGGCGAGAACCGGCGGCTGCGGCGCCTGCACCTGAAAGCTGCGCGCATCGGCGCGTTCACGGCGCCGATGACCGAGGTGCTGGCGGCGTTCGGCATTGCAGGGGCGCTCTGGTTCGGCGGCGGCTCGGTGTTCGCCGGCGGGCGCACGGCCGGCGGCTTTCTCGCGTTCATGACGACGCTCGTGCTGATCTACGATCCCTTCAAGAAGCTCGCGCGCACCAACAACATCGTGCAGGCCGGGCTCGGCGCCGCCGAACGCATCTTCGCGCTGCTCGACGAGGCCGAGGAGGACGACGGCAGCGCCGGCAGCGGCCTCAAAGTGACGGCGCTTCGCGAGGCGATCCGTTTCGAGGCAGTGTCCTTCGCGTACCAGAGCATCGAGGTGCTGCACGACGTCGAGTTCGAGATCCGTGCCGGCGAAGCCGTTGCTCTCGTTGGGCCGAGTGGCGGAGGAAAGTCGACGATCGCCGACCTGATCCCGCGCTTCTACGAAGTGACAGGCGGCCGCGTCACGCTCGACGGAGTCGACCTTCGCGACCTCGACCTGGCGGCGCTTCGCGCTCTCGTCTCGGTCGTCACCCAGCAGACGTACCTATTCAACGACACGGTGCGCGCCAATATTGCGTACGGAAGCAGCGAGGCGGACGATGCCGGGATCATCGAAGCGGCCAAGGCTGCGTTCGCGCACGAGTTCATCGAGAAGCTTCCCGCGGGCTACGACACGGTGATCGGCGAGATGGGCGTGCAGCTGTCGGGAGGGCAGCGCCAGCGCCTCGCGATTGCGCGGGCTCTTTTGAAGGACGCGCCGGTGCTGATCCTCGACGAGGCGACGAGCGCGCTGGACTCGGAATCCGAGCATGCGGTGCAGGCCGCCGTCGAGAGTCTGATGACGGGCCGCACGACACTGGTCATCGCGCACAGGCTTTCTACCGTTCGCCGCGCCGACCGCATCCTCGTCGTCGAGGACGGCCGCATCGTCGGATCCGGAACCCACGGCGAGCTTCTCGAGAAAGGCTCGTTGTACAAGCGCCTTCACGAGCTTCAGCTGCTCGGCGAGAGCCCTGCGTGAGCCGCCGCGTGAGCGACTCGCGCGCGGCAAGAGGGCTGCGCCGTTTCGATCTGCTGGCGCGCGCCGAGATCGCAGCGGCTTCGTTCGCAATCTGGCTCGTGCTCGCGCTGCTCGGCGCCACGCTGCGCTGGACGCGGCGTGGGTCCGCCGACCTCGAACGCCGCTGGAGCGCCGGAGAGCCGGTGCTGATGGCGTTCTGGCACGGCCGCTCGATCATGCTTCCGCTCGCGTACCGGGGTCGCGGCGCGTCGATCATGAACAGCACGCACCGCGACGGCGAGATCATCTCGCGCGCGCTCGCTCGCTTCGGCATCGAGTCGACGCGCGGATCTTCGAGCCGCGGCGCCGTCGCCGGAGTGCTCGGTCTCGTGCGTGCGAGCCGGCGAGGCCGCGACGTCGCACTGATCCCCGACGGCCCGCGCGGCCCGGCAGGCATCGCCAAGGGTGGCGCGGCCGAGCTCGCCATCGCTACCGGAGCCCCGTTGTTCCCGATGGCGGTCAGCTGCTCGCACGGCTGGCGCCTGCCGACCTGGGACCGGATGCTGCTGCCGTATCCTTTCGCACGCATGGTCCTCGTCGTCGGCGAGCCGCTGCAGGCCGGCGCGGCGGGACGGGCAAGTCGAGGCGACGAGCGCGAGGAGATCCGCAGCCGGCTCGAAAGCACGCTGCGGCGCATCACCGCCGAAGCCGACCGCCTTGCCGGCCGCCGCGAGGTCGAAGAGACGTGAGCAGTCGCCTGGCCGGCGCCTGGATGCGTGCCGCGTGGACGGCGGCAGTCGCCGTTGCCGGCGCAGCGTGCGCAGCTTCGCAACCGTTTGCCCGCGGCGAAAAGGCGCTGCGCGGCGCCGAGCGAAGAGGCGAGTGGATCTGGCGGCGGCAGGCGGGAAGCGCCTGGCTGTGGATTCATGCGGCATCGTACGGGGAGACGGAGATCGGCCTGGCGCTGGCCTCGGCGCTGGCCCCGCATCTTGGCGGCGCCTCGGTCGTGATGACGGCGACGACTGCGACGGGTCGCGCGCGCGCCACTGCAAATCAAAGTGTCGAAGCCCATTACTTCCCGCTCGATTACGCTCCGTATCTCAACAGGATTCTCGAGGCCGGCGCGCCGCGCGCCCTCGTCATCGTCGAGACGGAAATCTGGCCCGAGACGCTTCGCATCCTCGCTCGTCGCGGCGTTCCGGTCGCGGTCGCCAACGCGAGGATCTCCGAGCGCAGCTTCCCGCGGTACCGGCGTCTTGCGCCCTTGGTCGGGCCGCTGCTCGACGGCGTCGCGAAGATCTGCGCCAGGGACGACGAAGCTGCCGGCCGCTGGAAGGCTCTCGGCGCACGCGAGTCGGCCGTCGAGGTCACGGGCAACATCAAGTTCGACCTTGCCCTTCCCGCCGACGCTTCGGCGCTTTCTCCTCTGCTCGTGCGTGATTCCGCGCGGCCCGTGTTCCTCGCCGCGTCCACGCACGACGGCGAAGAGCAACTCGCGCTCGATGCGTTCCACATGCTGCGCGGGCAGGTGCCCGGCGCGCGCCTGATCGTCGCACCGCGCCATCCCGAAAGGGCGGCAGACGTCGCGGCGCTTGCGCGCACGCGCTCGTCGGGTGTCTTCCAATGGAGTGACTGCCAAGGCAGGGCCGACGCAGGCGGCGCGGACATCGTCGTGCTCGACCGCCTCGGCCTGCTGCGGGCGGCATACGCAGGCGCCGATGCTTGCTTCGTCGGCGGGAGCATCACGGCCGGTCCCGGGGGGCACAACCTTCTCGAGCCCGTCGTCGCCGGTTGCCCGGTCGCGACGGGGCCGCTGATCTCCAATGTCGAAGACCAGGCCGCGATGCTTCGTGCGGCCGGCGCCCTGCGCATCGTCCGCAACGTCGAGGAACTGGCGAAGTTCTGGACGGAAGCGGCCGAAAAATCAGAAGATATGCGGCAGCGACTGGCTGCCGCCACACGCATTTTGCGCGAAGCCCGCGGCGCCCTCGCCCGGACGGTCACAGCGCTGGCTCCGGTGCTCGAAGGCCGGCGGCGATGAACGAAGAGCACGCCGATTTCGCCGAGAGGCTCTGGTACTCGCACGCCCCCCTGGCACGGGCCGCAAGGGCTGCATTGGCACCGGCCTCGCTGCTGTTCGCTGGCGCCGCTGGTCTTCGCGATGCGGCCTGGCGCCTCGGTCTCGCGCGGCCGGAGCGGGCTCCGGCGCCGGTCGTCAGCGTCGGGAGCCTGCGTGTCGGAGGCGCCGGCAAGACTCCGTTCGTCGCGTGGCTCGTCGCCGCGCTGCACGCGCGGTCGCTCGCGCCGTGCATCGTCACGCGAGGCTACGCATCGGATGCTTCATCGGCGCAGCCGTTCGTCCTGGACAGGCAGTCGGCGTGCGCGCCGCAGGCGGCGGCAAGGGCCGGTGACGAGGCGACGATGCTTGCGCTGCGCACCGGCGTGCCCGTCGCCGTCGGGAGCAATCGCCTTGCGGCCTGCCGGCTTGCGGCCCGCTCGTTTCCTCTCGACGTCTTCGTGCTCGACGACGGCTTCCAGCACCGCGCGCTGGCCAGGGACATCGACATCGTCCTCGTTACGGGGAACGAAGCCTCCGAGCGCCTGCTCCCGGCCGGTCCGCTGCGCGAGAGCGTTGCAGCCCTGGCGCGGGCATCGGTCGTGATCCAGGTCGAAGACGGATCGGGGCCGCGCGGGCAGGCAACGACAGCTGCGAGGGCGCGCGCCCGCACGAGGCCGGTGTCGCTGGTCTCGGATGTCGCTGCACCGGGCGGCGACGACGTTTCGTCGCTGCGCGGGCGCCGCGTCGTCGCGGTGGCTGCGATCGCGCGACCGGCGCGCTTCCTGGCGTGCCTGCGCACGAGCGGCGCCGAGATCGTGCACACGGTGCTGCGCCGCGACCACTATCGCTTTGGTGACGCGGACCGGCGGGAGATCGAAGAGGCGTCGGCGGGGGCCGACCTCGTCGTCACGACCGAAAAAGACCTCGTCAAGCTCGGCGCCCCGCCGGGCGGCGAGGGCCCCACGCGGGGAGCTCGCCCGCTCGTCGCGCTGCGCATCGCCATGGAGCTCGACGAGGAAAATGCCCTCGTCGACCGCATCGTCGAGACCATCGCGGCCGCCGGCCGCGGCGCTTGACCACTCGCGTGCCCCCACGCATCATCGCCGGCTCCCGCGCTTCGGCGCGTCCCGCCGGAGGACCTTCCCTGATGCCGCCCGCGATCCCGAACAGCTCTGGCAGGTCTGCGCCGTGAGGGCGCTCGTCACCGGCGCGGCCGGCTTCATCGGCTCCACGCTTGCCGAGTCGCTGCTTGCCGCGGGACACGAGGTGGTCGGGATCGACTGTTTCCTCGATTACTACCCGCGCGCGGCCAAGGAAGGGAACCTTGCCGCGATCCGCGAAAATCGCCGCTTCCGCTTCCTCGAGGCCAGCCTGGTCGACGCCGACCTCGGCCCCGTCGTCGACGGCGTCGACTGGGTCTTTCACCAGGCCGCCCAGGCCGGCGTGCGCTCGAGCTGGGGCGAAGACTTCCGCATCTACAGCGACAACAACGTCTACGCGACGCAGCGGCTGCTCGAAGCGTGCCGCGCCGTGGCGCTGAAGAAGTTCGTCTACGCGTCCTCTTCGTCGGTCTACGGCGACACGACGGACCTGCCGATGCGCGAGACGAGCATGCCCCGGCCCGTCTCTCCGTACGGAGTCAGCAAGCTCGCGGCCGAGCACCTGGTGTGGCTCTACTGGAAGAACTTCGCGGTCCCGACGGTCTCGCTGCGCTATTTCACCGTCTACGGGCCTCGCCAGAGGCCGGACATGGCCTTCCACCGTTTCATTTTCTCGGTGATGGACGACAGGCCGATCGTGCTGTTCGGCGACGGCGAGCAGTCGCGCGATTTCACGTACGTCGGGGACATCGTCGCCGCCAACGTCTCGGCGGCCGAGTCCGAAGCTTCGGGAAGAGTGTACAACCTCGGCGGCGGCAGCCGCACGACGGTAAACGACGTCATCGCCTGCATCGGTCGCCTGGTCGGGCGCGAGCCGCGCGTCGACCACCGTCCGATGCAGAAGGGCGACGTGCGACACACGTCGGCCGACACCAGCGCCGCTCGCGCAGAGATCGGATTCGCTCCCGTCGTCGACCTCGACGAAGGCCTTGCGCGCCAGGTAGCGTGGCAGAAAGAGCTCGGGAGGACGCTGTGACGATCCAACGAAGCCTCGTCGACCTTCTGGTGTGCCCGGCATGCAAGGGACCGCTCACCGAAGTGCACTGGAAGCCGGCCGGCGAGCCTGCGACCGGCGGCGCCGCTGCCGCGCCGATGGTCGCGCTGGACTGCCACGCGTGCCGGCTTCGCTACCCGATTACCGAAGGCATCCCGGTGATGCTCGTCGATCAGGCCGAGCGGCTGCGCTCCTGAAAGGCGCCGCGCGCACGGCGTGTTCCTCAAGCTTCCCGAAGGCTACGTCGACCTCGACCGCGGACGCTGGCGCGTTGTCGCAGCGCGCATCGAGCTTGCGGAAATGACGGCGCTGCTCGATGCCGTTCGCGGCGGCGCGAGCCCGGGCGAGGACGTCGCGTCGGGCCGCGGCGGCGCACGGCGCGTCGTGCTGCGCGGGGGCAAGGTCGTGTTCGTGCGCCACTACCTGCGCGGCGGCATGGTGCGCCACTTCGTGCGCGATCGATTCCTGTTGAGGCCGCCGCGGCCGATCCGCGAGCTCGAAGCCACCGAGTCGGCGCGCGCGGCCGGCTGCCGCGTTCCGATCGTGCATGCGGTCGGTGTCGAGGAGAGCGGACCCTTCTACCGCGGCTGGATCGTCACGTCCGCAATCGAAGGCGCGCGCGCGTACATCGACGCGCTGCTCGAAGCGGACGAGGCCGAACGCGCCGCGCTGCTGGCGGCCGCGGGCGCCGCGATCCGCGCCTTGCACGACGCCGGCGTCTACCATCCCGATCTGAACGGGCACAACCTGCTGATCGACGCCGACGGCGAGATCGCCATCATCGACTTCGACCGGGCAACGTTAGGCGCGCCAGGCAGCTGGCGCCTCGGCGAGAAGGGCCGCGACCGGTTCTGGCGCTCGCTGAAGAAGCTGACTGCGGCCAAGGGTCGCGACCTGGACGAATCGGAGAGGCGCTGGCTCGAGCGTGGCTACACGCGATAGGATGCACTTTGCGATGGACGGCTGTCGATGAAGAGCATGACGGGATACGGAGCGGCCTCCGGGCACGCCGGAACTTGCCGGATCAGCGTCGAGGTGCGCTCGGTCAACCAGCGCTTCCTCGATCTCAAGCTGAACGTTCCGCGCGAGTACGGTCCCTATGAACCCGACCTTCGCCGCATCGTGTCCTCTGCGATCGAGCGGGGCCGCGTCGAAGTGCACGTCTCACGCACCCTTCCTCCGCGCAGCGCCGGCATTGCGCTGCAGAAGGACGTCGCCTCGGCGTACATCAAAGGCTGGAAGCAGCTGCAGAAGGAATTCGGTCTTTCCGGCAGTCTCGAGCTGTCGCTGCTGGCGGGGCGCAGCGATCTGTTCGTCGCCGTCGAGCCCGCGGCCGATGCGGCCGCGGAGATCGGCGAAGTCGAAAAGCTGCTCGGCAAGGCGCTGGCCGCCCATGCCAAGGAGCGCGAAAGGGAAGGGGCGCATCTTCGCAAGGACATGCAGGAGCGCATCAAGCGGCTGAGGGCGACGTGGAAAGCGCTCGAGAAAGCCGCTGCTCGCGTCGCGCCGCGCCTGAAGGCCAAGCTCGACAAGCGCCTGGCCGAGCTGCTCGGCGGCGCGACGGTCGATCCCGGCCGCCTCGTGCAGGAAACGGCGATCCTGGCCGACCGCTGCGACGTCAACGAGGAGCTCGTGCGCCTGGCCAGCCATCTCGGAGCGCTCGACGAGCTGGTGCGATCGGAGCAGCCGGTGGCCAAGCGCATCGACTTCGTCCTGCAGGAGGTCAACCGCGAGCTGAACACGATCGGCTCGAAGGCCTCCGACCTTACCGTCACCAACCTCGTCGTCGACGGCAAGGCCGACGTCGAAAAGCTGCGCGAGCAGATCCAGAACGTCGAGTAGACGCCTGCGGCTCCCCCCGGGAGGGTCTTGCAGCGCGCTGACGCGTCGCGCATGATGCGCGGCCATGCCCCAGCTCCAGCGCAAGGGGTTCGCGCAGCCCGACCAGGCGCGCGCTTTCCCCAACGGCAAAGTCGATCTCGTGCAGCTCGGCGAGATGGTCGTCGCGCGCTTCCTGTTCCAGCCCGGCTGGCGCTGGGCGAACGACGTCGCGCCGATCGCGGGAACCCGTACCTGCCAGCACCGTCACGTCGGCTACACGATCTCCGGAAGCCTGCGCGTGCACATGGACGACGGCACCGAGATGCTGATCCTGCCCGGCGACGCCTACGAGATCCCGCCGGGCCACGACGCGTGGGTCGAAGGCGACGAAGCGTGGGACTCGGTCGAGTTCACGAGCGGGCGTACCTACGCCGTCTCGCCGTACGAGCTCGGCGAAAGGACGCTCGCCACGATCCTGTTCAGCGACATCGTCGATTCGACGGTGATGCTCGAGAGAGTGGGCGATCGCGCGTGGGCCACGCTGCTCGAGGAGCACAACGGTCGCATCCGCGCCGTGATCGACCGCTTCCGCGGACGCGAGATGGCCACGCTCGGCGACGGTTTCCTCGCGCTGTTCGACGGTGCGGCGCGCGCGGTGCGCGCTGCCGAAGCGATGGACTCGGCGGTCGGCGACCTCGGGTTTCGTCTTCGCGTCGGCCTGCACACCGGTGAACTCGAGATCGTCAGCGGGCAGGCTCGCGGCGTCGCGGTGCACACGGCGGCGCGCGTCTCGTCGCTGGCCGGCGCAGGACAAGTGCTCGTCTCGTCGACGACGCACGATCTTCTCGACGGCTCCGGACTCGAATTCGAGGTGCACGGGGAGCACGAGCTGAAGGGTCTGTCCGGAAAGCGCGTCGTCTTCGTGCTGCGGCGCTGATCGCGACCGCCGCGCGCCGCCTCATCGGGGCGCCGTGCGTTCGAAAAAACCGCGCCGATCTGCACGAGCGCGCCGGGCGCGTGTACGGCGATCAGGTCGGTGGCGGACAATCCAGCGTCACCGCGATTCCTACGGCGAACTGCAGCGTGCGCAGCGCATCCGACGCAACGATGACCTTGTTGTCGTCGACGTCGCAGCGGATCAGCGGGCAGACGACGCCCTGGCCGACCGCGGCGCGCAGGATTGCCTGGGCATCGCCCGCTTTGATCGCGCTGTCGTAAGTCGCATCGCCGCAAAGAACCGGTGTGACGGTGGGGCACAGGGCCACCGGGGCCTGCGAATCGACGCTCTGCCAGTCCGGCTGGCGATCGTCAACCGTCTCCGACGTCGTGACCTGCACGAGGCCGGATCCGTCGCTGGCACTGACGACGTAGATGTGTCCCGCGGCCGTGCCTGCGTTGCCGGAGAATGCGATCAACGTGCCGTCCGGTGACCACGCGGGCTCCGAATCGTTGCCCGCGCGCGCGAGCAGCGACTTCGGGTTCCCACCGTCGTCGTCCATCGTCCAGATGTCGCGATCGATCGTTCCCGGGCGCACGGTCGCGAACGCGATGTGCTTGCCGTCGGGCGACCAGTTCGGATACAGGTCGTCGCCCGTGTTGTCGGTCAGGCGCGTCTGGTCGGTCCCGTCGCTGTTCATCGTGTAGATCTCGAAGTTGCCGTCGCGACGCGACACGAAAGCGATTTTCGAGCCGTCGGGAGACCATGCCGGGCTGATCTCGATGTCGGTGTTGTGCGTGAGCTGTGCCATGCTTCCATCGGCAAGTGCGTACTCGTAGATCTCGGAGTCGCCGTCGCGATCGGAAGTGAACGCGAGCCTGGTGCCGTCGGGGGAAAAAACGCCGTCGTAGTCGAACCCGGGATAGAGCGTCAGTCGCGTCTGAGCGGATCCGGTCGCGCCCATCACGTACAGCTCGGCGTCCCCGCCATCGCGGTCGGAGTAAAAAGTGAGGCATCCTCCGTCGGCCGACCATGCCGACAGGCCGTTGGTTGCCGGTCCCGACGTCAGCAGCGTGACTTCGGCATCGTGGGTAGCCGCAGCGACGGCCACCTGACCCGTCGTGTCGCCGATCGTATCGCGCGTGAACGTGATCAGCCCGTTGCTACCGGGAAAAGCGGCGGCGGCGGGCCGAACCGAGAAGGCGCAGCAGGCGGCCGCCGCGACGAACCGGAGAAGGTGCGATTGCACGTCACCTCTATCGCCCGGAGCGACGCAATCCGTCAAGGGGTACGGCCGGACGGGTTCGCGACTGTCGCGCGACGCCGCGTCACCGCAAGAGCCTGAGCGCAGTGCGCCGCGCTCGAGGTCACCGTGCGTTAGGGGGGCTTTCGCGCTACGCTGCGTGCGTGACCAGCGACGAGGCAGGCCGGGGACTTCTTTTCATCGTTTCGGGGCCGTCGGGAGCCGGCAAAACGACGATCTCGGGCGCCGCGCTGCGCGCGTTTCCGAACCTGATCATGTCCGTGTCGGCCACGACGCGCAGGCCCCGTGCGGGTGAGCGCGACGGAATCGAATACCTGTTCGTCGACAAGGACCGCTTCGCATCGATGATCCGGCGCAACGAGCTGGCCGAGTGGGCGCAGGTGCACGGTCATCACTACGGCACGCCGCGCGCGCCGATCGAACGAGCGCTGGAGCGCGGCCAGGACGTGCTGCTCGACATCGACGTGCAGGGAGCCTCCCAGTTGAGGGCTCTCTACCCGGGGGCGGTCACGGTCTTCGTTCTTCCGCCGGACCGATCCACGATGGAATCGCGCCTTCGCTCCCGCGGTACCGAGCTCGAGGCAGTCGTGCGGCGACGCCTCGAAAATGCCTGCCGGGAGATCGCGAGGGCCGGCGAGTACCACCACGTGATCATCAACCGCAGCCGCGAGGAGGCCATCGCCGAATTCGAAGCGATCCTGCGAGACACGCATCGTCTCGGTGCGGCCGCGATGCCGCGACATCGCGCCGGCATGAGCGAGGCGGCGCTGGCGAGCTTCCTCGGCAGGTTCCAGGTGGAGGCGCCGGCGGCGTGAACATCCAGGACCTCATCACGCGCATCAAGGAATACGATCCGGGCGCGGACGTCGCGATGGTCGGAGAGGCCTACCGCTTCTCGGCGAGCATGCACGAGGGACAGCGGCGCGCCTCGGGCGAAGCCTACGTCACGCATCCGCTGGCCGTGGCCGCGATCATCGCCGACATGCGCCTGGACGTGCCGACGGTCGTCACCGGGCTGCTGCACGACGCGGTCGAGGACACCTCGGCCACCCTCGACGACATCCGCAACGGTTTCGGCGGCGAAGTTGCGGCCCTCGTCGACGGCGTCACCAAGATCACGCGCCTGGAGTCGGAGCCTTACGAGACCACCCAGGCCGAGAACCTTCGCAAGATGCTGGTGGCCAGCGCCAAGGACGTGCGCGTGCTGCTGGTCAAGCTGGCCGACCGTACGCACAACATCCGCACGCTGCAGCACCTGTCCGAAGAGAAGCGCACGCGCATCGCCGCCGAGACGCTCGACCTTTATGCGCCGCTGGCCAACCGCCTCGGCATCAACTGGATCAAGCAGGAGCTGGAGGACCAGTCGTTCCACATCCTGCACCCCGGCGACTACGAGGAGATCCGCCAGAGGCTGTCGCTGCAGAAGCTCGAGCGCGAAGGTTACGTGAAGGAAGTCGAGACGCTGATCTCCAAGCGCCTGGAGGCAGCGGGGATCGAAGCGTCGGTGACGGGGCGCACCAAGGGCACCTACTCGGTCTATCGCAAGATGAGCGACCAGGGTCTTCGCGTGGACGACATCTACGACGTCGTCGCGTTTCGCGCCCTCGTCAGCAGCGACCGCGAGTGCTACGACGCGCTCGGAGTGCTGCACATGTACTGGCGGCCGGTGCCCGGCCGTTTTCGCGACTACGTCGCGCTGCCGAAGGCCAACGGCTACCAGTCCCTGCACACGACGCTGATCGGGTCCTACGGCGAACGCCTCGAAGTGCAGTTTCGCACCCACGAGATGCACGGCGTGGCCGAATACGGCGTCGCGGCGCACTGGCGCTACAAGAGTGCCGACGACAGCGAGCAGACCGAATCGGCGCGCTACGCGTGGCTCAGGCAGATCCTCGAATGGCAGCAGCACTTCGACGATCCGCGCGAGTTTCTCTCGTCGATCAAGGACGACCTGTTCGGCAAGGACGTCTACGTGTTCACGCCGAAGGGCGAAGGCCTCACGTTTCGCAAGGGCGACACGACGCTCGATTTTGCGTACCGCATTCACTCGGAAGTCGGCAACCACGCCGCCGGCGCGCGGGTCAACGGACGCGTCGTGCCGCTGCGCTACGTGATGCAGCAAGGCGACACCGTCGAGGTGATCACGACCGAGGGCGGCACACCGTCGCGCGACTGGCTCAAGTTCGTGCGCTCGCCTCGCGCCCGCGAGCGAATCGTGTCGTACATCCGCGGCGAGGAGAAGAAGAAGGCCGTTGCGCTCGGGCGCGAGCTTCTCGAACGCGATCTGGCGCGTTACGACCTCGACCTGGCCACGCTGCAGGCCGACGAGCGCTTCGCCACCGTGCTCGCGCATTTCCAGCGCAAGGACGAAGAGGCTCTGCTCGAGTCGGTCGGCTACGGGCGCATCACCGGCAAGCAGGTGCTCGGCTTCCTGTTGCCGGGCGAGACGATCGAGCTCGAGAGGCCGCGGCGCAGCCTGCGCACGCTGTTCGGGCTCCTCGATCGCACGCCGAGGCCGCTCGTGATGGCCGAGAACCTCGACGAGTCGATGGTGCGTTTTGCCAAGTGCTGCGAGCCGCTTGCCGGCGAGGAGATCGTCGGTTTCCTCACGCGCGGGCGCGGCGTCACCGTGCATTCGAAGGCCTGCCCGCGCCTTGCCGACGTCGAGCGCGACCGCCTCGTGTCGGTCAACTGGCAGAAGGGCGCCAGCGCGCCGCGCGTGACGCGCCTGGAAGTCGTCTCGAGGGACCGCCCGCGCCTGCTCGCCGACATGACGCAGGCGATCGCTGCGGCAAGCGTCAACATCGAGCGCGCCCACGTGCGCACCATCGGAACCAAGGCGATGAACCTGTTCGAGGTGACGCTGTCGAGCATCGAGGACCTCGACCGCGTGATGCGCAACCTGCGCCGCATCGCCGGCGTCAAGGAAGTGAGGCGACTGATCGGATGAGAGCCCAAAGCATGCCGAAGGAAGTCATTCGAACCGGCCAGGCCCCGAAAGCCATCGGTCCGTATTCCCAGGCCGTGCTCGCGGGCGGGGTCCTCTACGCGAGCGGCCAGATCGGGCTGGATCCGGCAACCGGCGAGTTGGTGCAAGGAGGGTTCGAAGCCGAGGCGCGCCGCGTGCTCGTCAACCTGCAGGCGGTGGCAGTCGGCGCCGGCATGACGATGGCCGATGCCGTCAGGCTCACCGTCTACCTGGTCGACCTCGCCGATTTCGCCAGGCTGAACGAGATCTTCTCTTCGGTGCTGGTCGAACCGTACCCGGCGCGCGCGACTGTCGAGGTCGCCGCACTCCCGCGGGGCGCGAGAGTGGAGATCGACATGATCGCGATAAAGGGAGGGAAGGACTAGCTAGGCGGCTTTGGTGACCTTGCCGCTGCGGATGCAGCGGGTGCAGGCCTTGATCGTCTTGCGCGTGGCGCCGACGACGACGTGGACGGTCTGCAGGTTCGGCTGCCAGGTCCGTTTCGTCTTGTTGTTCGCGTGCGAGACGTTGTTGCCGACGCCTCGACGCTTGTCGCAGATCTCACAGATACGGGCCACAGCGCATTCCTCCGAAACCGAGCCGCCGCAGATAACACGGGCGATGGTGGTGGGCAAACGGCGAGGCGCAGGCGCGCCCGGTCTGCCGGGGTCGCGTTCCACCGGGAAAAAGGCGGGCTGCTCGTTCGGCGGCCCAAAGCCCAGGCAACCGCTGGAACCGGCCCCTGCGCTTTGTTATCGGCGGCCGGTGCCAACCTCCTCGATGCCCCGGCCCGCACTCAGGCCGAACCTCATCGTCGGCAAGCACCCCACCTTCGGCATGGCGGGGCGCAAGGGTTGCCAGAAGCAGGCCGAGCGCGTGAAGACGGTGCTCGCCCGCGAGGACCTCGTCGTTGGCTGAACGCCTCGTCTCGACCGCACAACGCCCGCGCGAGCACGGCGCGGCGGCCGGTCGCATCGCGCTGCTCGACGAGGGCACGATCGCGCGGATCGCAGCCGGCGAGGTGGTCGAACGCCCGGCATCGGCGGTCAAGGAGCTGGTCGAGAATTCCATTGATGCAGGCGCACGCGAGGTGCGCGTCGAGCTCGACGATCGCAGCGGGCTGCGCATCGTCGTCACCGACGACGGCAGCGGCATCGAGGAGTCCGAGATCGATCTTGCGCTGATGCGGCATGCGACGAGCAAGATCCGCCGAATCGAGGACCTCGATGGTGCGCTCACGTTCGGCTTTCGCGGCGAAGCGCTTGCTGCAATCGCGGCGGCAAGCGACCTCGAACTGGTGACGGCGACCGCCGCTGCCGCATCCGGCAGCCGCGTCGTCGTGCGCGCCGGCCGCATCATCGAGCGTGCACCGTCGCCGGCGCGGCGCGGCACGCGGATCGACGTGCAGGACCTGTTCGCCGCGGTACCGGCGCGTCGCAAGTTTCTGAGGAGCGCCGCTACCGAAACGGCTTACGTCTCCGACGTAGTGCAGCGCCTGGCGATGGCAACGCCGCAGCTTCACGCGACGCTGGTTGTCGGCGGTCGCACGACCCTCGACCTCGCCCCGGTGTCGGGGCTTCGCGAGCGCGTGCACCAGGTGTTCGGCAAGCAGGTCGCCGCGTCGCTCGTCGAGGTCGATGCGCGCTTCGGCAACCTTCACCTCGGCGGTTTCGTCAGCGCACCGGGAGTTTCCTACGGCAGCTCGCGTCGCATGGCCGTGTTCGTCGGATCGAGGTGGGTGAGGGACCGCGTGCTGTTCCAGTCGATTCTCGAAGGCTACCAGACCCACCTGCTCAAAGGCCGCTTTCCTGCCGTTGCCCTTTTCCTCGATTGCCAGGCGGGCGACATCGACGTCAACGTGCATCCGGCCAAGCTCGAAGTGCGCTTCTCGGATGCCGACGGCGTGCGCCGCTTCGTCGCCGAAGCCGTGCGCGACGCTCTTCGGCGCTCGTCCAGCCCGCTCGGGCGCTGGGGCCTCGATGCCGGCGAAGCGCTGCGCCGTCGCGCGGTGCCGACAACGGCCGGGACGCTGCAGCCGGCGCAGCAAAGCACACACGCTTCGCCCGCGCGGGCGCAAGTCCGGGAAGGCCGGGCTCTCGCGCCGGGCTCCGGCCAGCTGGCCGACGAGCAGCCATACCCGCCGATTCCTGGTTACGCGCCTTCCGAACTGGTCGCCGACGGTGCCGCGCTCGAAGAGCAGATCGCGATCGATCTCGGTCCTTCGCAGGCGGTCGAGGCGCTCGGTCGCTTCGAGGTCGTCGGCCAGATTTTCGACGGGTACTTCGTCTGCGAAGGCGACGGGGAAGTCCTGCTCGTCGATCAGCATGCCGCGCACGAGCGCGTGCTGTTCGAGCGGCTGATGAAAGCGTTCGGTGAAAGGGACGTCGCGCGCCAGGCGCTGCTGCTTCCCGAGCGCGTGCACGTCGGACCCGAAGGAGTGGAAGCGTGCGTCGCGGCGGCCGGCGAGCTTGCGGCACTCGGCTGGGAGGTCGAGGCGTTCGGTGACGAAGACGTCGTCGTTCGCGCGATGCCGGCGATGGCCGCCGGCGCCGACAGCCGCGTGCTGGTCGAAGCCGTCGCGGCTGATCTCGTCGAAGTCGGCCGTGCGCGCGCTGCCACGCGCCTGGCCGAAAAGATCATGGCGACCGTGGCCTGCCATTCGGCCGTTCGGGTCGGCAAGAGGCTGGACCGCGGCGCTGCCCGCGCTCTGCTGCGCGAAATGTCGTCGGTATCGTACCATTCGACGTGTCCTCACGGTCGTCCGGTTGCGCGCAAGCTGGCGCGAGGGCAGATCGAGAAAATGTTCGGCCGTTGAGGGCCGATGAAAATGGCGAATTCCCATTTCCGTACTCGTGCCGCTGCCGCGCTTCTCGCGCTTCTGGCAGTTTCCTGCTCGACGTCGACGCAGTCCTCCTCGTCGAAACAGGATGCAGCGGTTCACTCGCTGCGCTCCGACCAGCTCGAGAGCGTCATGAGAGGGTTCGACGAATCGGTGCGCAAGAAGGTGCCGGACCAGGTCGACGTGCACGACCGCTGGGAGGGAACGTTCGCGAAAATCGCCGACGCAGCGCAGTCGCTGAAGCAGTCGGCCATCGCATTGTCGGGTCATCCTCCCGGCAAGCTCGAAATTCCCGACCGCGCGCGATTTGCGGTACTCGCGCGCAGCTTGGCCGACCGGGCAGGGGAGCTCGAAGAGGCTGCTGCACGCGACGACGCGGACGCCGTCGAGATCTCGAGAAAGCGCCTCGGCGCTGCCTGCCGCGACTGCCACTCGCGTTTCCGGCCCGATTCTCCCGGCGTGCCGGACGCTTTTCGCTGAAGGCTGGACTTTCGATTGGTCACCGCTGCGAGATCCGAAGGCGTGCTGCGGCTGCCGCCGCGCGTCCTCGTCATCGCCGGATCCACTGCCTGCGGCAAGAGCGAGCTGGCGGTCCTTCTCGCGGAGAAGCTCGACGCGGAGATCGTCGGCGCCGATTCGCGCCAGGTCTATCGCTTCATGGACGTCGGAACGGCCAAGCCGACGCAGGAGCAGCGTGCCCGCGCGGCGCATCACCTCGTCGACATCGTCGATCCGGACGAAGACTACGACGTGGCAGCGTGGCGCAGCGCAGCGCTGAGTGCGCTGGCGGCGATTCACTCTCGCGGCTGCCGCGCCATCGTCTGCGGCGGCACCGGGCTCTACCTTCGAAGCCTCGGACGCGGTCTGTTCGCGGGTCCGGCGGCCGATCCAGCGGTTCGCGAGCGCCTCCAACGCGAAGAGCGCCAATCGCCGGGAGCGCTTCACCGGCGGCTGTGCGAACTGGACGCTGCGTCCGCCCGCCGTATCCACGCCAACGACCTCGTGCGCACGGTGCGTGCTCTCGAAGTGCACGAGCTGACCGGCCGGCCGCTTTCGGCGTGGCTCGCCGAGCATGTCCTTTCCGAAAGGCCTTTCGACATGCTCACGCTCGAAGTGGAGATCGAGCGCGAGATCCTGCGCGAGCGGATCGTCGCGCGCAGCCGCGCGATGGTCGACGCAGGCATCGTCGACGAGCTCGCCGCGCTGCACCGGCGTTATCCTGCCAATACTCGCGCTTTCGATGCGATCGGCTACCGCCAGGCTGCGGACTGTCTGGCCGGGCGCCTGGCGCCGGACCACCTGGCCGATGCGATCAGCGTCGCGACGGTCCAGTACGCCAAGCGCCAGAGGACGTGGCTGCGCGGTCAGCTCGAGACGACGCAGGTCGCGGCCGGATCGGACTCGGCCGCGCTTCGCCTTGCGGGAGATTTCTTTTCCTGATGTTTTCGCGCCGGCGTGAGCGGCCGGCTCGCGGGCGCAGCAAAGACCAGCAGGCTAGAGGGCGAATTGGCAACCAGGGGCAAAAAAGGGCTTCCCGAGCTGAGGGCCGCGATCGACGATCTCGACCGGCGCCTGCTCGAGCTGGTCACGCGTCGGGCCGCGCTTTGCAAGGCGGTCGGCGAGGCCAAGGCCACGAGCGAGATCGGCATCCTGGACGCCGCTCGCGAGAAGCAGGTGCTCGGCGCGATCCGCAAGGCCAACCCCGGCCCGCTGCGCGACGAGGCGGTCGAGGCCATTTTCCGCGAGATCATTTCCGGCTGCCGCGCGGTGCAGCGGCCGACGACGGTCGCGTTCTTCGGTCCCCAGGGCACGTACACGCACGAAGCAGCCGTCGCGCAGTTCGGCAGCAGCGCGCTGCTCGAGGCCTGCGATTCCATTCCCGAAGTGTTCACTGCCGTGGAAACCGAAAGGGCGACCTTCGGCATCGTTCCGGTCGAGAACACCACCGAAGGAGCGGTGACGCCTACGCTGGACTCGCTGGCAGAGACGACCGCCGTGATCCTCGCCGAGCGCGTGCTGAGGATCGATCACTGCCTGATGGCGCAGGACGGCGACCGCAGGAAAATCCGCCGCATTGCTTCGCATCCCCAGCCGCTGGCGCAGTGCAAGCGCTACCTCGCCGAGAATTTTCCGGGCGTCGAGCTCCTTCCGACGGCCAGCACGGTCGCGGCCGCCAAGCTGGCGTCCAGCGAGAAGGCAACGGCCGCGATCGGAAGCCGCATCGCGATGCAGCTCTACAAGCTCGATCTGGTCGCACGCTCCATCCAGGACAACGCGGCCAACGTCACGCGTTTCCTCGTGATCGGGCCGGACCAGAAGACGCGGCCGAGCGGTCACGACCGCACCTCGCTCGTCGTCACCGTCAAGGACCAGGTCGGCATTCTCGAACGGATCATCCGCCAGTTCGCGCGCAACAAGGTGAACCTTTCGATGATCGAGTCGCGGCCCCTGCTCGGCCGCTCGTGGGAATACCGGTTCTTCGTCGACGTCACGGGCCACTCCAGCTCGGACCCCGTCGCAAAGGCACTTGCTTCCCTCGAGAAGATCGCGCTGTCGGTGCGCGTCCTCGGGAGCTATCCGATCGCAACCTGACCGCAACGTGAGCGCCGGGGAAGGCAACCGCGAAGCGCGCGAGGGAAAACATCATGAGCGAAATTACCGGCGGTGAAGTTCTCGTCCGCTGCCTGGCCAACGAGGGGATCCGTTTCGTCTTCGGACTGCCGTGTCCCGAAGTCGATCCGATTCTCGCGAGCCTCGATGCCCACGACATCCGGCTCGTTCCGATCCGCCACGAAGCGGCCGCCGTGCACATGGCCGAAGGGCTCTACAAGACGACCGGGCAGGTGGCTGCCGTGCTCGGCAACCCCGGCCCGGGCTCGGCCAACCTCCTTCCCGGCGTGATCACCGCGCGTCACGAGGGCGTCCCCGTCGTCGTGATCACTGCCCAGCACCGGCTCGGCATCGTCTACCCGTCGCCGCCGTCGACGTTCCAGGGCCAGGACCAGCTCGACGTCTTCCGTCCGGCCGTCAAGTGGGGAGCACCGATCTTCGATGTCACCCGCATCGCGGAAATCACCGCGCTCGCGTTTCGCGAGATGTGGCTCGGACGCCCGGGGCCGGTGCAGCTCGAGATTCCGGCACCGGTGCTCTACAGCGTCATCGACGATGCGAAAGTTCGCATCGCTGCGCCTTCGGCGTACCGCGTCGCCGCACCGCGCGCCGCCGATGCCGACCTGCGCGAAGCGGCAACGCTGCTGGCCTCGGCGCGTCATCCATTGATGGTGGTCGGCTCCGGCGTCGACCGCGCGGGAGCCAACGCTGCCGTCGCCCAACTTGCCGAGATTCTCGGATGTCCCGTGATCTCGACGATGGCCGGGCGTTCGGCGTTTCCCGCCGATCATCCGCGCCGGCTTCACGGTTACGGTCCCGGAGCCGACCTGGCTCGCTGCGAAGCCGACGTGGTTCTCGCGCTCGGCACGCGGCTCGGCAACCTCGACGTCCCGTACGACAAGTACTGGGGCGACGGCGCCGCGCAGAAGCTCGTTCACATCGACGTCGATGCACGCAACATGGGCGTCACGCGCCCGCTGACTCTCGGCATCGTTGCCGACCTGGCAACTGCCGCGCCGCGCCTGGCCGCCCTGCTCGGCGAAAGCGGTGCAAAAGCCTCCAACCCCCGCGATGTCGAGCGTTACTGCGAAGCCCAGCGCGAGTGGCAGAAACCCCAGCTCGAAGCCATTGCCGGCTGGAACGGAGCGGGCATTCACCCCGCCCATGCGATGGCGGTCATCGGCGAGGTGTTCGGACCGGACGCCGTGTACGTTACCGACGGCGGCAACACTTCTTTGTGGGCGCACGGCGCCCTGCCGGCGACGAAACCGCGCTCGTACCACAACATTCTCGAGCTCGGCATGCTCGGCACCGGGGTGCCGTCCGCAATTGGTGCCAAGCTCGGTGCGCCCGATCGCGACGTCGTCTGCGTGACCGGCGACGGCGCTGCGGGCTTCCACTTCATGGAGATGCAGAGCGCCGCGCGCGAGGGTCTCAAGGTGACGACGATCGTCTTCGCCGAAGGCTCGTGGACGATGGAAGAGCCCAACGAGAGAATGCTCTACGGCCGCACCTTCGGCACCGCGATGGGCACCGTGCGCTGGGACAAAGTCGGCGAGGGCCTCGGCTGCGAGTCCGCCTACGTCGAAAAGCTCGGCGACCTGGCCCCTGCGCTGGCGCGCGCGAAAGCGGCCGTGGGGCCCTCGGTTGTCTGCATCCGCAGCGACCGCGACGCCAACCTGATGCTGCCCCAGGACATGATCCTGCGCTTCATGGAAGTCTACGCAGGACCGAACTAGGAAAAGTCAGATGCGATTCACATACGCCGAATCCATGTGCGATCCGTCCCACTTCGTGCCGCTGGCCCGCGCCTGCGACGAGTCGGGCTGGGCCTCTTTCGTGATCCCCGACAGCATCGCGTACCCGGAGGTGTCCGACTCGAAGTATCCGTACACGCCCGACGGAGACCGCCGCTTCCTCGAGAACAAGCCGTTCATCGATCCGTTCGTGCTGATGACCGCGATGGGCGCGGTGACCACACGGCTTCGTTTCACGACGTTCGTCGTCAAGCTGCCGATCCGCCATCCGGTGCTGATTGCCAAGCAGCTTGCATCGACCGCCGTGATGACCGGCGGCCGGGTCGCATTTGGAGTCGGCACCAGCCCCTGGCCCGAGGATTACCAGATCACCGGGACGCCGTGGAAAGGCCGCGGCGTCCGTACCGACGAGATGATCGAAATCCTTCGTGGCCTCCTGGGCGGTGGGTTCTACGAGTTTCACGGCAGGCACTTCGACATCCCGAGCATCAAGATCTGTCCGGTACCGGAGACGCCCGTGCCGATCCTCGTCGGCGGCCACGCCGACGCCGCACTCGCGCGCGCGGCTCGCAACGACGGATGGATGCACGGAGGCGGCAGCGAAGACCTGGACGAGCTTCTTGCGCGACTGGCCGAACTGCGCCGCGAGGCCGGCACCGAGAAGAAGCCTTTCGAGATTCACGTGATCTCGTTCGATGCCTACACCGTCGACGGCGTGAAAAAACTCGAGGACAAGGGCGTGACCGACTGCATCGTCGGATTCCGCAATCCGTACATCGACGACGACACCATGGCCGTGCAGGAAAAGATCGACATCCTGCGCAGGTTCGCCGACGACGTGATCGCGAAGGTGTGAACGCATGCGTGCCGGCGGCAACGCGGGCACGCGTCGCTACGGCATCAGCATCCGCCCGACGGCCAGTCCCATTCCGACGAGGCCTCCGACGACCGCACCGTTCAAGCGGATGAACTGGAGGTCGGCGCCGACGCGGTCCTCGATCCTCTGAACCAGCTCGCCGGTTTCCAGCGCCTCCAGGCTCTCGCGCACCGTCAGCCCGATCTGGTGGTGGTGGCGGCGCAGCAGCTCCGTGGCCATCGTGCGCACCCAGTTGTCGAAGGTCGCGCGGCGGCCCTGGTCGTCGAGAAGATCGAGGATCGCCTCGCGCATTCGTCGATCGACGAGCAGCGACAACGTGCCGCCGGGATCGGCAAGGTCGGAATCGATCTGCGCGCGCAGCCTCTCCAGCACGTCGCGCACGAGCGGACCGGCGTCGAGGCTTTCGACGAGAGTCGAACGGATGCCCTCGATACGCGCCAGCGCGTCGCTCTCGCCGCTCTCGAGGCGGTCGGCGAAACGCCGCAGGGATTCGAGCACGAAGCGGCGCAGCGGATGCTCTTCGCTTTCGGACGCTGCGCGAAGCTCGGCGGCGGAAAACTCGCACGCAGCTTCCACGATCATCTGGCGCACCGTGCGCCGGCGAAGCATGAACGGCACGACGCGGCGCCCGCTCTCCGCAAGGGCATCGGCCGAGCGCTCGAGCCACCAGTGGAGCTGTTCGGCGGTCGTGGGGCGTGCGGCGACGTTCGCGAGCGAGATCGCAAATGCCGTGAATGCCGCGTCGGCCGTGCGACTTCGCGCCAGGCGGGCCATCGCGCTGCCGGCGGCCGAGTCGACGCGCAGCTCGGAGAGCTGGCGCCGCAGCGTGCTTTCGGCAAACCGGGCGAACTCCGGCTCGACCAGCGTGCGCGCCACTCCGCGCAGCAGGTCGCGCAGCGGTGCCGAAAGTCGTTCCGCGTGAGTAGGGTCACGCAGCCAGTCGATCACCGCGTCGCTCGGCGACAGTTTCGCCAGGCGCTGCCCGATGACTTCGGGCGAAAGCCAGTCCTCCTCGACCATGTTGACGATGGACTCGATCATCTTGGCTCGCCTCGCGGGAATGATCGCCGTGTGGGGGATCGGGATTCCAAGGGGATGACGAAACAATGCCGTCACCGCGAACCAGTCTGCAAGACCCCCGATGACGGCCGCCTCGAATCCGGCGCCGACGATGCGCAACCACAGCGCGCCGGCGAGCGGGCCGCTGGAGAGCGCCACCTGCGAGGCGGCGGCGCCCGCGACCGAGATCGCGAGCGAGACGCTGCCGACCCGGTTGCGTCTTGTCGTAGCCATCGGGGACCACGGTTGGGAAAGAACGGCGCGAAGACAAGCGGGACGGGCCGGTGGTGCCGACGTGGATTCGCAGCCCTTTACGACCCGCTCCCGTAAGTGTCCTTCGTCAGGCACGCTTCACGGCGGACTTTTCCAGGTATGAAAAGTCTCCGTGGAACCGCAGCCAGCAGGACGTCATCGAATACCTTCAGGCCGAGAACCGGATCCTGCGCGAGCAACTTGGCGGCCGGCGGCTGCGACTCTCCGACGCCCAGCGACGCCTCCTGGCTCTGGCGGCCCACGCGGGTAGGGCGCAAAGGGCTCTTCGGGATCGGCACCATCGTCACGCCCGACACACTGCTTCGTTGGTATCGGCATCTGGTCGCACAGAAGTACGACGCAGCCGGGCTCGCGGAGTCGGCCGTCCGAAGTCCGCCGCTGAGATCGAGCGGCTCATCGTGACGATGGCTCAGGCGAATCCGGGCTGGGGCTACACGCGTATCCGCGGGGCGCTCTACAACCTGGTCCTGAGAACGGCCGCAACACGATCAAGCGAATTCTCTTGAACAACGGACTCGAGCCGGCTCCCGAGCGTGGGCGGAAGTTGTCTTGGGAGACGTTTCTCAAGTCGCACTGGGGAGCGATTGCGGCGACGGACTTTTTCGGCGTCGAGGTGCTCACGCCGAAAGGACTGGTGCGCTATCTCGTCCTGTTCGTCATCGACCTGAAGAGTCGGACGGTCGAAATCGCAGGTATTGTGCGGCAGCCGGACGGCGACTGGATGAAGCAGATCGCCAGGAACCTTACCGACGTCGGTGAGGGATTTCTCCGCGACGCCCGGCATCTGATCAGCGGCTTGCTGAGATTTTACGATCGGGAGGCTGCCTAGCGTTCGGCTGAGTTTTGGCGCCATACGCGTTCGCGATCCGCTTCGGCGATCGGATGACCAGATCGAGATGCGAGCGTCATGCTCTTGTCATGGCGTTTGGGGCATCGTGGGTTGATTGAGCGAGAAAGTGCTTGTGATCGCCCCGCACTGCGACGACGAGTCGTTCGGACTTGGCGGTACGATTCTAAAACTTACCGAGGCAGGCGTCGCCGTGTACGTCGTCGCCGTCGTTGCCGGCGACGTGCGATTCGAACATAACAGCAACTTATCCATTCCGCGATCCACGCGCGTGGTGGAGTTCGAGACCGTCCTGGCCGCTTATGGCTGTCGCGGAGAGGTGCTGCCGTTCCACGAGGAGTCGCGGCTCGACACGGTGCCGACGGTCGCCGTCGTGAATGCGATCGAGAATGTCCAGGACGTCGTACAGGCAGATGCCTGGTACATACCCGGCCCGTCGTTCCATCAGGATCATCGGCGAGTCTGGGAGGCCTGCCTGGCGGCGATGCGGCCGACGCGCGAGCGCATGCCTCGCGAGGTGTACGTGTATGAGACGCCGGTGTACGCCTGGAACCCGCCGCAGATGCGCCTGACGCCGCACGTCTACGAGAACATCGAAGCCCAGCTCGACCGGAAGATTGAGATCTGCAGGATGTACGCCTCGCAGCACCGCACCGGGGCATTGAGCCCCGAGCATATTCGAGAGTACAGCAGGGGGGCGGGATCCGAGGCCGGATTCCCCGCGGCCGAACGCTTCGAAGTCCTGCGCCTGCACCGCCCCTGATCCCTGCGGGACGGAAGTGCGGAAAGTGCGTGACGGTGCCCGCGCGTCGGGAGGCACCGGATCTCTTCGATCAGCCGCGCGCGGTCGCGTCTCAGATCAGGTTCCCACAAGCGGCGTGGAGACGTAATCCACGATGGAGCGCAAGCGTGAGAGGGCGAAGACGAGGAACTCGTTGGGACGCATCATCCAGGACTGAAGATACTCCCGCACCCACGTTCGCCCGATCAGGTGGCGCAGTCGGCGGACTCTGCCCCGCTTGTCGCGACGCAGGTGGTCGCTAGGGCTGGTGTTCTGTAAGACCATCATTGGGAATAGGGCGTACGTTCCTGGCAGTTGCGTGAAGGCGGCATCGATACCGCCGCCGAGGATTCCCGACCAGCGGCCTTTGGTCTTGATTCGCTGGGGCTCACTCTGACTGAGCCAGGTCAGCAGCGGCGGGCTGGCGACGTAAGCGTGCGTGCAGGCCGACGTAGTGGCGATGATATGACGCCTGATCCGGCGCACCTTCAACGGCCAGTGACCGAGATAGAAGATCCACCATCCGTCGGGAAGCGATCCGATCGCATCCGCTACGCTCCGCACGCGGCGAGGGCTCGCCCACCTCGAGAAGATGACGTCGTCCTCGAGCGTCAGCACGCGCGACTGCCCTTTCGAGAGCGCGTGCCGGGCGACTTCCCGGTGCGATCGCCAAATCCCGCTTACCGGATCGTCGTCGTCCCTGGCGGGCCGGTAGAACCGGACATGGCGACAGAGACCGACGCGATGCAGTTGGGCGGCCACCGCGCTGGTACGCTCCGGCCGTTCCTGCAGTGAGATGCAATAGACGCCGTCGAGAAACGACCAGTCGAAGCTGTCGGGCACGGCAGATCGATCGGTACAGTGCCGGCAGGCGGGATCTGGAGGGCAGTCGTGAAAATACCCGGCCTTCGCGGTGTCTGGCTGCGGGTAGTGCATCGTCTCACAGGACGCCGCAGGGATCGTATTGGGCATCATCGCTCTCCGTTTGTTCCAGTTCTGGACGTGTTCCCGTCGAGCGGGCGCTACGAAACGCCTCCCGATTCGGCCAGGCAAGTATTCGAGCGTTGCGGATCTTCGTTACGCACTGATGATCTTCGATTCGAGCTTCTCGCGTCGTACCGTTCGTCCTTCGGGTGGAAGGGATACCATTGCGTACAAGATGCTCTTTGTTTGTGCCACTCCCGAAGCGGAGATCGGGCTCATGGAAAGGTCGCTTCTCCAACGGACGACGGAATGAAGAATTCATGAACGCGGCCGTTGTGGACCTCTGATCGTCGCTGCTCTGTAACGACGCGATACCGGGCCTTCACACTTGCGTCACGAACCCCAGTCCTGCGATCGATTGCGCCATTCCCAATAGACGGAATTCGTCGGCCTCGACAGCCGATGAAGGTTTCGATCTCTCGGGACCTGTCCGACGGTCGTGCGAAGTGCCCGTAAGGGATCCTTCCTTTTTGACAGCGGAGTCCCCACACCGCTACTACTCGCATCATGGCAGCCACCGCCGTCGTTCTCGCCGCAGACTACAACCATGGAATGAAATCCAGCCGGACTGGGCCGCTACACATGATTGCCGGACGTCCGATGCTCCAACACCTGCTGGCCACTTGCGAGAAAGTGTTCAGTCGCATCGTCGTTGTCGTCGGCGTCGATATGCAGGCTGTCTCCGATGCGGCCCTGCCCCACGGGAGCGTGATCCAGCACGAGGGCCTCGGACCCGCCCATGCCGCTTTGCAGGCGGAAGCCCTTTTCGGCGACGGCGATGTCGCCGTGCTCTTCGCCGACACTCCGCTGATACGACCCGACACGCTTCGGCGACTGCTCGATTGCTTCAGCGTCAAGGATGTCGGCCTTTCCCTGCTCGCCGTCCGCCCTGCCGATCCGCAACGACATGGTCGCGTGGTTGAGCGCGACGGGTTCGTCGACCGGATCGAAGCCCCGGAGCAGGCGACTGCCCCCGAACCTCGAGACAACCTCTGCTACGCTGGCGTACTGTGCGCGGGTGCAGCGCGCATGCGCGGCTGGCTGAGCAGAGCCCGCGACCGAAGCACCAGGCGCGAGCTTTTCCTTGGCGAGGTCGTCGCGCTCGCCCGTGCCGAAGGTCTGCGCGTCGCCGCCGTGGAGGCGCCGGAGGCCGATCTGCGACCCGTGAACTCCCGCGCGGATCTTGCCGTCGCCGAGGCAAGTGTTCAGGACCGGCTGCGGACGGCCGCGATGGAGGCGGGTGTGACGATGACAGCCCCCGCAACCGTGTTCCTCTGCACCGACACGCATCTGGAAGCAGACGTGATCATTGAACCCCACGTCGTGTTTGGCCCCGGTGTCACGGTCGAGCGCGATGTCGAGATCCGCGCCTTCAGCCATCTCGAAGGCTGTACGGTGCGTCGGGGCGCGACCATCGGGCCTTTCGCACGACTGCGCTCCGGCACCGATGTGGGTGCAGGCGCCCGGGTCGGCAATTTCGTGGAGATCAAGGCGACGACGATGGGCGAAGGAGCGGCCGCCAATCATCTCGCGTTTCTCGGAGATTGCTCTATCGGTGCGGGCAGCAACGTCGGTGCCGGAACCATCACCTGTAACTACGACGGCTTCACCAAGCATCACACCACCATCGGCGACAATGTTTTCCTCGGTTCGGATTCCATTCTCGTGGCACCGGTCACAATCGGCGACCGCGCGATGGTGACCGCGGGCAGCGTGATCACCGAGGACGTGATGCCCGACGCCATGGCCTTCGGCCGCGCCCGCCAGGAACAGAAAGCAGGCCGGGCGGCCGCGTTTCGCATCTCCCGCAAGAAGGAGAGTCGGTGAACCGTTCGCTCCTTCGGCCGAAGCTTGACCATGCGCATCCGGGTGGCACGACGTTTCGCTCTCGACGACGATCTGAGCCAATTTTCCAGCAGGTCGTATCTTCGATGGCACCGGCCGGAGAAAAGACGTCGATCGCTGCAGCGCCGGCAGCAGCGCATCCTCCCGATCCGCGGACGACTTCTACTCCAGGGGTCGACCGGATGTTCCCGACGCTTACGCACGCGCAGATCGAACGCATCGCAACTCGCGGAACGGTTCGCTCGTTTCAACCGGGAGAAATTCTGGTCGAAGCCGGCCAGCGAGTCGTACCGTTCTTCGTCATCCAGGCGGGACACCTCGAAGTCGTTCGGAGCACCGGCGTCGGCGAGACCCCCGTGACCGTTCATGGGCCGGCACAATTTACCGGCGAGGTCTCCATGCTTTCGGGGCGGCCGTCGCTGGTTCGAATCCGCGCGATCGATTCCGGCGAGGTCGTCGAGCTCGATCGCGATCAGATGCTGGCGCTCGTGCAGATCGACAGCGAGGTCGGCGAATTGATCATGCGCGCGTTCATCGTGCGTCGCGTCGAGCTGATCGCGAGCGGGATCGGCGACGTCGTGCTGGTCGGTTCGGATCACTGCTCGGGGACCATCAGGGTCAAGGAATTCCTGAGCCGCAACGGTCATCCCTACTCTTACATCGATCTGGACCGCGACGCCGACGTGCAGCAACTGCTCGACCGTTTCAAGCTCAGCGCCGCCGATGTGCCTGTACTGATCTGTCGCAACGAGTCGGTGCTTCGCAATCCCACCAACCGCCAGATCGCCGAATGTCTGGGATTGAACGAATCCATTGATCACCTCCAGATGCGCCAGCTGATCGTCGTCGGTGCGGGTCCTGCCGGACTGGCCGCTGCCGTATACGCGGCCTCGGAAGGTCTCGACGTGCTCGTGGTCGAGACCAGTGCGCCTGGCGGACAGGCGGGTTCCAGCTCGAAGATCGAGAACTACCTTGGCTTCCCCACGGGCATCTCGGGCCAGGCGCTGGCAGGACGGGCGTACACGCAGGCGCAGAAGTTCGGGGCCAGCGTGATGATCGCGAACTCGGCAGTACGGCTCGCATGCGATCGTCAACCTTACGCGGTCGAGATCGATGCCGGTGAGCTCCTGCAAGCCCGAACCATCGTGATCGCCACTGGCGCGAGTTATCGACGACCGGAGATCGAGAACCTGGCGCGGTTCGAGAACGCCGGGGTCTACTACGGCGCGACGTTCATGGAAGCCCAACTTTGTCCGGGCGAAGAAATCGCCGTGATCGGCGGTGGCAACTCCGCCGGCCAGGCGGCGGTGTTTCTTGCCCAGACGGCCAAGCACGTGCACATGCTGGTACGCTCCGGCAGTCTCGCCGAGACGATGTCGCGCTACCTCGTGCGCCGCATCGAGCAGAGTCCGACGATCACTCTGCGAACCCACACCGAGATCGTCGCGCTCGAAGGCAACGACCATCTCGAAAAGGTGCAGTGGCGCAATCATCCTGGTGGTGACGTCGAGACCCGCCCCATCCGGCACGTGTTCATGATGACCGGCGCCGTCCCGGCAACCGGCTGGATCACGGGCTGCGTCGCGCTCGATGCCCACGGATTCGTCAAAACCGGCCCCGATCTGTCCGAGGAAGATCTCGCCACCGCCCACTGGCCGCTCACGAGAGCGCCCTATCTGCTGGAGACGAGTCGCCCAGGCGTGTTCGCCGTCGGTGACGTGCGCTCGGGCAATATCAAACGGGTTGCATCGGCCGTCGGCGAAGGATCGATCGCAATCTCGTTCGTCCACCGCGCGCTGCACGACTAGGAGTCGAGCGATGACGGAAACAGCCTGCCAGCACATCTCCGCGATCACGACGGTCAAACATCCGAAACGACGACAATGCGACGAATGCGTCAAGACGGGCAGCGAGTGGGTGCACCTGCGAATCTGCCAGGAATGTGGAGCGACGAGGTGCTGCGACGATTCGCCGGGCCGGCACGCGACCGCTCACGCGAAAGCCACCGGCCATCCGGTGATCGCGTCGGCCGAGCCGGCGGAACGCTGGCTGTACTGCTACCCCGACGACGCGTTTGCCGAGTATTGATGCCACCGGAACTGCGACCGGAACTGCGACTGGAACAAAGGAGCACGAGCCATGGACGAGACGAAAGACAACGAGACGCGAGTTCGAGCTTTCTACGACGCCACCGTGCCCGGACATCGTGAGGCACTACGGGGTCTGCAGGCGCCGAGGGTGGTCTACGATCAGCCCGAGGGAATGCCGGTAGGCTGTGGCCACTTCGAGGGTCTCGAGGACGTGCTCGAGCGGTTCCTTACCAGCTTCTACGGCGCGTTTGATGTCCGGTTCGTCGCCGACGAGTTCGTCGCCGCCGGGGACCAGGTAGTCGCGATCGGACGCATCGACGGCAGGACACGCGAGCACGGTGTGCATGTCGATGTTCCGTTTGCGCACGTATGGACGGTTCGCGACGGGCATCTGCAGCACCTTCGGGCCTTCACCGATACGGCCGTCCTGGCGCGCGCACTCCGCAAGGGGCCGGCGTCGGCAGCAACAGCGGCCTGAGTGGCCGGTAATGGTGCGACAGCCGCACCGCCCCGAGCCTCTGCGCATCCCTGTCTCGAGGGTCCGGAGAGAGGGCGCGCGGCGGTGCGGAGCTGCAGATGGGCGAAGTCAGGAATGACTTCACGTCTGCTGATGATTCTTCAGGTGTTCGTTTCACCGCCGCAGAAGCTCAGCGGCGTGCCTCACAGAGCGCTTGAGCGGCGTGAAGGATCACTTCGAGCAGTGAGGTACGCACGTCTTGAGTCGGGTCACACGCGCCCACAGGTGCGGCTGGGATCCTCGACGAATTCCGCGAGGACGACGGCTTTCGCAACCGCCCCGTCGAAGTGAGCCGCGCGCACTTCGCGATAGTGCGCGTCGGCGAAGAACCGCACCCGCGTCGCGCGATCGGGGAACGTGATGGTAGAGACACGGTTCAGCCCATCGCTCGGGCCTTGGAGGACCTTGGAGACGACGAAGTCGCAGCCGAACGAGCCGTCGTAGGCCTCGAGGACGGGCGTCATGCCTGCGCTGCGACGCGCCTGAGCAGGATGATCCACGGTTCGATGACCGGTCTGGACTCGGCAGTACCAGTCCACTAGAGGTGGCTCGCTCGAGCCCGAGGCAAACGCCCCGGCCAGTCTCGAGGCCGGGGGACGCGAACATGACCGACTGCGAACATACTGAGGCCCATTCGCAGCGAAGGTCTTACTGTCACGTGTGCGGCTCCTACCGGGCTGCCAACCGCTGGAAACTTCCGATTCGATCGCTCACCCGCACCGAGGCACTCGCCGAAGCGGCTGCGATGCTCGACGATCTTCTGGCGACCCTTCCGCCAGGATCCGGCGACAGCGATGCGCTTCGCGTCGCCGCGGCAGCCGTGAGGACTCTCGCGGGTTGAAAGGGCCCATCAGGCCGAGGCGGACAGTTGCCTGGTCGCGTCCGACGCCGATCCGACCTTCGCCGGGCCGGGGAGCGTGAAATAGAACGTCGCTCCTTCCTGCGGCGCACTGTCGGCCCAGATTCGCCCGCCGTGCCGCATCACGATGCGCTGAACGATCGCAAGGCCGATTCCGGTCCCGTCGAACTCGTCGGGTGTGTGCAGGCGATTGAAGACGCCGAAAAGCTTGTCCGCGTAGACTATGTCGAAGCCGCAGCCGTTGTCGCGAACAAAATAGACGGTTCCGTCGCTTCCCGTCGTGCTTCCGAATTCGATCTGCGGATGCGCAGCCCGAATTGAGAACTTCCACGCGTTCGCCAGCAGGTGCTGCAGCAGGACGCGAATCAGGAACGGGTCGCCGAGCGAGGTTGCAGCGGGGGGGTGCGCGACAATGTCCACCGCGACGCCATTCCCCGGATGTGCGGCGCGCAGCTCTTCGATGACCTGTGCCGCGATCACGCCGACGTCGACTTCTTTCCATACCAGTTTCTGCCGAGTGTAGCGCGTAAGGCTCAGCAGATCGTCGATCAGCCTGCCCATACGGTGACACGCGTGCTGGACGCGATGGAGGTAGTCCTGAGCCCGGCCGTCGAGCATCTCGGCGTAGTCGGAGAGCAGGATCTCACTGAACCCGTTCATGGAACGCAGCGGCAGGCGTAAGTCGTGAGAGACGGTATAACAGAAGGATTCGAGCTCGCGATTGAACAGCGACAGCTCGCGGTTCGCGGTTTCCAGCTCGGCGGTTCGAGCGACGACGCGCTCTTCGAGAGAAGCGTTGAGGTCACGGATCTCGGCCTCGGCGCGAATCCTGGCACTGACGTCGCGGATGATGATGCTCGTCTTCCGCTCACCGGAAGAGTCGCTGAACATCGACGCGGAAACTTCTCCGGTGAACACACTGCCGTCCTTGCGCTGGAACGGAAGATGGCCCTGGAAATTCCCGGTCAGGTACGTCTCCTTGATGGCGCGGTGGAAGCAGTCCAGCTGCGCGCGCGCCGCATCGCCGTTGGGCTTTTTCAGTTCGGACTCCTCGTAGCCGAACGCGGTACAGGCTGCAGGGTTGACCGCTTCGAACTCGCCGTCCTGTCGGACGAGGATCACGGCGTCGAGACTGGTCTCGAAGAACGTCCGGTAACGATTTTCGCTCTCGCTCAGCTCGTTCTGGTGCTGCTCGCGTTCGCGCAGCACGACGCGCCCGAACCATACCACGCATGTCGTCAGCACTGCCGTTGCCACGAACAGCAGCTCGATCAGCCATCGACAGATCTCGCGTGCAGCCTGTCCGAAAGAATAGGAAAACGCGTCTTCGAGCGGAGTGAGGATCCCCGCTTCGCGATCGATCGCGGCAAGCGCCGCATCGATCCTGGTTTGTTGTGGCGGATCCCTGTCGATCTCGGCGTGCAGCTGATCGCCCAGGCTCGAGAGCTTCGCGATGTGGGTGTCCGCTTCCGCCCAGATGGCGATCGATCGATCGACGAGCTCGACACTGCGAAAGCGCCGGAACAGATCGATCATGCCGTCGATGTCGGCCGAGTCGTTGCGACCCTTGAGGAAACCGTCGCGGGCGATCCGGTAATCGGGATTCCTCTTCTCGAGCTCCTCGCGCGCGATCCGGTCGCCCTCCGGGACGGACAACGCGGCACGGTACGCGTCGAACTCGTCCGGATCCCGCGACGAGGCATATCGAAAGACGTGGTAGACGGCTTCTTTCTGAGCCTTCGACCAGAGCCCCTCACCGCCCACATAGGAGCGGACCGCCGACAGCACGCTCATGCCGGCCACCGCGAAACCCACGAGGCAGATCAGCGCCAGCAGGAACGGCAGCGCCAGCCGCAGGAAAAGCGAGCTCCCGGCGCCGTTCTGGTCGTCGCCTCTACGGATGACTGGCATCCCCATGCCGAGCCCCAATCAGACAACAACTTGCGCCCGCTGACCAGTACCATGGCAATTATTCTGCCGGGTGGCGCCGCATCGAGGCGGGGTGAGCCCATGTGCTGATCAGCACAAAAATGCCCGGCCCCGGCTCGCGGGGGCCTCGATGTGCCCCATCGCCGAGCATCTTCGCGGCCGGCGGTTGCGACTCTCCAACGTCCAGCAATGCCTCCCGGCTCCGGCGGCCAGGCGGGTAGGACGCGAAGGTCTCTTCGGGATCGGTGCTCCGTCGAAATGCCTCCCCGATTCGTTCGGCAGAGTTTTGGCACCGGGGGAACGTCACCGCGGCCAGGCGGTTTCAAAGTGAGACACTGCCGGTTATCTGGCGATCCCGGTTTTTCCTTTCTTCGCCTTGTACTGCACCGAGACCGTGGCGAAAGAAACGGAGCTTCCCGTCGTGATTGCGATCGGAAGGACCCACCGCTCACCAGTCGCCGTGGTCTTGTCCGTCAGCCCGCTCGTCGCCAGAGTCGCCTGCAACGCAGCGCCTTTGATGACGAACGTCACGAGAAGTCCCTTGCTGGCCGACGATTTCAACGCGACCGAGCTGGTCGCCGAAGAGGATTTTCCGTTCGAATCCAGAGTGAACTTTTCGGCATACCCCGCGACGTAGACGCCGAGAGTCGAGCCGTCAGGACTAAAGCCGGGCGGCACGATCACGTTCGTCTTCAGCTTGATGGAGTCGTTGTCGGGGATCGCGAAATTCAGCTTGATGAAAGTCTTGCTCGGAGTGATCGCTCCGGCGAAATCCGGGGTAGCTAGCGGATCGGCCGGATCCGTTCCGGCGAGACCTTCGATGACGTCCGACACTCCATCGCCGTCCGTATCGTCCGCCGTGAGTCCGAAGACGCCGAACCGGGAAGTATCGCCGAGAGCGTCCGTCAATGTCGCCGACAGATCGAGAATGTCGCTGACGTCCAGATCCGCCGTCCAGGCTCCGGCAGTCACCACTTTGCGGCCGAGAATCGTCGCGCCCTGATTCTCGGGATCCGTGAAAAGTTCGATGCCGCCGTCCTGCGGCGAAACACCATCGATCCGAAGCGTCGTTCCCATCCCCGACGAACTCGGTCCGAGGTCCTGCACCTTGGTGATCGTCGGCGCGACGATGCCGTTGTTGCTGCCGTCGAAGAGCGCGATTCCGCCCTTTTTATTCTTACTGATCTTGTTGCCTCGCACCGAATTGGATTTGCTCGTCGTTGTACGAATCTCCACTCCATTCGAGCCGTTGAACCCGATGAAGTTCGCCGAGCCGGGAGTATCCCCGCCCACCTGCGTATTGTTCGTGCCACGTGACAAGAAGATGCCGGCGCTGCCGTTGCCGACGGACGACCGGCCGCCAAGGCCATCCTCTTCCGCTGCCCCTCCGACGACGTTCCCTATGATCATGTTGTCGTCGCTGCCGGTATCGGCGACGGTTATGCCGTCGAGCGTGTTGCCGCCGATCATGTTGGCCTCGCCCGCGGTTACGCCGCCGATCGTGTTCCCGTGCGAGCCACCTTGGATGATCACGCCCGCAAGGTTTGGCTGCGGTGCCGATCCGGATGCGTCCACTCCGATCCAGCAGCCCTTGATGACATTGCTGCTGCTGGCCGCACCCGTGATCTCGAGGCCGAAGGAGCCGTTGCCGGAAAGACGCAGTCCCTGTCCATTCGGTCCTGAGCCTGCGCCTGTCGAACGAGGGCCGCCGATGACATTCGCCATACCGCTGTCGATGCGGATGCCATCCCCGGCAAAGTCCGTCAGGCTGAGGCCCATGATCCGATTTCCGTCCGATGCGATTACCAGACCCGCTGACGAACCGGCACCAGAACCGTTGACGGTCACCCTGCGTTCGGAGGCATCGATCGTCACGTTTCCCTGGTCGAGCGCCGGGAGCTCACCCAGCACGTTGATGACCGTGTCTGCGTCCGCATTCGCGACGGCGAAGACCGTGGAGTCGAAGGCGACGGTGTCACCGGACCGGACGCTCACCATACAGAAACGAAGCGAGCCGGCGGCTGGCGGAGTGCCCGCGTCCGTATCGAGGGTGGTGTCGACAACGCAGGTACTCTGCGCCATGGCGACCGAGGCCGTCCATACAGGGGCAATCAACATGGCAGCCAGCAGCCAGGTGTTCATCGTGGGATGCTTCAAAAGGGTCCCTCCGGGCCAGGCTCTCGTCGCTCGGCGATTCCCTGGTTTGTAGTGGCTTGCCGAGCGTCAGTCTAGAGCAAACGTTTGAAGAGAAAGGGCCTTGAAGCAGCCGCCGCCCCCTCCGTGTGCCAAAATTCGGCGCAGCGAAAACGTGGCAGAGCGCCCGTTGCTCAACATCACTGGGGGAGCTTGGTCAAGAACGGGGCTGTATGACAAATGCTCCATCGGCCAGCGGGGAACTGTTGGGGATGGCAAGTTACGTACCATCGGAGGAAGGGACACGATGAAAAGCCTGCGATGCGCATCGATGGCCGCGCTGCTGCTCTTCGCCCACGGATGCTCGCTGGCCGCCAAGGGCTACACCGACGTGACCATCACGGCGTCACACGAAGGCGCCGAGCTCGTGGTGGACGGCGAGCCCGTGGGCAAGGCCCCTCAGCACCTTCGCCTGTCCAATCGACACAGCCACACGGTCATCGCACGCTGTGGCAACTCCGCGGGTAGCGGCGCCTTCGGCAAGAGATTGTCGGGCGCCGGCATCGCGGACATCGTCGGAGCCGCGACGTTCCTGCTGCCGGCCGTCGGCCTGGCATCTGCCGGTGCGTATACGCTGGAGCCAACGACGCTGAGCATCGCGATTCCCGACGCTTCGCAGTGCGCGGCGGCGGAATAGCTCGAGTCGGACAAGGCACTCCGATCGCTGGGGCGGTCCGATAAAGTCAAGCGGGCAGGGCTCTTCGCGGTTTGCACGGCGAAGCAGTCTCTTTCTGTCCGTTCGGATTCCAGTGAAAGAGGAACTCGATGACGCGAAGGGCAAGGGCGAGCGCGCCCGGTGCTCGACATCACAGCAGAGCCTCGGTCAAGGCACAGGCCGTGTGGCAAGGTCTGGCTGGCCGGCCGGAGTCTTGTGGGATCGCACCCGATCAGGTGCATGGAAAATCCATTTTTCGGAAAACGATCGATGTGCCGCCGGGTTCGCCCGCGATTTCGAGGCCCGCGTCTCGTTGATCCGCTGCTGTCCTTGTTCCCGTACTGCCCGGCCGGATAGATCGTAAGGGCGATGACCGGTCCGGATCTCCTGCCGATCTGGCTCAAGCTTCTCTACACGGCGTTCGTCGTCGTGCTCGTCCCCATCTGGTGGATCGACAATGGCCCGGCGAACTTCCTGTGGTTCTCGGACATCGCGCTGCTGGCGACGGTGCCTGCACTGTGGCTCGAGAGCAGCCTGCTGGCGAGCACGATGTCGGTGGCGGTGCTGATGCTCGAGTTCGCGTGGCTGGTGAGCCTCCTCTGCCGGCTGCTGATCGGCTCCGATCCGATCGGGCTGGCGGCGTACATGACGGATCCGGAAACGACACGGCGCGTGAAATGGCTGTCGGCGATCTTCCACGTCGGCATGCCGGCAACGCTCCTGTGGGTGCTTGCGGTGCTCGGCTATGACCGCCGCGCGCTGCCGCTGCAGATCGTGCTCGCATGGATCGTGCTCGTCGTCACGTGGCTGTTCACGGATCCGGACAAGAACATCAACTGGGCGTTCGGTCCCGGAGCCAGGCCGCAGCATGCACTTTCACCGGCTGCCTATCTCGTTGTCGTGATGGTGGTACTTCCGGTGTTCGTATACTGGCCGACGCACTGGATGCTCAGCCGGATGTTTCCGCGGCACGACTGACTCGGCAGCCTGGTGTCCTCGAGTCGTCGTTGAGCGAAGCTCTGCCGCGCGGCGACTGCAGGCCTCGCGCGCTTCTCGCGTCGGGACGACTTCTGCGACCTGCGTCGATGCGTCTCGAATTTTTTGAGCTCGGCATGGCGATCGGACTCGCCGAGATCGAGCTTGTCGCGGACCAAGGCAAAGCCGCAAGGCTGCCCGCGGAGTTTTGTGAACGTGCGGCTGCTTTGTCCGCGTACGCATCACTTTCCGACAAGATCGTCCCGTTCCGGCTCGATGCGGAGCACCGGCGCCAGCGCACCTGGCGCGACCATCAGGACATCGACCAGGTGATGCTCGCGAGCGCGCTGGTTGCGGAAGGTTGCATGCTGCCACCAGCGCGCAATCGCGTCGTTCCCCAAGGAGAGGGAACGTCCCGATTCAGAGAATTCACGCGCCGCGAACAAAGCCGCTCACGTTTCGTCGCACAATCGAGGCGGGATCTGTGGTGACCGCAACCAGACAAAAATTTTGCGAAGTGTGTCAGCCCGCCTTCGCGGGCTGACACAGGCGTGACGTTACAGGAGGTCACAGCCGTGCCCGAAAAAAAGACAATCGAGCGCGCACGAAAAGACAAGGCCAGCGGCAAGTCCCCGTCAACGCAGGCCGGCGAATTCGTACGCGAGGAAATCCATCATGTGCGCGAAGGCAAACACGGCGCGCGATCCGCGAAGCAGGCCATTGCGATCGGCCTTTCGAAAGCGCGGCGCGCGGGAGTGAAATTGCCGGCTCCGCAAGCAGGTGAAGCCTCGGAAGACACTCGTGAGCACGCCGAGCGCGATGTGGAGAAGGGCCAGAAGGCGGCCGGCAAGAGCGCCTCACCGAAGCGTGCCCGTGCGGTTACCAAAGCTCTTCAGCGCGAGCCGCGAAAGACCGCCTCCGCGGCGGCGCTATCGAAGCAGGCGAAATCGGCAGCGGCCTCGCGGAGCAAGAGCGACCGTTCTGCGGCAGCCCGCAAGGCGGCGCGTACGAGGAAAAAGTCGAAAGGCTGAAGTTGCCCCGTCGTCGAGGATGCGGCAGCGCAAAGAGTCCGGAGGTCGGGGTTTTCGTCGATTGGCCGGAACGGACGCCGCGCATTCGAGCTTGGCGCGCACGAAAACCGCGCGATGCAGCCGTCGGAACTCCGCTTGGCGGGCTGGCGGCCGCAACGCTTTCACCGAAGCCCCTGGCTCCGGAAAGGTGCTGACTCCCCCCGACTGGGATCATCCCGAACATCCGCGACGGCCTGACAAGCGGCCCGTCTATCGCGGTGTTCCGGCCTTCCTCCGGCACGCAGGCCCATCTGCGTGGCGGCGAGCAGCGCGAGGTAGAGCGACGCTCAATCAGGTATTGACAGAATTGAACCTGACGTGTTGATAAGGCTCGTTGCCATCGGCTTTGCGACACCGGGGAAGCCGCGGACGGGGGGTGTTTCGTGAAGCGAGTCGCGATGGTTTTGCTGCAGCTGTCGCTGGCCGCTTCAGCTGAGGCACAGCTCACTACAACCCAGCAATCGTGTGTCGCCGCAATGAACAGGTCGGGCGCGGCGGTGGCGCTCGCGCAGGGCAAGGATCAGTTGGCGTGCGTCGTGGCGGCCCAGGCGGGAAAGCTCCCTGGCACTGCACAGTCCTGCCTCACGGCCGACGCGGGCGGGAAAGTGTCGTCAAAACAAGCCGACACGACGGCGGACGATCTCAAGTTCTGCACTTCGCCGACTCCCGCATTCGGGTACTCGGGACCCGATGCGACCAACTCGGCGTCGCAAATGGGCGAGATCGAGATGCTCCGTGACGTGTTCGGCGGCAATCTCGATGCTGCTCTTCCCGATTGCAGCGTCCACAAGGCCCAGTGCAAGTGTCAGATGAACGTGCTCGTGCAGGCGGAGAAACTTGCCGATGGCGAGCGCAAATCGTTTGTCTCGTGCGAGAAGACGGTGCTCGGCACGGCAGCGACGGCTGCCGACATCGTTCGCTGTATCAGCGATGTCACGGCGCACCACTCGATTGCGGCCGAGAGCGCGCCGGACGGCAAACTGGGCAAGCTCGCCACCAGGCTGGCCACGGCCATTGGCGCTGGATGCGATGCCGGTGGTGTGACCTCGGGTGCGTTCCCCGGCGGGTGCAGCGGACTTGGCGGTGAGCCGCTGGCTGATTGTATTCACGCAAGAGTGAACTGCCGTGTGTGCCTCTCGCTTCGCGCCGTCGATCTCCTGGACGCCGATTGCGATGCATTCGACGATGGTGTCCTCAATGCGAGCTGCAGCGCGCCGACGACTACGACGACGACGACCACGACGACGATCGAGTGCACCTCCGGCTACTTCGCGTCCGGCGGGTCGTGCGTTCCTTGCGCAGACGTCGTTCATTGCGCGGCGCAGGAAAGCTGCAGCGGTGCTGCCGATTCGAGGTGTCCAAGCTGCGATCCGGGATTCTGGAAGGATTCCTCGGGTGCGAGCGACGCGTGCCCGGAGTGCACCGGCGTGAATCACTGCGTCTCCGCCATCGATTGCACGACGGCCTCGGACTCGAACTGTGCGCAGTGCGAAACCGGGTACTATCTCACGTCGTCCGGCGGCGCATCGTCTTGTCCGGCCTGTACGGGGATTCCCGGCTGCGTCTCGCCAACCTCCTGTACGACTGCGACCGACTCCCAGTGCACCAGTTGCCAGTCCGGTCGCTATCTCGACCAGTCCGGAATGGCGGATCGCTGCCCGACGTGCACGTCCATCGTGGGTTGCGCCACGACTGCTGTCTGTACCGATCCATCCAACTCGCAGTGCGCATCGTGTCAGGCGGGTCGCTACCTCGACGAGTCCGGCCCGGCCGACGCCTGTCCGTCGTGCACACCTGTCAATCACTGTGCGAGTGAGACGTGCACCAACGCGCTGGACTCGCAGTGTACGGGGTGCGACCCGGGCTACTTCCCGTCCGGCGGAACCTGCGTTCCCTGTACGGACGTCGCGAACTGCGTGGGGATGGAGACGTGTTCGAGCGCGACCGATTCGCGGTGCTCGACGTGCGACGCCGGCTATTGGAGAGATTCCAGCGGCGCGTCCGACCATTGCGACGCGTGCACGCCGGTTGATTTCTGCCAGACGCCCATCACCTGCACGACGGCCGGCGACTCGCAGTGCTCGGCCTGCGAGGATGGGTACTACCCGGCCCAGGTTTCCGGCCATAGCGTGTGCGTCGCATGCACGGATGTCGAGAACTGCGCGGCGCAGGCAACCTGCGACAGCGCTTCCGACTCGAGGTGCCCGACTTGCGAATCGGGGTTCTGGAAGGATTCCTCGGGTGCGAGCGACGTGTGCCAGGAGTGCACGGGCGTAGACCACTGCGTCTCCAGCATCGACTGCACGACGGCTTCGGACTCGAAATGTTCGCAGTGCCAAATCGGATACTATCTCGACTCGTCCGGCGGCGCATCGGCTTGTGTGGCCTGTACGTCCATCAGCGGTTGCGAGGCCCAGCCCACGTGCAGCAGCGCGAGCAACTCGCGATGTCCGCTTTGCCAGGCGGGTCGCTATCTCGACAGAGGGCTGACCACCGATACCTGCCCGACCTGCTCGGCTATTGCCTGGTGCCTCTCGGTAAGTTCCTGCACCACTTCGACGAACTCCCTGTGCGCCACCTGCCAGCTCGGTCATTATCTCGCGGCGGGGCCGGGGCTGCCGAGTAGTTGCCCGTCGTGCACGACCGTCGACCATTGTGCGAGCGTGGTCACCTGCACGAACGCCTTGAACTCGCAGTGCGCCTACTGCGACTCCGGCTACTCACTGATCGATAACGGCGGGCAGTCGGAATGCATACCGTGAGCTGATCGCTGGATTGCAAAGTGGCGGGCGCGGCCGAAGGAATACGATCAACGGGATCTTGCTGGTAACGGACTCGAGCCCGCTCCCGAGCGCGGGAAGTCCGGCCGGGTCGCGTCCCGCGACCGGCGCGGTGGTGCGCCGAAAGTTTCTATCGAGAGGCTGCGTAGCGTTCGGCGCAATATTGGCACACCACGCGCTCGCTCAGACAGCGGCGCTGCCGAAGAGCAGCCGCGGCGTGAGGTGGACCGTCTGCGCTTCGCGCATGATCCACACTTCGGCGTCCTGGATGTTGCACTGCAGCGAGATGCCGCGGTCGGCAAGCTCGGCCAGCCTTGCGGTCTGCTCAGCCGCGAGCAGAGTGACGCTCAGGTTGTCGTGGCGCTCGAGCCCAGTACGTTCCTGTTCCCACCAGGTTGCAGCCTTGTTGCCTCCGTACAGATAGACAGCGACACGCCCGGCGCGTCCGCAAGCCTTGTGAATCCTGCGTGGGTCGGGCTGACCCAGCTCGATCCACCGTTCGATCTGGCCGTCGAGGCTTCGCTCCCACAAGTCCGGCTCGTCGGCCGTGGAGACTCCGCCGCCGAATTCCAGGCGCTCGCCGGCGCACAGCGCAAAGGCGAGCACGCGGATCATCATTCGCTCGCTGGTCTCCGACGGATGCCGGGCGATCGTCAGCGCGTGTGACCCGTAGTAGCCGCGGTCCATGTCCGCGACGCTGAGATCGACTTTGAAGATCGTTGCCTTGATTGCCACTGCATCTCCGTCGCGCGCGCGTCAGTTGCGTCGCACGCGTGGGTCCAGCTGCAATCGCGTCGGCATCGGCGCTGCACTCATCGCGACTACTGGCGGCGGATCGACTGGATCACGGTGTCCAGCGTGTTCAGGAACCTGCCGCGGTCCTTGCCCGTCATCGGCGCCGGGCCGTCGGTTTTCACGCCGGACTCGCGCAGGCGGCGCGACAGCTCGCGACCGGCCACCTGGCTGCCGATCGAATCGTCGGTGAACTCGCGCCCCTTCGGATCGACGACGCGTGCGCCGGCCTTCAGGCAGCGGGCCGCCAGCAGCACGTCGGCCGTGATCACGATGTCGCCGCGGCCGGCGCGACCGGCGATCCAGTCGTCGGCCACGTCATCGCCCGCGCCAACGGTGACAAGGCGAACCAACCCGTCGGGCGGAGTCGCGACGAAACTGTTGGCGACCAGGCTCACCGGCAGCGCGCAGCGCCTGGCTACCCGGTAAATCTCTTCTTTGACCGGGCACGCGTCGGCATCGACGAAGATTTCCAGCACCTGCGAATCTACAACGTTGCGGCGACCAGGAGCGAACTGCGGCGCGGCGACGGCTGCGCGAGTGACCGCTTCAGGCGCATGGCCTCGGGCACTGTCGAATAGCGCGGCAAGCGGCTGATCCGGTCCACGACGGACGGCCGGCCAACCGGAGTTTTCCGGGATGATGGGGTCCCCAATCGTTCGTTGCACCGATTCCCAGAGCCAGCGCGCACGCTGCCGATCATCCCTGGTTGGCCTTGGTCGGACCGGCGCTGTGTGCCCGAGCTGAGTTGGCTGGGATGAAGCCCCCGCCCTCGCCAGCAGCCGCGGCACAGTGCTAGGCTGAGGCAACCGGTCCGGAGGATTCTATGCAACGTGCCATTCTCGCCATTCTTGTCGCAATCGTCCTGGTCGCCGGCTCGCGCGCTGCGCAGGCCAGCCCGGACACGCTCACGACCTGCGGCAGCACGGTGAGCAACGCCGTGTTGGCGGCCGACCTCGATTGCAGCTCAAGCTCGGGCTGGGCCGTGACGATCACGCCCGGCGGGAGTCTCGACCTGGCAGGCCACATTCTGACTGGCACGCCTTCGCGGGGAACATCCGGTTCGGGGTACGCGTTTGGCGGCGGGATCCACTGCCAGGGAAATTGCACGATAACCGGTAGTGGGGGAGCGATCGTATCGTCGCCCGGTCTGCCGGCGGAAACCTGGTACAATACCGGCGTCTACAGCGATACGTCGCTGAAGACCGATACCATCACGATCACCGACGCGCACATCACCGGTTGGACCGGCATGGGACTCTTCGGAACCGGCTCCGCCAACCTGAGCAACTGCACAGTAGCAGGCAACGACTACGGCGTCGTGGTGTGGTGGCAGCTTACGATGGACACCTGCTTCGTGACGAACAACACCGGCGAAGGCGCGCACGTGGGGCGCGGAACGATCAGCAACTCGACCTTCGACGGGAACAACTATGACGCGGTTTACGCGCTCGGCCGGATCAATTTCGTCAACTCCACAATCTCGGGGAGCAATTACCTGGGCATGTTCGCTGGCAAGCTGGTGGCGTCTGGTTCGTCGATCACCGGAAGTTGCATCGCACCATACGGAGAGCCTTGCGCCGATATCCAGGGCGTCCATCGCCCTCGACTGCGGACTTCGAGTTGTGGGACGAGCGCTCGGTTCACTGACGATCCCGCGGCACCGAGCTGGCACGTCTGCGGTCAGGACTGAATGACGGGGCCCAGACTTGGGCGCCGCGACGAGTCAAAAGCGCGGCTTATTCGCAGTTCTCGCAGTCGTACTCCACGCGACCGTTGTGCCTCCTCCGGGAACGAATGCGCAATTCGTTCGCGTTCAGCTTCGCGGTCAGAGGCGCGGCGCCGGCTCGCGCCAGACCTGACAGAGACGAACGTGTCATTGTTCGTCTCGCTGGCTGAAGTTCCTTGGGGTGACGTGCGCTCTGTATCGATGGTCAGCAACGGCGCGCGAGCGCCAATGTCAACTTCATTCAGCCCCAAACCTCCGGCGAGGGCGGGAAGACGATGCCGTCCTTGTAGACCATTGCGGGAGTGCGGTCGGTCCCGATCAGCAGCGGTGCATCGAGGTCGACGAAGCGGCTCGATTGCGCGAGGATCATCGCCGGCGCCATCGCGAGCGACGTTCCGAGCATGCAGCCGACCATGACGTCGAGCCCGGCGCAGCGCGCGCGATCGAGCATGCGCAATGCTTCGGTGAGCCCGCCCGCCTTGTCCAGCTTGATATTGACCACGTCGTAAAGCTCGACCAGCCGATCGACGTCCGAAGCGACATGGCAGGATTCATCCGCGCCGATCGGAAGCGCCCGCGCCGCGCGGGGTAGCTGGGCGAGCTCCTGATCACGCCCGGCCGGGAGCGGCTGTTCGATCAGCTCGACGCCTGCGTCGATCATTGCGGGAAGGCATCGCCGAAGCTCGGCGAGAGTCCAACCCTCGTTGACGTCGACGATCAGCCGTTTGTCCGGTACGGCGTCGCGAATTGCGCGGATGCGCGAATCGTCGTCGCTTCCGCCAAGCTTGATCTTGAGGATGGGGTAGGGGCCGGCGTCGCGCGCCGCTGCAGCCATGACCTCGGGCGCGGCGACGCTGATCGTGAACACCGTTTCCACCGGTTGCCACTCCGGCAACTCGAGCAGTTCCCAGATCGGCTTGCCGGCACGCTTGGCCCTCAAGTCCCACAGGGCGCAGTCGACCGCGTTGCGCGCGGCGCCGGGGGAAGAAAGGTCGTACAGCTTCGACCAGTCGGCTCCGCCCCGCAGTGCGGCGAGCATCGCTTCGGCCTCGGCAACCGCCTTCTCCATACCCTGCCCAAAGCGCCGGATCGGACAGGCCTCGCCGCGTCCCCTGCAGCGGCCGTCCCACTGGCCCTCTTGGACCTCGACGACGAGCAGGTCGGTCGTATCCGCTCGGGCGCGGGAAATGACGAAAGGTGTCGCGAGCGGCCAGGTCTCGCGATACGCGCGGGCGCTGCTTAGTCGGAACGTGTCTTCGATCATCGCTGAATCCGTTGGAACGCAGTCTCGATCGGGTAGCTGGCGATCTCGACATCCCTCATCGAAGATCGATAAGCCACCGGGTGGAGAAGCAATAGAATGAGCCAGGTCGCACTTCATCCTTCGCGCGTGCTGACACCCGACGGGTTTCGGCAGGATTGCTGCGTGGTGGTGGAGAGCGGCCGCGTCCTCGATGTGCTCCCGTCGCGCGAGTGCCCGGACGAGGGTGCCCGCTGCGTCACCTCCGATGGAACGCTGGCCGGATCGCACCTGACCATGGCCGCGGCGGTTCGCAATGCCGAGCGCCTGATGGGCGTGGATACCGCGACCGCCGTGCGGATGGCGAGCGCGGTGCCTGCCGACATACTCGGGCTCTCGCAGCAAAGGGGCGCGATCAGGCCCGGACTTCGCGCGGATCTCGTGCTGCTCGATGTGGACAACAATGTCGTCGAAACGTGGATAGCGGGCGAGCTCTGACCCCTGCAGAGGCCGGCCAAGCCTCGCGTTCGCTCTTGAATCGTTCTGGACCAGGCACGTATAGAGACCACGGGCGATTGCCCGGGACACACCACAGCGGGTGCAGATGAAGGCGATTCGAATTCACGAGCGGAGCGGTCCCGAAATGTTCCGCTACGAGGTCGCGCCGGTTCCGAAGCCTGGCGCCGGGGAGATCCTCGTTCGCGTCCATGCGGCGGGCGTGACGCCGGGCGAGCTCGAATGGTTTCCGACCTGGTTCACGCGCCTCACGCAGCCCCGGCCGTTTCCCATCATTCCCGGGCACGAATTCTCCGGTGAAGTCGTCGAAGTCGGCGGGAGGTCCGAAGGTGTATCGGTCGGTGACCGGGTGTTCGGGCTGAACGACTGGTTTTGCGACGGCGCTTTCGCGGAGTACTGCGTCACGCGGCCCGACTTCGTCGTTCCCAGGCCCGATTCGCTCGACGAGCTGTCCGCCGCGGTCACTCCCATTTCCGCGCTGACGGCCTGGCAGGGCCTCATCCACCGCGGTCGTCTCGCCAAAGGCAACCGGGTGCTGGTTCATGGAGGCGCCGGAGCGGTCGGGCAGTTCGTCGTGCAGATCGCCCGCTGGCGCGGCGCCCACGTGATCGCGACCTGCTCCGCCGCCAATGAAGCACTCGTGCGTGAACTCGGCGCTCAAGAGACGATCGACTATCGGGCGGTGGCCTTCGAGAGCGCCGTCAGCGACGTCGATCTCGTGTTCGATACCGTGGGCGGCGAAACGCTCGATCGCTCCTGGCAAGTGCTCGGTCCGAGCGGCCGCCTCGTGACGATCAGCAACGACGGGACGACATCCAAGGATCCGCGCGTACGATCGGCTTTCTTCATCGTCGAGCCCGACCGGATCCAGCTCGAAGATCTCGCGAAGTGGATCGACGAAGGCATCCTCAGGCCTGATGTCGATCGAGTCTTTCCGCTCGCCCGCGCGCGTGAGGCCTTCGAGGCGAAGCCATTGCGCGGGAAGTCCGTCGTCCGGGTTCTCGACTCCCCGGGCTGACGCCGCAGGTCCGCAATCGCCTCGGCGGTTCGGCCGTTCGACGTGCGGGTCAGGTCATCACGAGGCCGTGGCGGTTCCACGCGATCTCGCGCAGGGGTTCCGACGCAAGGTCGGGTGCCGGCTCCACTTGCACGGCCATGGGGGGTTCATCTCCATTTTCTGCTTTATGTCTGCGCAGCGCGCGTGCGGGCGAGCAGGACCGCGCCATCCAACGCGTCGCCGAGCGGCTCGCGCAGGCGCGCCCTGATGCTGGGGGCGAGCCAGTCGCGCAAGTGCGGGGCCAGGCCGCCCATCAGGCAGCAATGCGGAGCGCCGCGTTCCAGCATGGTGCGGATCACCGCTCCGATTCGTTGCGCCGCTTCCTGCACGATCAGCTCGGCCGTGGCATCGCCCTGGTTTGCGTGTTGCATGACCATCGGTGCGAACGCCGCATAGTCGCGGGGAGTCGCTCGCGCGGTCCAATCGACGATCTCGCCTGCAGAGCCATGGAAGTGATCGAGCAATTCCCGGGTGAGTGCCGTGTGCGGGATGCGTCCGTCGCGCGCCCACAGTGCGCGGCGGATCGCGCGCAGACCCAATTCGGCGCCGCTGCCTTCGTCCGAGACCGCAAATCCATAGCCGCCTACCGTGACGATCTCATCGCCGATACGGGCGAAGCCGATGCTTCCCGTTCCGACAACGACGATCGCACCATCCTGTCCTGCATGGGCGCCGAGATTGGCAATCGCAGCGTCGCTTGCGAAGGCGGTGGACTTGAATGGGAAGGAATGTGCCTTGAGACCGTCGAGAACTCCGCGCCGGTTCAGTCCGGCCATGCCGATGCCTGCGTGAATCGACGAGAGCCCGGTCTCTGCGATTCCTGCCTGGCGGGCAGCATGGCTGTAAGCTTCCTCGATGACCTGCAGTGCGTGCGGCAGACCGGCCGGCGTATTGGCGGCTTCGGTTTCGCCGGCGCCGAGAACGTCTCCGCTGTCCGAGACCAACCGTGCGCGCGTGTGGGTGCCGCCGGCGTCTATTCCCAGGTAGAGTGGCATCATCCGCTCGGATAGTGAGCAATGATGATAGCAGGACAAACATCCGTGAGGAGACGCTGACTTGCCGACCGAAGATATCAGCGCCCGATTTGCCGATCTCGACCTCTGGACGACCCATGACGCAGTGCAGGCGATGCTCGAAGACCAGCTTGCCGCTGTAGCCGCCGTGCAGTCGCAGTCCTCAACGATCGCCGAAGCGGCCGAAGACGCAGCGGAGCGGCTCAGCGGCTCGCAGGGACGACTCATCTACGTCGGTGCCGGCACCTCGGGGCGAATTGCGGTGCAGGATGGGGTGGAGCTGGGTCCGACTTACGATTGGGACCGCGTAGCCTACCTGCTCGCCGGCGGCCCGGATGCGCTGCGGTCCAGTGTCGAAGGCGCGGAGGATGACATGGCGGCTGCCGAGGCGGCGACGCATGCTCTCGCGCCGACCTCCTGGGATGTGGTGGTTGGCGTCGCCGCCAGCGGGCGCACCGCTTACACTCTGGCCGCCGTTCGAACGGCGGCGGCGACGGGCGCGCTGACTGTCGGTCTTGCGAGCAACGCGGGAACGCCGCTGCTCGAGGCAGTCGATCATCCCATCCTGCTCGATACGGGCGCCGAGGTCATCGCCGGTTCCACACGGATGAAAGCCGGAACGGCGCAGAAGATCGCCCTGAATCTTTTCTCGACCGCGGTGATGCTGCGCCTCGGGCGCGTCCACATGGGCCTGATGATCAACATGCGGCTATCGAGCCGGAAGCTGCGCGATCGTGCCGTGAAGATGGTATCGCACGCCGCCGCTGTCGAAGATTCGGTCGCAGCGAGCGCTCTCGAACAGGCGGGGAGCGACATCAAGCTGGCGGTGCTGATTGCCCTTGGGAGAAGCCCGCAGCAAGGCGCGACATTGCTGCGAGCCGTGGGTGGGAACCTTCGCAACGCGATCGAGCAGGAGAAATCGGAACGACGGTGAGGCGAGGTCGCAGGATGTTCTGAGAAAAACTCGCGACGACCTGAGAAAGCCTTTCGATTCGGTGCCTTGCCCGCGCACTCGGGTCGCGCTTTTGCAATAGGTCCCAGTCGTTGGCTGAACCAGCTCATGATGGCTTGCCTGCTCAGTCATTACGTGTAGTATGTAGTGTAGGTGTAATGAAAATGGCACTGAACATCCGAAACCCGGAAACGGAACGTCTGGCGGAAGACCTGGCGAAGCTGGCGGGCGAGACCAAGACCGAAGCGGTCACCAAGGCTCTTCGCGATCGACTCGCCCGCGTTCGACGCGAACGCTCCCGTCGCCCCCTCGCTGAGGAACTCGACCGGATCGCAACGCACTGCGCGTCGCTGCCGGTCCTCGACAGCAGATCGGCCGAGGACATTCTCGGCTACGACGACAACGGACTGCCGCGCGGGTGATTCTCGACACCTCGGCGCTTCTCGCGATCCTGCAGGACGAACCGGAGCGGCGCTCGTTCAACGCAGCCATCGAGGCCGCGGCTTCACGCTCCATCTCCACGGCCACCTTCGTCGAAACGTCGATCGTGATCGGCGCGCGGTACGGTGGCGACGGGTTGCGTGATCTCGACCTGTTCGTGGCCAAGGCGGAGATCGTACTGGTGCCGGTCGACGCCGAGCAGGCCCATGCCGCCCGCGATGCGTTCCTCCGCTTCGGAAAGGGGCGACATCCAGCCGGGCTCAACTATGGAGACTGTTTCTCCTACGCCCTCGCCATGACGCTGGGTGAGCCTCTCCTTTACAAGGGCGACGATTTCTCCCAGACCGACGTTGGAACGATCGCGGCAGAATAGAGCGGTGCGCCTGAGGAATCGTGCTCACGCCGGCAGCGCAAACCCGCCAACCTTCGCCAGGAACTGCGTACAGATATTGTTCTGCTCGCTCCACCCCGGCACCAGCACGCCCTGCTTCTGCATCCGCTGGATGATGCGGATGAAAATCACGCTGAAGCGAAGTCCGGCCCACACCTGGTAATAGTGCAGGTCGTGCAGCTCGCGGCCGCCGAACGAGCGGTACAGCGACGCGGTCTCTTCATCCAGCGGAAATCCCGGCAGGGCAGGCGCACCGACTCCTTCGCTGAGAAAGCGATTGAGATACAGAAACCACGCAACGTCGCATTCGGGCGGCCCGAGCGTGGCCATCTCCCAGTCGAGCACCGCGACGGGCTCGAAATCGCGGACCATGATGTTCGACGGTCTTGCGTCGCCCCAGTTCAGCACGACCACGTCGCGGCCCGGCGGAACGTTCGCTTCGAGGAAATCGAACGCCGCCTCGACCGTAGGCTGGGGACGGCCCTCGGAGGCCCACGCGAGGAAATCGCGGTAGTACGCGAGCTGTTGCGTGAATCCCGCCGGTCCGAAGCGGCGCCGATCGAGGAAATCCAGGCCGGCCTTCTTCCAGTCGATCGCGTGGAGGCGCGCCAGGATCGAAATCTCTTTCTCGTAGAGCGCGCGCTGCTGCGCGGGCGCCGCCTCGGCAAGAAAGCCCATCACCGTGTACGGAGGATTGTCGCTCGGCGCCTCGCCGTCGATGCGATCCATCACGTAGAACGGCTCGCCGATCACCTGCGCATCCGGCTCCCACCAGCGCACGCGCGGCACCGGCACGTCGCTCGCGTCGGCAACGATCTGCATGCAGCGAAACTGCGCGTGCAGGTCGTATTCGGGGAACACCGGATGCTCGGTGGGACGCGAGCGCACGACCCAGCGGCCGGACACTTCGCGGCCGTTGTCGCTCCAATGCCCGTCGACGAGCATCGTCTCGCTGGAAAACCCGGTCAGGCCCGGCGCGGTGATCTCGTCCAGGTGCAGGTCCTTCGCGCCTCCGAGCCGGTCGCGAAACCACGGCTCGAGGCGCAGGCGAAGCTCTTCGGGATCGTATCGGCTTTGCGATGGCATCGAATGCTCAGCAGCAGGACGCGCGGTGGCGCGCTCTTTCGACCAGCGCGGCCCGCGCAAGCGACGGTGCTGCCCGGTCTGGCGAGCAATCGTCGTGATGCGTGCAGGACGGCTCGGGACGCCGCTCGTCGTCGGCCTCGGTGATTCCCAGAAACCCGCGAAGAAATCCACGCGTTGCCGCAAGCACTCGACGCGCGACGTTCACAGGCTCACCTCCGCGACGGCCAGGCCGTGGCCGCGGCGCCCGGAGAGCGTCTTCCACCAGATCCGCGCGGCATCCAGCACGACGACCGCGACGAGAAGCATGAAGACCGCGGTGACGGCAGCATCGAGCCGGTTATTGAAGATCACGTGCGCCGTCTGCGACAGCTTGTCCGCCGCGATCTGTCCCGCGCCGGCCTGCGCGGCCAGGCTGTCCGCCATGGCCAGGAAGCCGATGCGCAAGTCGGGCGAAAAGATCTTCTGCCACCCTGCTGTCATCGTCACGACGAGCAGCCAGACGAGGGGCGCGAACGTCGTCAGCGCGTAGCGCGGCCGGTCGGACTTGACGAACAGCGTCGTCACGGCCGTGAGCGCCGTGGCCGCGAGCAACTGGTTGGCGATCCCGAACAGCGGCCACAGCGAATTGATGCCGCCGAGAGGATCGATGACGCCCTGGTAAAGGAAATAGCCCCAGCCGCCGACGATCAGCGCCGAAGAAAATACGTTGGCCGGCAGCGAGGCGGTGCGTCCGAGAGGCTCCCAGAAGCCGCCGAGCAGGTCCTGCATCATGAAGCGCCCGACACGGGTGCCGGCATCGAGCGTGGTCAGGATGAACAGCGCTTCGAACATGATCGCGAAGTGGTACCACAGCGCTTTCATCGCGTCGCCGCCGAGCGCGCGCGAGAAGATCTCGGCCATGCCGACGGCCAGCGTCGGCGCTCCTCCGGTTCGCGACAGCAGCGTGTTCTCGCCGACGTGGCGAGTCAGCGCTTCGAACGATGCGGGGTCGAGCGTAAAGCCCCATTGCGAGATCTTCGCTGCGGCCTCCGCGGCAGTCGTGCCGATCAGGCTCGCCGGCGCGTTCATCGCAAAATAAGTGCCGGGCTCCATCACGGTAGCGGCCATCAGCGCCATCAGCGCGACGAAGCTCTCCATCAGCATCGCGCCGTAACCGATGAAGCGGGCGTCGCTCTCGCGATCCAGAAGCTTCGGCGTCGTGCCGCTCGAGATCAGCGCATGAAATCCCGAGATCGCGCCGCACGCGATCGTGATGAAGCAGAACGGGAACAGCTTTCCTGCGAACACCGGGCCGGTGCCGTCGATGAAGCGGGTAAGAGCCGGCATCTGCACGTCGGGCCTGACCAGCAGAAGGCCCGCGGCCAATAGCGCGATCGTTCCGATCTTGATGAACGCCGAGAGGTAGTCGCGCGGCGCCAGCAGCAGCCACACCGGCAGCACGCTGGCGGTAAACCCGTAAATGATCAGGCAGCGCGCAATGGCGGGCTTGCCGAGATCGAACCAGACTCGAAGCGATTCGTGATCGTGCACGTAGCCGCCGCCCCATACGGCCAGCAGCACGAGCGCAAGACCGCCGATGGACGCTTCCATCACGTGGCCCGGCCGCAGCTGCGTCATCCAGACACCCATCAGCAGCGCGATCGGAATCGTCGCCGCGATCGTGAACGTTCCCCACGGGCTGCCGAACATCGCGTTGGTGACCACGAGGCCGAGCACGCCGATCAGGATCACCATGATCGCGAGCACGGCGACCGTGGCCGCTGCGCCTCCGACCGGGCCGATTTCTTCGCGGACGATCTGCCCGAGACTCATCCCGCCGCGGCGCATCGAGCCCACGAGGACGGTGAAGTCCTGCACGGCGCCGCCGAGCACGACGCCGACGACGATGTAGAGCGATGCAGGAAGATAGCCGAACTGCGCGGCGAGAATCGGTCCGACCAGCGGCCCGGGCCCGGCGATGGCCGCGAAGTGGTGGCCGAAGACCACCCAGCGGTTGGTCGGGACGAAGTCGCGGCCGTCGCGGCGAGTGTGCGCAGGGGTGGGCCTTTGGTCGTCGAGGGCGAGCGCACGACTGGCGAGAAACGCCGAGTAGAAGCGGTAACCGATCGCGTAGGTGCAGAGCCCCGCGACGAGGAACCAGGTGCTCGAAATGGTTTCGCCGCGGTGGAGCGCGATGGCGGCCAGGGCCGAAGCTCCTAGCAGGGCGACGGCCAGCCACGCGACGGCGCCGGCAAGGCTGCCGCGCGTCGTCGCGGCGGTCCCGTTCATGGCGGCCGATTCTAGCCGGGCGCCCGCCGGGAGCGAAAACCCGGTGCTGCGTATTGGACGGGCCGGCGCGCGCGCAGCGGCCTGCTGGGCGCCGCCGACCCTACGCTTTGCACGACAAGCGGCACGCAAAGCGCTAGAAGGATCGGCACGGAGGACGGAACCGGTGGCGGGGGCGCCGCTTGTTCCGGTCGAGGAGGGGAGTCATGGGAAGATTTTACGGGATCGCGACGGCCCTTGCGGTTCTGGTTGCGGCCGATGCACACGCGGGCATCAAGACGGTGGCCTGGACGGCGAAGGCCGCGACCGTCGTCAACCAGCCTTTCGGAGTTTCGGTTCCGCTGAATACCGATGTCACGGGCTACTTCACGTTCGACACGTCGGTAGCCGACGGCGACCCGAGCCCGTCCAACGGCGCCTACCAGCAGAACGGACACTCCGCGTTCCACGCCGATTTCCTCGGCCAGGAAGTCACCGGCTCGCACGCTGCGTTCTACCAGGTCGATCTGGCGGGCAATACGTTTCGCATCTACGACGGCCCGCGCGACTTGGGTCCCGAGGGCGGCACGATGTCATTCAACGGCAATGCGGCCGCCGACATCCAGCTCTTCGTCGCGATCACGAAGGACGTGTTCGCCTCCGACGCGTTGATCGACCCGTTTCCGCAGTACACTTTCGGATTTCTCGGCACGCCGCACACGTTCACGCTCAAGGACGACCACGGCGAGATGCTGCTGCAGTTCACCGGCGCGACCGAAGTGGCGTGCGGGGATGCCAGCGGCGGCGGCGGCGTGACGGCCGCCGATGCGCTGCAGATCCTCAAGGTGTCGGTAGGGTCGAAGAGCTGCCTGCCTTGCGTCTGCGACGTCGACGGCAGTCACGCGGTCACCGCGAGCGACGCGCTCAAGACCCTGCGCTTCGCCGTCGGAGTGAGCGGCTCGCTTGCGTGTCCGGTCTGCCTGTAGCGCCCGCGTGCCAGGTTACAAGCAGAGGCAGTAGTCGACCGTCGAGTTCGCGCCCTTGATCGTCGCGGTCGCGTGCGTGCAGGTTCCGCTATTGCACGAGCCGCCGCAGGCCGGGGCGTTGCTGATCTCGCACGGATGGAAGCACTTGCATCCGACGAGGAAATCGCGCGCGCAGGTCTTCGTGTCCGGGCACGCGGCGCCGCATACCGGAGCCTCGGCGCTCTCGCAGGCATTCTGGCTTCCGTCCGATTGAATGCACTCGCAGATGCTGTCGGCGAACGTGCAGATGAAGCCGTCCGGACAGGTCCCGCCGCAAGTGGGCGTGCTCGACTGGCCGCAGGCCACGACCGGAGCCGCGACCGAATCGCACTGGCACTTGCCGCTGTGGTTCGTGCACGCGTGCCCGGGCTGGCAGACGCCGCCGCAGGTCGGTGCGCTCGAGTCGCCGCAGGCTTTCGCACCCGGCGGCAGGCACACGCAGCGATCGATGGAATGGTTGCCGGCCGCGAACGTGACGTCGTTGCATAGCGAGTCGGCGGCATCCGCCCCCTCGCAGCTTCCTCCGCAGGCCGGGACAGCAGAAATGGTGCACGCGGGCACGCAATCGCACATGCCATTGGTATCCGGCGTTTCGGCGCACACCAGCCCGTTGTTGCAGGTTCCTCCGCATTGCGGAGGCTGAGAGGACTGGCAGAGGGGCGTGCACGAATTGCACGACAGCGTCACCGGCTGGCCGACGGCGAACTTGAGGACGACGAGTGCGTCCGATGCCGTGACGGTTCCCGAGTGATTGACGTCGCAGACGCAAGGGTCGCACTGGGCCGCGCCAACCGACACCTTGAGCACGCCGAGCGCATCGCTGGCCGTCACGGTGCCGCTGTTGTCGCGATCGCCGCACTTCTGCGCCGCCGCTGCGACCGATGCCGCGGCCAATCCTGACAGTAGGATCGCCAGCGCCATCGTCGCGGCGGGAGCGATGCGGAGGCGGCGGCGGATCGAAGCGGCACGAATCGATGACACGGAAACCTCCGGGCGCGGCAAGCGCGCAAGACGCCGAGCACGCTACTCCTGTCGTCGGCGGAGACCAGTCGGCCGTGCACAAATCCACGCCGCCGCCCGCAGCGCATCGCCGCCCGCCGCCCGTGCCTTGTTGCCGCAAGTTTCCCCGCCCGCGTGCCATGGCGGCGTTTTCGCGCTAGTCACCGCAGATGGCCGGCCCCCCGATTCCAGAGCGGATCCGCTCATTGACGCCGTACAAGCCCGGGCGCCCGATCGAAGAAGTCGAGCGCGAGCTCGGCATCCGCGGCTCGATCAAGATCGCATCCAACGAGAACGCGCTCGGGCCGTCGCCGAAGGCACTGGCGGCAATGGCGGACGCCCTCGCGTCGGTCCACCGCTACCCCGACGGCGGAGCGGTCGTACTGACCGAAAAGCTCGCGACCCGCCTCGGCGTCGATTCTCGTCGCATCATCCTCGGCAACGGGTCCAACGAGATCCTCGAGCTGGCCTGTCGCCTGCTGGCCGGCCCCGGCGATGAAGTGCTGTTCTCGGCAGACGCGTTCCTGGTCTATCCGCTGGTTTCGATCGCCGTCGGTGCGACTCCGGTCAAGGCTCCGCCGCGCGGCTTCGAGCACGACCTCGAGGCCATCGCCGAGCGCGTCACCGGCAGGACGCGCGTCGTCTTCGTTGCCAACCCCAACAATCCGACAGGCACGATTTTCCGCCGCCAGGAGTGGGAGAGGTTCCTCGCGAAGGTACCCGACGCCGTCGCGGTGGTGCTCGACGAAGCGTACTTCGAATTCGTCGACGACGAGCTCTATCCCGACGGCTTGGCGTACATCGACCGGCACCCGGGGCTCATCGTCACGCGCACGTTCTCGAAGATCCACGGCCTGGCCGGTCTTCGCATCGGTTACGGCGTGGCATCCCTCGAGATCGCCGACGCGATGGCACGGCTTCGCCAGCCGTTCAACGTCAACCTGCTCGCGCAGGTTGCCGCTGCGGCCGCTCTCGACGACGACGCGCACGTCGAGGCCTCGCGCGCGCTGGTGCGCTCGAGCCGCGTGCGCTGGGCAAAGGCCTGCGAGCGCCTCGGCATCGATGCCGTTGCCAGCCACGCGAATTTCTTCCTCGTGCGCACTGGTAAAGGCGCGGCAGTTACCGATGCGCTGCTTCGCCTCGGCGTGATCGTGCGTCCGATGGATGCTTACGGGTTTCCCGACCACATCCGCATCACGTACTCGACCGAAGAAGAAGACCGGCGCGCGATCGCGGCGCTCGAGCAGGTGCTCGCCGGCGACCTTGCGGCCCGGCGCGCGTCCGCAGTACGTTCGGGCGGAACCGCGCGATGAAGTCCTGGGATCGCTGCGTCATCGTCGGCACGGGCCTGATCGGCGCATCGTTGGCGGGCGCAGCAAAGGCCTGCGGCGCTTTCGGCCACGTCGTCGGCGCCGGAAGGTCGAAGGCGAACCTCGACATCGCGCTGTCGCGCGGGCTCATCGACGAGGCGCGCACCGATCTTTTCCCGTCGCTGGCCGGCGCCGACCTGGTCGTCGTCGCGACGCCGGTGTTCACCGCCGTCTCCCAGCTCCACGAGCTTGCCGAGCATGCGCCGAAGACGGCGGTCTTCACGGACGTCGGCAGCGTCAAGGGTCCGATCGTGATCGAAGCGGGAAGGCGGGGCCTCGTCGACCGATTTCTCGGCGCGCATCCGCTTGCCGGCAAGGCCGAAACGGGCGCGGGCAGCGCCGATCCGGCGATTTTCCGCGGTCGTCGCTGCGTGCTGACGCCTGCGAAGGACACGCCGGCATCTCTCGTCGACGACATGCGCGAGCTTTGGAGCGCCGTCGGCTGCGAGGTTTCCGTGATGGATGCCGACGCGCACGACAGCGCGATCGCGACCTCGAGCCATCTGCCGCAGATGGTCGCCTTCGCGCTGGCTGCCACCGCCGACGGCGCGAAGCGGCGCCAGGACGTCGTCGATCTCATCGCCGGAGGGTTTCGCGACACGACGCGCCTTGCGGCAAGCGACGCTGCGATGTGGATCGACATCGCCAGGCTCAATCGCGAAGCGATCGTCGATGCGATGGACGAGTTCAGCGCCTGCTGGGACGATCTTCGCGATGCGATCGCCGATCGCGACGAAGGGGTGATCCGCACGATCATCGCGGCGTCGCACAAGCTGCGCAGGGGGATCGTTTCGTCGTGACGGCCGGTCCCGGTCGCAAGTGCGGAGCGCCGCGGTGAGCGCGCCGCGTCAGGTTGCCCGCGCCCGCGGGCCGCTGCGCGGGACGATCGTCGTTCCGGGAGACAAGTCGATCGCGCACCGCGCCGTCATGTTCAACGCAGCCGGATCCGGCGAGGCGCGAATCGACGGGCTGCCATCGGGCCGCGACGTTGCCTCGACCGTCGCTGCGATGCGCCGCCTTGGCGCCGTCGTCGCGATCGTCTCGCCAGGCACGGCGCGCATCCGCGGAATGGCGATGCAGGCGGTAGCGCGGCCCGGCACGATCGATTGCGAGAACTCCGGTACGACGATGCGCCTGCTGTCGGGACTCTTGTGCGGGCAGCGCGATCTGGAAGCGGTGCTGAGCGGCGACCCGTCGCTTACGCGCCGCCCGATGAGACGCGTTGCCGAGCCTCTGGCGCGGATGGGGGCAAGCATTGAGACCGACGACGGCCATGCCCCCCTGATGATCCGCGGCCGTGAGCTGTCGCCGGCCACGATTGAGCTCGCCGTTGCGAGCGCCCAGGTAAAAACCGCCATCCTCCTGGCCGGTCTCCAGGCCGAAGGAACGACGACTGTCATCGAGCCGACGGCGACCCGCGATCACACCGAGAAGCTGCTGGCGGCAATGGACGTCCCGGTAACGGTCCAGGGCTCGGTGGCGAGCGTGACGGGAAGGGCCATCCCCCGCTGCGTGGACGTCCGCGTGCCGGGGGATCCGTCATCGGCCGCGTTCCTGCTGGTCGCCGCAGCGTTGGTCGAGGGTTCGGACGTCACGATCGACGGGGTCTGTCTCAATCCGACCCGCCTCGGGTTCCTCGATGTCCTCATCCGGATGGGTGCCGACATCCAGGCTGCCGTCCAGGGCACGAGCGGCGGCGAGCCGGTCGGGAGCATCCGCTGCCGGGCCTCCGGTCTTCGCGGATTTGAGATCGGCGCAGCCGAAGTGCCGGCAACCATCGACGAGCTTCCGTTGCTGGCCGTCGCCGCAGCGTTCGCCGACGGCGAATCGGTGATCTCGGGAGCCGGCGAGCTACGCGTCAAGGAAAGCGACAGGATCTCCACTACTGCAGCAATCCTGAGGGCTTTCGGTACGGAAGTGGAAGAAAAGGACGATGGCATGGTGATTGCCGGCGGAGCACCGCGCGGCGGAGGTCGGGTCGAAACCCGCCACGATCACCGCATCGCGATGTCGGCCGCAGTGGCGGCGCTGGCCGCGCGAGGCGACGGCGTTACGCTCGACAACGACGGGCCGGTTGCCGTCTCGTTCCCGGAATTCTTCGACAGCCTGCAAAGGCTCGGCGCATGAGCCGGAGACCCTTCATCCTGGCGATCGACGGACCGGCTGGCGCCGGCAAGTCGACGACGGCGCGCGCCGTGGCCTCCGCGCTCGGCTTTTCGTACCTCGATTCGGGGGCACTTTACCGCTGCGTGGCTCTCGCGGCCCTCGAACAGGGAGTCGCTACCGACGACGACGCGGCTCTTGGGGCGCTGGCCACCGGCCTCGAGATCCGTCAGACCGCCGCCGGCCGCTTCCTTCTGGGGGGCCAGGACGTCAGCGGCCGCATCCGCAGCCCGGAGGTCAGCCAGGCCGCGTCGAAGAGCTCGGCCTGCCCGTCCGTGCGCCGGGCTCTCGTGGGTATCCAGAGGGGCGCGGTCTCGCCACCGGGGACCGTGGCCGAAGGCCGCGACATCGGCACGGTCATCTTTCCTGACGCCGACCTCAAGGTATTCCTCGACGCGGATCCGCCCGAGCGCGCCAGGAGGCGGGAGCTCGAACTGACCGCAAAAGCGGCAGCGCCCGAGGCTGTCGCGCGCGTGCGAGACGAGATGGCCGAGAGGGACCGGCGCGACACGACTCGCTCGATCGCGCCCCTTGCCAGGGCTGCCGATGCACTGGTGTTGGACACCACGTTTCTCACGCTCGACGAAGTCGTCGCGCGCATCGTCGATGAAGTCGACCGCCGCCGGCGCAACTCGACGTAGTCGGAATTCGAGTCTTTCCCGGATCTTGCCCCCGCTTCCGGATCGTCCGACGCCCTTGCTCTCGCGGACGTGCCGCGTTATCTCAAGAGGCTGCCCGTTCGGGCGCCACACCACGGAGGATTCTTTTTTTGATGCAACAGGAGAAGGCGGCCAATGAGCTGAGCCAGTCCGGTAGCGGTTCCGAGAGTTTTTCAGACCTGTTCGAAGCTTCGCTTCGTTCTGTCCAGTCGGGAGAAGTCGTCAAGGGCCGCATCGTGTCGATCGACCAGGAAGTGGTCACCGTCGACATCGGGTACAAGTCGGAAGGGATCATCCCTGCCTGGGAGTTCCGCGATCGCGACGGAACCATGCTCGTGCAGGAAGGCCAGGAGGTGGACGTCTACGTCGAGTCCACCGGTGGCGACAACGGCGAGCTGCGCCTGTCTTACCAGCGCGCGCGCCAGAACATCGTCTGGAAGGTGATCGAGGACGCGTACAACGCGGGCAGCCCGATCACCGGCACCATTACAGGTCGCGTCAAGGGTGGCCTCAAGGTCGACGTCGGGGTGGCCGCGTTTCTTCCCGGCTCTCACGTCGACACACGCCCGACGCGCAGTCTCGATCGCTACATCGGCGAAGTCGGAAAGTTCACGATCCTCAAGTTCAACCGCGCGCGCGGCAACGTCGTCGTCTCGCGCAAGGCGCTGCTCGAAAAAGAGCAGGAGGCCGTGCGCGGTGAAACTCTGAAGATTCTCGAGGAAGGAGTCATCCTCGAAGGCATCGTCAAGAACGTCACCGACTACGGCGCATTCGTCGACCTCGGTGGCATCGACGGGCTGCTGCACGTCACCGACATGTCGTGGGGCCGCGTCTCGCATCCGTCCAAGGTCGTCAAGCCCGGCGACACGATCAAGGTCGTCGTGCTCAAGTACGATTCGACCTCGCACCGCATCTCGCTCGGTCTCAAGCAGCTGCACGACGACCCCTGGGTCACCGTTGCCGACCGCCTGTTCCCGGGAAGCCGCGTGCGCGGCAAGGTCGTCAGCCTCACCGATTACGGCGCGTTCGTCGAGATCGAGGAAGGCATCGAGGGCCTGGTCCACGTTTCCGAAATGTCGTGGACCCGTCGCGTGACGCACCCGTCGCAGGTCGTCTCGGTGGGGGACGACGTCGACGTCATGGTGCTGTCGCTGGACCCCGAAAACCGCCGCATTTCGCTCGGTCTCAAGCAGGTGACGCCCAACCCCTGGGAGATGCTGCCGATCGAGCACCCGGTCGGAACCCAGGTCACCGGCAAAGTGACCAGTGTCACGGACTTCGGCGCCTTCGTGAACGTCAAGGAAGGGATCGACGGCCTGGTCCACATCTCCGACATGCACTGGACGCGCAAGATCCATCACCCGTCCGAGCTCCTGAAGAAGGGTGACGAGGTGCGCTGCGCCGTGCTCGGCATCGACATCCCCAACGAGCGCCTGTCGCTCGGCATCAAGCAACTCGAGGAAGACCCGTGGCGGCGCATGTCCGACCGCTACCCGGTCGGCGCCAGGGTCCACGGCAAGATCACGAACATCGCCGACTTCGGCCTGTTCCTCGCGATCGAGGACGGCGTCGAAGGCCTCGTCCACGTCTCCCAGCTCGGCCGCGACAGGGTCGACAACCCCCGCGATCTGTTCCAGGTCGGACAGGAGCTGGAGGCCGAGGTCACCCAGGTGGACGTGCGCGAACGGCGCATCTCGCTCAGCATCCGCTCCCTGCTCCAGTCGGCGGAGAAAGAAGAGATGCGGGCCTACATGGCCTCCGACACAAGTGGGAGCGGCCGGGGTGGTAGCGTTACCCTTGGCGACATGATCCAAGAAAAGCTCGCCCGGCGCCGCGGCCGCGACAGCTGAGCACCGGCTTCTGGGAGGCTGTTCGCCGATGACCAAGCGAGACCTGATCGACGAGATCGTCCGTCTGTATCCCGTCTACTCCCGGCGTGACGCCGAAGTGATCGTCAATTCGGTCTTCGAGAGCATGACCGAGGCTCTCTGCAAGGGAGACCGCATCGAGATCCGCGGCTTCGGCAGCTTCGTCGTCAAGAACCGGCAGGCTCGCGAAGGGCGCAATCCGAAGACCGGCGAGCTCGTTGCGGTCGCGTCCAAGACCGTTCCGTTCTTCAAGGTCGGCAAGGAGCTCAAGCAGCGCGTCGACGCCGGATACGAGGCGTCGATCAAGGCAGGCGCCGGGGCGCCGGGCCCCGGCGGCGAATAACGGCCCCTGCCGCGGCGTGCGAGTCCTTTGGGCACCGTGGCGGCTCGCCTACGTCGAGAAGCCTGACGAGCGCGGCGGATGCATCTTCTGTGACAAGCCGCTGCTGGTCACGCGCGAGGCGCGTCGCGGCGAGCTGGTCCTGCGGGTCACCGAGCATGCCAGCGTGCTGATGAACCTTTTCCCCTACGCCAACGGTCACCTCCTGGTCGCACCGCGTGTCCACGTCAGCGACTTTGGCCGCCTGGATGCTGCTGTTTCGGCGCACCTGCAGGCCGAGCTTCAACGGGTCGTGCGCGTGCTTACCCGCGCGTTTTCGCCGGCCGGCTTCAACGTCGGAATGAACCTCGGGCGCCAGGCCGGCGCCGGCATCGACGATCACCTGCACTGGCACGTCGTCCCGCGCTGGGCGGGAGACACCAATTTCATGCCGGTGCTCGCCGATACGCGCGTGATGCCCGAGCACCTTCTGGTCACTTACGAAAGGCTGCTGCCGTATTTTGCCGAGGACGTGGAACAGGAATCGGCTGCCGGCGTCGCGGCAGCCGGGAGGCAGGCGTGAGGATCCTTCGAAACCTCCTCTACATCGTCATCATCGTCGCCGGCATCATCCTGGCGAGTGCGAACATGAAGCCGGTGGAATTCCTGTACGTGCCGTCGCTGCCGTTCCTCAAACTGCAGCCGGCCGAGACCGAGGTACCGCTGGCGCTGCTGCTGCTGGCGTTCCTGCTGGCCGGTGCGCTCGTCGCGGGCACCGGCACCTTCGTCGAGCACGTGCGGCTGCGCTTCCTCGTGCGGCGCAACGCCAAAGTGGTCAAGGGCCTGCGCGCCGATCTCGACAAGACCCGCGCCGCGCTGGAGACGGCCGAGCAGGCGCTCGCGACGCGCGAAGCCGAGCTGGCCGGTGAGCAAGCCCGGGCGCGGCGCGCCGAAGAGGCCGAAGCAAAGGCTCGTGAGGCGGCCGAGCACAGCGCAGCTCTCGGGGTGGCCTCGGCCGACGACGTGGCCCACCAGCTCGCGCCCCCGCCCGGAGCCTGAACCCGCCCGGGTATTTTCCCGCACACCCGGTTGCAGATGCGGCGTTGCCGGGCCCGGCAACGGCTTCTATAGTGCCGTTTCATGAGGACGGCCGAGGCCACGACGCTCGCGGAGCTTCGCGCATCCGGATACCAGCCTCGCACCGTGCGCGAAGAGATCCGCGCCAACCTCGTTCGCGTCCTCGAGAGCGACGGCGACACATCGAAGATTTTCTCCGGCGTGATCGGCTACCAGGACAGCGTGATTCCCGAATTGGAGAACGCGGTTCTTGCCGGGCACCACATCGTGCTGCTCGGCGAACGAGGGCAGGCCAAGACGCGCCTGGTGCGCGCGCTGGCGCGCCTTCTCGACGAGCGCGTGCCCGTCGTCGAAGGCTGCGAGATCCACGACGATCCGATGCGCCCGATCTGCGCCGCGTGCCGCCGCCGCGCCGCCGCCGAAGGCGACGAGCTTACCGTTGCGTGGATCGCGCGCGATGCGCGCTACGCCGAAAAACTCGCGACGCCGGACGTCACCATCGCCGACCTCATCGGCGAAGTGGATCCGGTGCGCGTCGCCGAAGGCCGCTATCTTTCGGACGAGGAAGCGATCCACTTCGGGCTGGCCGCGCGCAGCCATCGCGGCATCTTCGCGATCAACGAGCTTCCCGACCTCGCCGAAAAAGTACAGGTGGGCCTGTTCAACCTGATGGAAGAGCGCGACCTGCAGATCAAAGGGTTCAAGGTCCGCCTGCCCGTGGACGTGCTCGTCGTCGCAACGGCCAACCCCGAGGACTACACGAGCCGCGGCCGCATCGTCACTCCGCTCAAGGACCGCTTCGACGTGCAGATCCGCACGCACTATCCGCGCACGATCGCCGAAGAAGTCGCGATCATGGAGCAGGAAGTGGGACCGGCGACTCGCTCCGGACGGCCGCTTCGCATCGCCGACTTCCTCAAGGAGATCGTCGCGCGTTTCACGATGGAGGCGCGCAAGGCGCCCGAGGTGAACCAGGCATCCGGCGTCAGCGTGCGCGTCAGCGTCAACAACTACGAGACGCTGCTGGCGAACGCGGAAAAGCGCGCGCTTCGCTGCCGCGAGCCGGAGATTGCGCCGCGCCTGAGCGACCTGCACGCGCTGTTCGCCTCCAGCAACGGCAAGATCGAGCTCGAATACGGCATGGACGGCGCCAAGGAGACGGCCGTCATCGACCGGCTGCTCTCGCTCGCGATCAAGGGCGCGTTCGAGGCGCGGATTACGGCGGCCGAGCTGGCGCCGGTCGTCGAGTACCTGGGTCGGGGCTGGGGAGTCGCGGTATCCGACACGATGCCGTCGTCCGATTACGCCGAGGCCCTCGCCTCGATTCCCGGCCTTCGCGAAGTCGTCGAGCGCCTCGGGCCGTTCGAAAGCCCGGGTCTTGCGGCCGCCGCCGTCGAGTTCGTCTTCGAAGGCCTGCACCTCATGAAGAAGCTCAACCGCGAGCGCGACGGCGGACGGCTTTCGTACGCGGCCTGAGGTGCGGCGGGGTCTGCCGTGCGAAGCCGCTACACGATCTGGGACGGATCCCAGAAGCTGGCGCTGGATGCCGAGCGGCTGTTCGACCGCCTTGCCGAGCATCTTTCGGCCACCGACGATCTCTCCGAAGCGCTGAGCCGCCTGCTGCGCGAAGGAATCCGCGGCGAGGAGTTCGAGGCCGTCGGCCTCGACGAGTTGGCCGACCGCGTGCGCGAGGCGATCCGCGAGCTGTACGACAAGTTCAACCTGTCGCGCTCGCTCGAAGAGCCCTGGAACGACGCCGACGATATCGTCGCTGCCGAAGAAGACGCCGCATCGCGCAACCCGTCGGCCGAGGAGCGCGAGAGGCGCGCGGCCGAGCTGGCCAGGCTTTCGCGCATTCTCGAGGAGAGGATGTCGCAGCTGGCACAGTCGCCGATGGCCGACAGCGATGCGGCCGACGCTTTCGAGCGGCTGCGCGAGCGCGAGGGGGACATCAGCCGCGTCGAGCGTTTCCAGCGCCGATATCGCGACCAGTTCCAGGGTCCGGAGAGCCTCGATTTCGACGCAACCCTGTCGCTGATCGACCGTTTCGAAAAGCTGCGCGACCTGGAGCGGGCGCTTCGCGAAAAAGACCTCGACTCGCTCGACGAAGCTTCGCTGCGTGAGCTGCTCGGCGAAGATTTTGCCGAGGCGATCGGCCGGCTGCGCCAGATGATGCGGCTGCTCGTCGATGCCGGCTACCTCATCTCTCGCGAGGGCCGCACGACGCTGACGCCGAAGGCGGCGCGCCGCCTCGGCCGGCTTGCACTGAAGGAAATGCTCGCCGAACTGCTGCCGGATGCGGCGGGCCGCCACGAGACCAGCCGGCGCGGTGCCAGCGAGACGATGCTCGAACAGGCGCGTGCGTACGAATACGGCGACCCGATGACGATCGACGTAGCAGCCACGCTGAAGGCCGCGATGGTGCGCCGCGCCGGCGAAGCCGCTTCGACAGCATCCTCGCGCGCCGACTTGCGCAGCCCCGAACACCGGCCCGGCAACTTGCGCGACGGCGGACCCGGCGCCGGCCAATTGCGCGGCCGCGAAGTCGGCCGCGGCCAATTGCGCGGCCGCGAAGTCGGCCGCGGCCAATTGCCCGGCCGCGAAGGCTTGCGCGGCAGAGTCCAACTCGAGCCTGCCGACCTCCACGTCAAGGAAAGCCTGCGCAGCACGCGCACCTCGACGGTGCTGCTGCTCGACATGAGCTGGTCGATGAGCTGGGAAGGGCGTTTTGCCGCCGCGAAGAAGGTCGCGCTGGCGATGGAAACGCTGATGCGGACGCGCTACCCGCGCGATTACTTCGGCATGGTCGGGTTCTTCACGCGCGCGGTGGAGCTGAGGCCCGCCGACCTGGCCGAAGTCACGTGGAACATGGGCGATCCGTTCACGAACCTTCAGGACGGCCTGCGCGTGGCCTCGCGGCTGCTCGATCGCCACCCTGCGAGCACGCGGCAGATGATCGTGATCACCGACGGGCAGCCGACCGCGTACTTCAGCGAAGGGCGCCTGTTCTGCGAATGGCCGATGAGCGTCGGCGGCATCTCGTCGCGCGCGACCATCGAGACGCTGAAGGAAGTCGAGCGCGTCACGCGTCGCGGGATGCGCATCAACACGTTCATGCTCGACGACAGCCCTCTGCTGCGAGCCTTCGTGCAACGCATGACGGCGATCAACCGTGGCAGGGCGTTCTACACGACGCCCGAGCAGCTCGGGCACTTCGTGCTCGTCGACCACGTCGGCAAGAGGCGCAAGGTCCTGTGAGCCGGGCGAACGTCGTCGAAGGCGGGCCGCCGGCCCGCGCGGGCGCTGCTGTGCCCGGTTCCGCCTCGAATGCGCAAATTGCGCAGGATACCGCGGATACGCCGGGTGCGCCGTCCACGGCCGGCTCCCGCGCGCGCATCACATCTCGCCTCACGCCGGCGATGCAGCAGTACCTCGAGTTCAAGGACCAGCACGCCGACGCGCTGCTGTTCTTCCGCATGGGGGATTTCTACGAGCTGTTCTTCGAGGACGCCGAAATCGCCGCCGAGCTTCTCGACCTCACGCTGACGTCCCGCAATCGCAACGACGAGAACCCGATCCCGATGTGCGGCATTCCGTACCACGCGCTGCGGCCCTACGTCGCAAGGCTGATGGAAGCGGGACGAAAAGTCGCCGTCTGCGAACAGCTCGAGCTGCCGGAAAAGGGCATCGCGCGCCGCCAGGTCACGCGCGTCATCTCGCCGGGCACGAACCTCGACGAAGAGACCCTCGCACCGGATCGTGCAGCTTACCTCGCTGCCGTCGTCGAAAAGAGCGGCGCGTGGGGGCTGGCCGTCAGCGATTTTTCGACCGGCGAGATCCGCGCGACCGAGATCGTCTCCGACGGCCGCCTCGACGAAGAGCTGAAGACGATCGCGCCGACCGAGATCGTGCTGCGGCCCGATGCTCCGCAGGCGCTGCGAAAACGCGTCTCTTCGCTGTTGCCGCACTGCCTCATCAGCGAAACGCAGGCGCCGCGGCGCGCGGGCAGCCCCGGCCGGGAGCGGGTGGCAGGCGCCGGCCCCGCGGCATCGGCCGGCGGCGAATCGCTCGCATCCGGCGCTGGTCCGCTGGCCCGCGAAGCCTGCGAAGTGCTGCGCTCCTACGCGAGCGCAACCCAGGGCGGTCGCATCGATCACCTGCGCGAGCCGGTGTTCTACGATGCGGCGGCCTACTTGCAGCTCGATGCGTCGACGCGCCGCAACCTCGAGCTCCTGCAGGCCTACGACGGCACCACGCGCGGAGCGCTCGTCAGCGTCCTCGACTGCTGCTCGACCGGAATGGGAAAGCGCCTGCTGCGCGCGTGGATCACGCGGCCGCTGGCCGACGCGGCGGCGATCGGCCAGAGGCTCGATGCCGTCGAGGTGCTGGCCGGCGACTTTTCGCTGCGCAGCGACCTGCGCGAGAGCCTGAGAAGAATCGGAGACCTCGAGCGCCTCGTCGGCCGCATCGGTGCGGGTTCGGCGTCGCCGCGCGACGTCACCAAGCTGGCCGATTCGCTCGCGGAGATCGACACGCTGCGTGCGCGGCTGGCCGACGGCGACTCGCGCGGCCGCGAGGCGGGCGCGGCAGCCGACGCGAGCGAAGCGGGCGCGGCAGACCTGACACGGGAAACCGGCTCGACCGAAGAAGCACTCGCGCGCCACGCACGCTGCCTCGACGGCCTCGCGCACACGCGCACGCGCATCGCAGCGACGCTCACCGCCGAGCCGGCTGCCATGCTCGGCAAGGGCGCCGTCATCCGCGACGGTTTCGATGCGGAAATCGACCGCCTGCGCGCGATCTCGCGCGACGGCAAGGGATGGATCCTCGCGTTCGAAGCCGAGGAAAGGGCGCGCACCGGGATCCCTTCCCTCAAAGTCGGGTTCAACCGCGTGTTCGGCTACTACATCGAGGTCACCCATACGCACCAGGCGCTGGTGCCGGCCAGTTACACGCGCAAGCAGACCATCGCCAACGCCGAGCGTTACATCACTCCCGAGCTCAAAGTGCGCGAGAACGAGGTGCTCGGCGCCGAAGAGCGCCTCGCGGCGCGAGAGCGCCAGCTTTTCGATGCGCTGCTGGCTTCCCTGCAGCCGGACCAGCCTTCGCTCGGGCGCAGCGCCGGCGCGCTGGCGGCGCTCGACACGCTGGCCGGTCTGGCCGAGACGGCGCAGCGGCGCGGGTACGTCAGGCCCGAAGTGCACGAAGGCCTCGAGCTCGACATCGAAGGGGGACGCCATCCGGTCGTCGAAGCGCGCCTCGGAAGCTCGTTCGTCGCCAACGATACGAGGCTCGGCCCCGACAGCCGTCTTCTGATGGTCATTACCGGCCCGAACATGGCCGGCAAATCGACGTACCTGCGGCAGACCGCTCTCATCGTGCTGCTCGCGCACTGCGGCTGCTTCGTACCGGCCGCGCGCGCGAGGATCCCGCTCGTCGATCGCATCTTCACGCGCATCGGCGCCAGCGACAATCTTGCTGCGGGGCAGTCCACGTTCATGGTCGAGATGTCGGAGACTGCAGCGATCCTTCACGGGATGACCGGCCGCAGCCTGGTCGTGCTCGACGAGATCGGCCGCGGCACCTCGACGTTCGACGGCATTTCGATAGCGTGGGCGGTGGCCGAAGCGATGCTCGCGCGGCGCGTGAAGACGCTGTTCGCGACGCATTACCACGAGCTTGCGGCGCTGGAGGCCGAGCACGACCTTGCCGAGAACTTCTCGGTCGCGGTGCGGCGCTACAAGGGAAGCGTGGTCTTCCTCTACCGCATCGCCGAAGGGCCGACGAGCGGGAGCTACGGCATCGAGGTTGCGCGTCTTGCCGGCGTGCCCGAGGCCGTCATCGACAAGGCGCGAGCGATCCTCGCGCGCTTCGAAAGCGGCGAGGGGATCGGCGCGGCCGGCGCCGGACAGATGAGCCTCTTCGGGGCAGCGGCGCGCAGCGAGAGCCGGCGCGAAGAAGAAGAAGCGGAGGACGCACTCGGTGCCCGCCTGGCCGCGCTGGCACCCGAGACGATGACGCCCCTGGAAGCGCTCAATTTTCTCGCGCGACTGGTCGAGGAAGCCCGCGTCGGGCGCAGGCGCTGACCAGCCTGCGATCTGGTCTGCACGCAAACCGTCAAGCGGTGCTTCTCGAACGTCTCGCTGATCCTCGGATTCGCTGAGGTTTTTTGAACTCGATCCTCAAAGCCGTCGATGCTGCTCCGCAGTGGCGCCCGCCGGCGGCGGGAAGCTCCGGGCGCGATCCTTGAGGCCGACGGTCGCGAAGGGCCATAATCATGGGTCCCGGCGGCTCCTGCCGCGTGCGGACCGGTGTGGAGGTGAGGTGGTGCGGCTTCGTCCTTGGCAGGCGATGACGTTGTTGGCGCTCGCGGCGTCGGCGCAGAGCTTTGCCACGCTGCCGGCCTACGCCGCCGTCGTTCAACAAGTGCGCGCGGCGACCTCCACGTCCGCGACCCGCATCGTCGTCGACGTCGACGGTCCTTTTCGATACCGCTCCCGCGCCAGCGATGACGGCTCGTCCATCCTCATCGACATCCCCGACGCGGTCGTCACTTCGCAGGTGCCGCGACTGCTGCCGGTGTCCGACCGCCGCGTAGACGGCGTGCTCGTGCTCCACGACGAGGACGCGCGCATCGTTCGCCTTTCGGTCGACGTCGCGGGCCGGGTGGCACCGCATCTTCACGCGCGTATCGACGGCAATCGGCTCCTCATCGACCTCGTCGACGCATCGTCGGACGACGGGCCGGCGGCACACACTTCGGCGTCGGTGAGCGGCGGCGATCCGGCGGAGCCGGATGCGCGGACGAAGAGGCTTGCGCGCGAGAGGGCCGAGCGCCTGGCAGCAGGCAGCGATGCAACCCCGGAAAAGGAGACGCGGGACGTCCGCGCGTCCAGAGCGGGGAACTATGTCCGCGCGACCAGAGCGGGGGACGACGTCCGCGCGTCCGGAGCAGAAGCGCGGCGCCGCGGCCCCGTCGCAAGCTCGCGGGCCCACGCGACAAGATCGCTTCTGGAAAAGAAAATCGTCGTCCTCGACCCCGGCCACGGCGGCAAGGATCCCGGGGCCAGCGCGTGGACCGGCGAGTACGAGAAGGACATCGTCCTCGACGTCGCCGAGCGCGTCGCGCGGCGCCTGAAAAGTCGCGGCGACATCGAGGTCGTGATGACGCGAACCTCGGACGAATTCGTCAGCCTCGCCGACCGCCGCGACGCCTCGCGCCGGGCCGGCGCCGACGCCTTCATTTCCATCCACGCCAACGCGAGCCGCAGCGCCGCCGCGCGTGGTTTCGAGACGTACTACCACACGCGCCAGGCCTCGCCCCAGCCGGATGCCGTCGTTCGCCGCCTGGCCCGTGCCGAGAACGGCCGCGAAGGAAGGCGAGGCGGCGACAATGACGCGGCCGCGATCACAAGGGCGTCGGCGGGCGCCGCTTCGCCGGTGCTCGATCATCACGCCGAGTCGGCACGCCTGGCCGGGCTCGTGCAGGGCCAACTGGTGAGTCAGCTCGGGATGCGCTATGAGGCCGTCCGCGATCTCGGAGCCAGGGAAGGTCCTTTCTTCGTCATCGATTACAACGCGGCCCCGAGCGTGCTCGTCGAGGCTGCGTTCCTCACCCACCGTGAAGAAGGCGTTCGCATGCAGTCCGAAGTCTACCGCGAGCAGATCGCGGAGGGCATCGCCCGCGGGATCGTGCTCTTCCTCGACCAGCAGCACCTGCCCGGCACCCTTTGAGCCTCGCTCCGCCGGCTGCCGCCGGTTCCCTGGAACCTGAGTCGTTGTCGACGAACGGACAGGGGCCGACGCGCTCGATGATCCTGCCGGCGCCCGGCAGCGTCACCGGAAAGCTTTCCGATACCGCGCGCGACTACTTCGAAGCGGTGCGCGACGAGCTGGAGACGGCCCACTGGGCGGGCGCCAGCGGCACCGACACCGTGACCCGCCTGGCCGCGTGCCTCGATAACCTCGTGCGCTTCCTGTTCGACAGCTCGATCGAGCGTTACGGACGCCGCTACGCGCGCACGCGCCAGCACTGCGCCGTGTTCGCGCTCGGCGGCTACGGACGCCGCGAGCAGTGCCCCCAGTCGGACGTCGATCTGCTCGTGCTGCACTCGGGTGCCGTCACCCCGTTCGTCGAGACGGTAACGGAGTCGTTGCTGTACACGCTGTGGGACGCGCGCCTGCAGGTGGGCCACGCGGTGCGCAACGCCTCGGAATGCGTCAGCCTCGGCGCCGGCGACCTGACGATCAAGACCGCTCTTCTCGACGGCCGCTATCTATGCGGAAGCCCTGAGCTTGCCGGCGAATACGAGAGCCAGGTTCGCCGCAAGCTGGCGACTTCCGACGTCGAAGTCTTCATTGCCGCGAAGATGGAAGAGGCCCGCTCGCGCCACGAGAAGCAGGGCGGATCGGTGTTCATCCTCGAGCCGAACGTCAAGGAGGGGCAGGGCGCACTGCGCGACCTCAACCACGCGCTGTGGATCGCGCGCGTCAAGGGCGACGCCGCCGACCTCGAAGCCTTGCGCGAGCACGAGATCGTCACGCAGCACGAGTACGAGGAGCTGGCCGCGGCGCGCGAGTTCCTTTTCCGCGCCCGAGTGGCGCTGCATTTCCATACCCGCGCCAAGACCGAGCAGTTCACGTTCGAGCGCCAGGACTCCATCGGCGCGCGTCTCGGCTACCGCGCCGAGGGCAACAACTCGGTCGGCGACATGTTCATGCGCGACTACTACCACCACGCCGCGGTGGTTTCGCGATCCACCGACGACATCGTCGACCGCCTGCTCGCGCCGCCCGACAAGACCGGCCTCATCGAGCGCCTGGTCAAGCGTCGCAACGTGCGGCCGGGCATCACGATCGTCGGCGACCGTTTGAACATCGACGACAAGGCGCTCGACGCCGAGCCGTCCAACCTGATCGGCGTATTTCGCGACTGCCAGCGACTGGACGTGCGGCTGTCGACGCCGGCGCGCGAGCTCGTGCGCCAGAAAGTGGAATTGCTGACGCCCGACGTGGCGTCGTCGAAAGCGGCGATCGACCTGTTCTTCGAGATCCTGCGCGCCAAGGACGGCGTCTACCGTACGCTTGCGCAGATGAACCGGCTCGGCGTGCTCGGGCGGCTGGTCCCCGAGTTCGGCCGCCTGTTCTGCATGGTGCAGCACGACTACTACCATGTTTACACCGTCGACGAGCACTCGCTGGTGGGAATCCGCGAGCTCGAGGCGCTGCGCCAGGGCGAATACCATCAGAGCCCGTTCCTCACGCAGACGATGCGGGAGTGCGACCGGCCCGAGCTGCTGTTCCTCGCGATGATGTTCCACGACCTCGGCAAGGGCTACGGCGGCGACCACGACGAGCGCGGCGCGATCATGGTGCGCGACGTCAGCGAGCGCCTTGCGATGCACGAGGACGACCGCGCCACGCTCGAGTTCCTCGTGCGCAACCACCTGCTGATGTCGATGCTCGCGCAGACCCGCGACATCGAAGACCCGGCGCTCGTGCTCGACTTCGTCTCGGAGGTCGGCACGGCCGAGAACCTGACGCTGCTGTACCTGCTGACGTTCGCCGACATGAGGGCCGTGGGCCCGCAGATCTGGAACGGCTGGAAGGACCACCTGCTGGCCGAGCTGTACCGCCGTGCGAGCGAAGCGTTCGAGACCGGCATTGTGACCGAGGCGGACATGGAGAGCCGCGCCGAAAGGACTCGCCAGCGCCTTCTCGAGCGGGCTGCCGGCGGTGCCGAGCGGTCGCGGCTGCACTGGTTCCTCGAGTCGCTGCCCACTTCCTACTTCCTCGGCAATCCCGACGAAAGGATCATCGACCACTGGCGCCTGTTCGAGTCGGTCGGCAGCTCGGTGTTCCGCCACGGCGTCGAGTCGTACCCCGAGCGCGGCTTCACCGAGTTCACGATCTGCGCGCGCGACCGCCTCGGGCTGTTCCGCGACATCGTCAGCGCGCTGTCGTCGCATCGTTTCAACATCCTCAACGTCCGGCTCGTGACGACGTCGACGGGCTGGGCGCTGGACGTGTTCCGGGTCGAGCACAAGGAAGGAGACGTCGACGCCGCCGGCGCGGAGATCTGGGAAGCCGTCGCGAAGACGCTCGAGGCGATCTTTGCCGGGGACGTCGACGCCGCAGCGCTGGTGCGAAGCGCGCTGCTCGAGCGCACGCGCCGCATCGGCGAGAAAGCGCTGCCGCGGCGCAGCCCGACGCGCGTGGAGGTCGACAACCGGCTATCTCGCGAATTCACCGTCATCGACATCTACGCGTCCGACCGCCCCGGCCTGCTGTTCCTCGTCGTCGACGCGATGTACGCGCTCGGCCTGGACATCCACATCGCCAAGATCACGACGCACCTGGCGGCGGTGCTCGACGTGTTCTACGTGACCGACGCCGGCCGCTCCAAGATCGAGGACCCGACCCGCATCGACCAGATCCGCCGTGCAATCATCGGCGCGCTCGACCCGTCCGACGAGCAGCCGGCGGCTTCCCCCACGTCGCTGACGTTCTGAGCCGCGATGTCTGCCGCGACGCTCGACCAGGACGTCGACGCCTATCTCGACCACCTCGCGACCGAACGCGGGCTTTCGCGCCATTCCGTCGACGCGTACGCGATCGACCTCGGCCGCTTCGCTGCGGCGATGAAAACGCGCCGCCGCGTGCGCTCGGCCCTTGTCGAGCGCGCCGACCTGGTGACGTTCCTCGAAAAACTCGGTGAAGAAGGACTGGCGCCGTCGTCGCGGGCGCGCGCGCTGTCGGCGGTGCGCGGATTCTTCAAGCACCTCGTCCGCGAGGGACGCCTGGCGACGTCGCCCGTGCGCGATCTCAAGGCGGGGCGCCGCAGCCGGCCGCTGCCGAAGTTCCTGTCCGTCGACGAAGTCGTCACGCTGCTGGCCGCGGCCGGCGCCGACGATGCGCTGGCCGCGCGCGACCGCGCGATGCTCGAGCTGATCTACGGTTGCGGGTTGCGCGTCAGCGAAGCGGTGGAGCTGGCGGCCTCAGGCCTTCACCTGGACCGCGGCTATCTCACCGTCATCGGCAAGGGATCCAAGGAAAGGGCCGTGCCGATCGGAAGCAAGGCCGACCAGGCGCTGCGCGACTACCTGGCCGGCCCCCGCGCGATCCTCGACCCGGGCGGTCGCAGCCGCGCCCTTTTCCTCGGCCGGCGCGGACGCAAGCTGACGCGGCAGGGTTTCTGGAAAAGGCTGCGTACGCTGGCTGTTCGCGCGGGCCTTGATGCCCACCTTTCTCCTCATGTGCTGCGTCACTCGTTCGCGACTCACCTCGTCGAAGGCGGCGCCGACCTGCGCTCGGTCCAGATGATGCTCGGGCACGCGGACATCACCACGACGCAGATCTACACCCACGTTGCCACCGGCCGCCTGGCCGAGGTGCATCGCCGCCATCACCCGCGCGCCAGAATGAAGGTGAAAGCTTCGGGTGACGCCGCGCCGGCCAAAAGCGCGAAAGGCCGCGCGAAAGTCTAGGAGATACGCAGCTTCGCGCGGTTGCCCGCCGGAAGTAGCGCTGGTATGCGTGGCCGGTTGGCCAACCTGCGATGAATTTCAATCCTGCCATCTTCGCGCTTTGGGTCCTCCCGTTCCTGATTGCGGTCGTGTTTCACGAATGGGCCCACGGCTACGTTGCCAAGACCCTCGGCGATGACACCGCCTCGGTGCTCGGGCGCCTGACGCTCAATCCGCTGGCCCACATCGACCCCATCGGAACGCTGGCGCTGCCGGCGCTGCTGATGCTCACCGGCGCCCCGTTCATGTTCGGCTGGGCCAAGCCGGTGCCGATCTCGTTCGGACGCCTTCGAAACCCGCGCCGCGACATGGTGCTGGTGGCCGCGGCCGGTCCTGCGATGAACCTCGCGCTGGCGGCGGCGAGCGCGCTGCTTCTCGGCTACATGCAGCGCCGCGGTGCGCCGGATGGCGGTGGATTCCAGGTCGCGCAGCCGCTGGCGATCATGTGCAACATGAGCCTTCAGCTGAACGTCGTGCTGGCGGTGTTCAACATGCTGCCGATCCCGCCTCTGGACGGCGGACGCGTGGCCGTCGGGCTGCTGCCGCGCGACCTGGCGTGGCAGCTGGCGCGGCTGGAGCCGTACGGCTTCATGATCGTCATGATGCTGCTCGTCACCCACGTCCTCGACTTCGTGCTCGCGCCCGCGATGCACGCGATCGTGCGCCTTCTCGGCGTCCTGGTGTGACGCGGTGACGACTCCCGCCAGGACCGGCGCCGCTCCCGTCGTCGTCTCCGGAACGCGCCCGACCGGTGCATTGCACCTCGGCCATCTCAACGGTGCGCTCAAGAACTGGGTGCGACTGCAGGATGCATCGCGCTGCTATTTCTTCGTCGCCGACTGGCACGCGCTGACGACCGACTACGCCAACCCTTCGGGCATCGCCGCAAGCACCCACGACATGGTGCTCGACTGGCTTGCCGTAGGGCTCGACCCGTCGCGCTCGGTGATCTTCCGCCAGTCGGATGTCGCCGAGCATGCCGAGCTGCACCTGTTGTTCTCGATGATCATCCCGCTGCCCTGGCTGGAGCGGGTGCCGTCCTACAAGGAGCAGCAGGAACAGCTCGAAGGCCGCGATCTTTCGACGTACGGGTTCCTCGGGTACCCGCTGCTGCAGGCAGCCGACATCCTCATCTACAAGGCCTCGGCAGTACCGGTCGGCGAAGACCAGCTTCCGCACGTCGAGCTGACGCGCGAGGTGGCAAGACGCTTCAACCGGCTCTACGGCAACGTGTTTCCCGAGCCGAAAGGCCTCGTCGTCGAGGCCGCGCGGGTGCCGGGTACCGACGGCCGCAAGATGAGCAAGAGCTACGGCAACGCCGTTGCGCTGACCGACGACGCGACAACCGTCTACGAAAAGCTGGTGCGCATGGTCACCGACCCGCGCCGCGTGCGGCGCACCGATCCCGGTGATCCGAAAGACTGCCCGGCATTCCGCTTGCACGAGATCTACTGCACTGCCGAGGAGCGCGCCGAGCTGTCGGAAGGCTGCCGGACGGCGTCGATCGGCTGCGTGGACTGCAAGAAGGTGATGATCCGCCACGTGCAGGCCGAGCTCGAGCCGATCCAGAGCCGCCGCCGTGAGCTCGCCGCCCGCGGCGACGTCGCAGCCGAGGTGCTCGCCGACGGCAAGCGTCGCGCGGTCGAAGCGGCCGAAGCGACGATGACCGAGGTACGCGCGGCGATGGGTCTCTAGTGGCGACGCCGGCCTACACCGTCAGGCTCACCGCGTTCGAAGGTCCGCTGGATCTTCTGCTCCACCTCGTGCGCACGAACGAGCTCGACATCTACCATCTTCCGATCGCGCAGATCACCGACCAGTACGTCGCCTACATCAACATGTTCGAGGAGCTGAGCCTCGACGTCGCCGGCGAGTACCTTCTGATGGCAGCGTCTCTGATGTACATGAAGTCGCGGCTGCTGCTGCCGCGCGACGACGAGGAAGAGGAAGAAGAAGACGAGTCGGTCGCCGACCTCGTGCGCCAGCTCGCCGAGTACCAGCGTTATCGCGAAGCCGCGGACGTGCTGCGCGACCGCCTGCTGCTCGATCGCGACGTGTTTCGCCGCGCGCCCACTCCTCCCGAAGGAGAGGCCGAGGAGGCGCCGCTTCGCCGTCTCGACATGGGCGCCCTGTTCGAGGCCCTGCGCCGCGTGCTCGTGCGCGCGGCAACGCGCCGGCCGCACACCGTCTCCGGCGAGGAATATCGCGTTTCGGACGCCGTGCGCTCGATGATCGCAAGGCTCAAGAGTGCCGGCCGCCTCGAGTTCGGCGAACTGTTCGCCGACGAGTCGCCGCGCGGCCTCATCATCGCGACGTTCCTCGGGCTGCTGGAGATGGTCAAGATCGGCGTCATTGCCGCCGAGCAGGAGGGCCGCTTCGGCCCGATCTGGCTGCGACTGGTCGACGAGGATGTCGACGAATCGGTCGCGGGCCTCACCGAAATGTACGGCCCGCGCAGCGCCGGCGCCGAGCCGGACCTCGGCGGAGAGCCGGATCTCCTTCGCGAAGAAGAAGACCGCTCGTCGCCGAACGAAGTGGAGAAGACAAGGCCGTGAGCGAAGACGAAACGAGCGCCGGCGAGGACAAGGGTCCGCAGCAGTCGTCCGCCGAATCCGGCCTGTGGCCGGTGGAACGCCTGAGGCCGCTGGTCGAGGCGCTGCTGTTCGCAGCGGCCGATCCGCTGGCGGCAAGGAAGATCGTCGACTGCATCGAGGGCTCGACGCTCGATGAGGTCAAGGCGACGCTGGTCGAGCTGTCGATCGAATACCTGACGCGCGGAGTGCGGCTGGTGGAGGTCGCCGGCGGCTGGCAGATGCGCACGGCGCCCGAGCACCAGCGCTACGTTCGCAAGCTGTTCCGGGAAAGACCGCAGCGCCTGACGCGCGCGGCAACAGAGACGATCGCGATCATCGCGTACAAGCAGCCGGTGACGCGCCTGGAGATCGATGCGGTGCGCGGCGTCGACAGCGCAAGCGCGATCGAGTCGCTGATCGAGCGACGCCTGGCCAAGGTCCTCGGGCGCAAGGACGTGCCCGGCCGTCCTCTGGTCTACGCGACGACCCCCGAGTTCCTCGAGCTGTTCGGACTGGCCAACATCCGCGACCTGCCGACGCTTCCGGAGCTCGGCAACGAGTTCGAGAGGCTTTCGGAGCAGGGCGGTTTCGGCGAAAGCGACGATGCGGCGATCCTGCCGCTGGAGGAAGACGATGCAGCGACGATCGCGGCAGCCGGTGGCACCGAATCCGCGGCCGGGCCGAACACCGGCGAAGAAGACGAAGCCGGCGACTGAACGCGCCGGTGCGACGGGCATCCGCCTCCAGTCGCTGATCGCACGCGCCGGCGTCGCGTCGCGGCGCGAGGCCGAACGCCTGATCGCCGCCGGACTCGTGCAGCTCAACGGCAAGGTCGTCACCGAGCCGGGCACGCGCGCTCGCGAAGGATTCGATCATGTTCGCGTCGACGGAAAGCTCGTCGGACGCGCGGCGCCGCAGCGCAGCTTCGTCTACCACAAGCCCGTCGGTTGCGTGTCGACTCTTCGCGATCCTGAAGGCCGTTTCTGCATCGGCGACGTCGTCGAGGCTCTTGGCGCGCGCGGGGTCTTCCCGGTCGGCCGCCTCGATTTCCACAGCTCGGGGCTGATCCTTCTGACCAACGATGGAGACCTGGCCGAACGCCTGATGCACCCGCGATTCCACGTCGAGAAGCGCTATGCCGTCAAGGTCTCCCCGCGGCCGACGCGCGAGGCCATCGAGGAGTTGCGCCGGGGCGTGCGCATCGGCCGCGCGGCCACGGCGCCGGCGTTCGTACGTGAAATTCGTCACGCCGGCGGAAAGAGCTGGCTCGACGTGCGCATCGCCGAGGGGCGCAACCAGCAGATCCGCCGCATGATGGAAGCCATCGGCTGCCGCGTCGAGAAGCTGCGCCGCGACGCGATCGGTCCGGTCGGGCTCGGCGACCTGGCGCCGGGAGATGCAAGGACGCTGGCCGCGCGCGAGCGAGCGGCGCTCGAGGCCGCGATGGAGGCCGCTGCCGAGCCGCGGCCTGCCGCATCGGTTCGCGGCGCTGCCGGTCGTGGCGCTCGCGCGAATCCAACGCGCAAGCGCTGATGCTTGCGCGTGCGGCCCTCGCCGCAATTGTGGGCCCGTTCAATCCGCCGGCGCCTTGACATCCCGGGTCGTGCTCCATAGACCGCCGCCGCGGGGTGGAGCAGTCTGGTAGCTCGGCGGGCTCATAACCCGCAGGTCGGAGGTTCAAATCCTCCCCCCGCACCCATTTTTCTTCCACCGGACATCCCTTTCGCCGCAGGACGCGCGCGGTGCCTCGTGCGCGCAAATGGGGCAGGCGCTTTCGCCTCCGGATGGCTGGACGCAACCCTGCAATCAGGCATAATCGCCGGCGCGACCGGATTGGGCGAGACTCGGCGGCCGCGTCGCTGGGCGACCACGAACTTCGAGGAGGACTCTGTATGAAAGCGACCCGCGCAACCTGGTTGGCCATCGGTGCCGTAGCCGCTGCCGCATCGATGATGCCGGCGCCGGCCCGGGCCGATCAGAACCCGCCGGTGGGGACGGTCATCGACCGCTCGAACGTCGACAAGTACAAGGAATTCTTCGGCCCGGCGATGATCTGGTCGATCGACCGCGGCGTCAAGATCAACGTCGGCCCCTACCAGAAGATCGAGCCGCCCAAGCCCGAGACGGAAGCGACGGAGAAGTACTCGGCACAGGTCAAGCTCGGCGCCGACAAGATCCACGTCGACAACTACGTTGCCGGCCTCCCGTTCCCGGCCATCGCCGACGGTGACGCGGACAAGGCCATCAAGCACATGTTCAACTACGAGGCGGCCATCGAGGTCGATGACCTCGACGTGCGCAACTTCGACTGCGACACCGGTGCGGTCGGCAAGAACGGCGACCCCGTCAAGGTCGAGCGCCACTTCCTGATCGATCACTTCCGCCGCCTGTACTTCACCGGCCGTCTCGAGGTCCCGCCGAAGCCGGCGATGGATCCGAACCGCGATGCGGTTCGCTACAAGGAATCGCTCTATCCGCTGATCGAGCCGTTCGATCTGAAGGGCACCGGTTTTACGTACAACCGCTACCTCGACAACTCGAAGCAGGACGACAGCTGGCTGTACCTGCCTCAGCTTCGCCGCGTGCGCCGCTTGTCGTCCGCGCAGCGTTCGGACGCTCTCTTCGGCCAGGACCCCGACCAGGACAGCTACGGCGGCTACGCCGGCAACATCGCGTGGATGGACTGGAAGTACCTCGGCGAGAAGACCGTGCTGTCTTCGTTCCACGCCAAGAAGCTCCCCGTCGTCTGGGGCCAGCCCTCCGGCGACTTCATGCACGCCGACCTCTGGGAGCCGCGCAAGGTCTGGATGATCGAAGGCGTTTCCAAGCTGCCGCAGTACGCGTACAGCAAGCGCGTGATGTACCTCGACCAAGAGAGCTACTTCATCGCCTACAGCGACATCTACGACACGGCCGGCGAGCTGTGGAAGATGTGGGTCAACGAGTTCAAGATCTCGAAGAAGCCGCGCGACGAGGCCGCCTACGAGAGCTCGTTCGAGAGGCGCTTCTTCCCGTCGATCACGATGATCGACATGCAGCTCGAGCACGCGACGTACTGCTCGCTGCCGAGCAGCCGCTTCCCGGGCGAGCAGGGCTGGTACATCGACGTCGGCGACAAGGAAGGTACGGTCGAGGCTCAGTTCGAGCTGTCGGCGATCATTGCGGCGGGCCGCTAACGCGGCCCTATGGCGGCGGGACGCTGACGCGCGGCCCTCTGGCCGCGGGACGCTGACGCGCGGCCCCATGGCGGTCGGGCGCTGACGCGACCCGGCGACGCAGCCTCAGTCGGAAAGGAAAGACGGGGTCGCGCGAAAGCCCGGCCCCGTTTTCTTTTGCGCGGACGCGGTCTCCCCCCGAAAGCAGCCAGGGTGCCCCGTCCGTTCCGGTCCGCTCAACCCAACCGCAGGCCATTGACGGCGGGCTGCAACCGCAGGCCATTGACGGCGGGCTGAAGGATGGGCTAGGAATTGAGTGGCACTCAATTCCCATGAAGCCGCTCTCCCCGCCATCTGCCGCCGCCGCGACAGCCGCTCCGGCCGCTCCGATCTTCGAGCCGGACGCGGGCGGCGCGCCCGCAACTCCACCTCGTCGCAGGAACGGCCCGGGCGCCCACACCGACTGGGCCTTTCCGTTCCCCGCTCCCGGCAAGCCTCGCCGCGAGGATCCGGATCGCATTGCGCCGCGCACCGCGTGGCTGTGGCCGTACCGCCAGATCGACAGCGAGGTGCTCCCGTCGCGCGGTGTGCGAAGCCCCGTCTCGCTCGAAGAATTCAAGCAGGCGGTCGGTGCGTGGGCGGAGGACGTCGGCGTGATCTCGATCGACGATCCGGCCATCGCGCACGAAGTGGACGAGATCCTCTACGTCTATCCGCACGCGCGCTCTCTGGTTTGCCTGATCGGCGAAGAGAACAAGCCGTCGATGCAGTCGCGCTACCTGCCCACTGCCAACCACGAGCTCTACAGCTGCGAGGAGCGCATCTTCGAGATGGGCCGCCGCACGATCGCGTACATCCGCTCGCTCGGAGGGGAGTCGCTGACGACGACGATCGGGTGGCCGCAGGAAGTGAGCCAGCGCTGGGCCGACAAGATCTGGCCGCTGTCGCACAAGCTCGTCGCGCAGGCGGCCGGCCTCGGCGTGATCGGCACGAGCCGCAACTTCCTGCACCGCCGCTTCGGCGCCTACTGCCTGATCGACACCGTCGTGACCAACCTCGAGTTCGACGCGCACGATTCCCCGATCCAGTGGAACCCGTGCCTGTCGTGCAACCTATGCGTCGCGTCGTGCCCCACCGAGGCGATCAAGCCCGACGGCGATTTCGATTTCTTCGCCTGCTACAACCACACCTACCGCGACTCCATCCCCGGCTTCCTCGACCTCGTGCACGATCTTTCGGAAGGAAAACCCGGTCGTTTTCGCGAAAAATGGACGAACGCCGAGATCGTCGGGCTCTGGCAGGCGCTGTCGTTCAAGGTCGAGTACCGCTGCTTCAACTGCGTCGCGACGTGCCCGGCCGAGATCCACGGTGATTTTCACGCAGACCGCGGCGTGCGCCGCCGCTATCTCGACGAAACCCTGAAGCCGCTGACACACACGCGCTCGCTCGAAGACGAGCAGTTCGTCATCGACACGCCTGCGGCCAGGCAGCGGCTCGGCATTGCGCCGGGACGATGGCGAACTCGCAGCGACGCCGGCTCTCCGGCCTCGCGCACCGTGCGCCTGGTGCCGCTGTCGCGCATCTGCTCTCTCGACGTCGATGCCATGATGCGCAAGATGCCGCACTTCCTTCGTCCCGAGGAAGCGGCGAACCTGGATTTTGCGGTGCAGTTCCACTTCGACGGCCAAGGGCGCGGCGACTGGTTGCTGCGCGTGCAGCGCGGCCGCGCCGAGGTTCGCACTGGAACCGGGTCGCACGCCGATCTTGTCATCCGCTGCTCCGGACGCCTCTTTCTCGAGATCCAGCAGGGAATCCGCAGCGCACCGTGGGCCCTGGTGACGGGAAGGATCCGGCTTTCGGGGGACCGGCGACTGTTTCTCCGCTTCCCGGCCTTGTTCGCGCTTGGCGGCGGCGAAAGCGCCGCGCACCGCGCGTTGTGGCATTTTCGCAGGTGGCTGCGCAGGCGACTGCACTGGATGCGCGGCTCGGGCGCGGGCGAGTCGTCGTCGTCGTGAGCAGCGGCGGGGACCCGGTCGCGCGTTCGCGCAGCGCTCGCGCTGCACCACGCAAGCCTCGCGGCTCGCCGCGCACGAAAGCGTGGAAACAGGATCCGCAGGGGCGACGCGATCGCGTCGTCGAGGAGGCGACGCGGCTGTTCTTGCAGCACGGCTACGCGAACGTCTCCACTGCCGACATCGCAAGAGCGGCGGGAGTCGCCGAGGGGACGGTCTTTCACTACTTCGGCTCCAAGTCGGCGCTGCTAGGCGCGGTGGCGGAGCACTACGGCGAGCAATTCGCGGCAGCGATGTTCGCGGGGCTCGATCCCGTGGCCGCGCAGGCGACGGTGACGGCGATCGTCGAGCGCGCGTTCGATTTCGTGGCAGGCCAGTGGCCCGGGTTCGGCCACTTCCTGCTCGCCGACAGCCAGGCGGCGGCGGAAAAGGGCGATGCTTCGGGCTCGACGAGCGCGCCGCTTGCCCGCAGCGCCAACCGTGTTGCGGTCACGCGCCGGGTCGAGAGCGTTCTCGAGCAGTGGCAGCGGCAGCGGTTGTTGTCGGGCCTGGATCCGCCGGTGACTGCCGACCTGCTGTTCGGGATCATGGAAGCGGCGCTGCGGGGCTGGATGCTTTCGGGGCTTGCTCACGCGCGGGAGCGCTATGCGGCTGCAACGGTCGCGGCGATGTCGCGTATTCTCGGGATCGACGTCGTCTCGCCTGCGGAGGATTGATCGCCGGGGCGAAACGCTGAGACGCACTCCGGCTGCCGGCAGTCCGGGCGCTCAGCTGCCCGATCGCTCCGCGGCGGTGCCACGATCCCCATCGCCGGGCGCGTCGAGCACGCCTGAATCGGCGCGCGGCGTCTCGAGCCTGGCCTGCGCCGCGCGGCGCACTGCCTCGTCGACATCGCGGGAGGCGACTTCGCGAAGCACGGGCACCGAGTCGACGCGCAGCACGGCCGCCTCGCGCACGCGCGCGGAATCGTCCCAGCGTGCGCGGTTGGCGAGCAGGTCCTGGTCGGCAAGTCGCCGCACCGCCTGGCGCCGCACGCCCCAGTCTTCGTCGTTCTTCGCACGGTTGGCGAGCACGGCCTCGTCCTCGACACGGGCAATCGCAGCTTTCCTCACCTGCCAGGCCTTGTCCCAGCGCGCCCGCAGCGAAAGCAGCGATGCGTCCTTCGTCGCGTCGACGGCCGCGCGGCGCACCTGCCACGCATCGTCGTCGCGTGCGATCGATGCCAGCGCGATCTCGTCGTGCAGGCACCCGGTCGCGGCCTCCCGCACCTGCCACGCCGTGTCCTGGAAAGCAGCTTTCGCGACGATCTGCCGGTCGCGCACCTTGCGTGCGGCCACGGCGCGCACTTGCCAGTGGCGGTCGCCGAGTAGCAGGGCCTCGAGATGGTCCTGGTCGTGGATGCGGCGCGCTGCCAACGCGCGCACGTCTTCGTGCTCTCCGTCGCGCAGTACGTCGAACGAAGCGTTCTTGCCGCGAAGGCGTGCAAACGCCGCACGCCTGACCGCCGCGTCGTCGTCGCGGCACGCGACTGCCAGCAGCACGTCGGAGTCGTCGATGCGCGAAATCGCCGCACCCCTGGTGTCGGCGTAGGGACTCTGCAGCGCGACTGCACCGACGGAGACGGGATCGGCGAGGCGGGAGAGGGTGCGTTCGCGAATCGACGACTCGGCATCGAAGCTGGCGGCCCGCGTCAGCGTGAGGTCGTCATCGACGCGCCCGAGCGAAGCCGCGCGGATCGAGGCGTCCTCCTCACTGGCGACGAGAGCCTGCAGTGCAGTGGAGTCGCGAATGCGCTCGGCGGCCTCGCGGCGCACGTCGACCCGCGCCGCGTCGGCCGCGACTCGCGCGAGCGCAGCGGGGCCGCGGATCTTGCGGGCCGCAAGACGCGCGACGACGTCGTCGCTGCAGTGGAGGGCGAGCTCGACGAGCGCGTCGTCGTCCGTGAGACCCTTGACGGCGCCGCGCGCGATGAACGGGTCGCGGGCCTGCGTCGCGATGCGCGCGAGAAGAGGCGCCTCGCGCACCCGGTCGAGGGCTGCATGGGCGATGTCGCGACTGCGAGCGTGAACGGCCACCACGGCAACATCGGCGCTGCCCGCGATGCGCCGCAGCGCAGTCTTGGCGATCTCGAGCGCGCCGGCTTGGCACGCGATGCGAGCCAGCAGCGCGTCATCCGTGATGGCCGCAAGCTCGCGCTTGACGGCGGCCAGGGACGTCGCGGCAATCACGACCGCGACCGAGCGATCACCGGCGCTCGGCAACGCGGTGGGCTCGTCAGGATCGGGCGCCGCTGTTGGGGTTTGCGGGGAAGCGGTGACGGGCAAGTCGAATGTCGAGTCGGCCGCGGGTGCGTCGTTGCGGAACTCCTCGCCAGGCGCCGTGTCATCGCGCGCAGGCGGAGGCGGCGCGCTGGCTTCGGAATCGGCGCCGGCGTCAGCAGTGTCGGTGACGGCAGCGGGGCGCTGCGCCCTGCGGCGCATCCAGTCCAGAACGGTCATGGGCCGGATTGTACCGCCTCGCCGTATCGTTCAAAGGGTAGAACTCGCGGCCGGCCGTCGGTGCGCGCGATGGACATGAAAATATTTTCCAGCCTGGTTTTGCTCCTGGGTTCTTTGGCAGCTCCGCTCCTGGTCGCGCTGGTCGCCGGCGACGCCTGCGCCGCAGGTGCGCACGGGCCGAAATGGGTGTCCCACCCCGACCAGCCCTTCGACATCGAGGCGACGGAAGTTGCGGTCAAGGATTTCCGCGCCTGCGTCGCGGCGGGCCGCTGCGAGCCGTCCAGCGTCAATCCCGAATGCAACTACGGCGACCCGAAGCGCGGTGACCATCCCATCAACTGCATCGATCACGACGGTGCGATCGCCGTGTGCGACTATCTCGGCGGCCGCCTGTGCAGCAGCAAGGAATGGCTGGCTGCCTGCCACGGCAGCGACGGTCGCGCGTTTCCGTACGGCAGCGAGTACCAGCCGTCGCGCTGTCACGTCGGCACCTACGACGTGCCGGGCCCCGGAGGCCGCACGACGATTCCCGTCGGCAGCGTTCCGGATTGCGAAGGCGGCCTTCACGGCCTTTTCGACATGAGTGGCAACGTCAGCGAGTGGATCTCCGACTGCAAGGGAGACTACTGCAAGTTCCGCGGCGCAGCTTTTGTCGGCAACGATCCGGTCGAGCACTTCGCCGGTTGCGCCGAGGTGTGCGCGGGCAACGACAAGGGTCTCAAGTCGAGCACGGTGGGCGTGCGGTGTTGTCGCGACCGCAGCGCCTCCGCGCCAAAGAACGGCGCGAAGGCTGCAGCGGCGGGTGGCGCCACGACGACGTTGAAGAGCGGGGCGGCAAAGGGATCCAGGTCCGATGCGGCCGCGGCGACGGCTTCCCGTCCCCCGGCAAGCGGCAGCAACGCTGCGCGGCCGGCGTCCGGTTCCACCGCGAGGCCGACTGGCTCCGGCGCCGCGGCGCCGCTTTCTTCATCCCGCCCGTAAGTACCGCCCTGGCGTCGCTGGCGGAAGGTTGCCGTGGCAACCGACAGGCGCCGGCACGGTCGGACTCCCCCCGCGACCCGTGGCGGTATGGCCCCCCGGGTCCGGATTGAAACAAGTTCTAGTTTCGGGCAGAACCCGCGGCGCGGAGGCCATTTCATGCATTTCGACCTCACTGCCGAGCAGCGCGGGCTGCGCGACGAGCTTCGCCGCTATTTTGCCGACCTGATGACGCCGGAGCTGACGGCCGAAGTCGCCACCAGCGAAGGCGGCGGGCCGCTTTTCCGTGAAGCGATGAAGAAGATGGGCCGCGACAAGTGGCTCGGCATCGGGTGGCCCACCGAGTTCGGCGGTCGCGGCCTCGGACCGATCGAGCAGTTCCTGTTCGCCGACGAAGCGCAGCGCGCGTTCTTTCCGTTTCCGTTCCTGACGATCAGCACCGTCGGTCCGACGATCCAGCAGTACGGCAGCGAGGAACAGAGGCAGACGTATCTTTCGAAGATCCTGGCCGGCGAAGCGTTCTTCTGCATCGGATATTCGGAGGCCGATGCCGGCACCGATCTTGCGTCGCTCAAGACCAAAGCCGTACGCGACGGCGACGACTGGGTCATCAGCGGCCAGAAGCTGTGGACGAGCCTCGCCGATTTCGCCGACTACGTCTGGCTTGCCGCGCGTACGAATCCGGACGCTCCGAAGCACGCGGGCATTTCCATGTTCATCGTTCCGACCAGGAGCACGGGCTTCAGCGTTACTCCGATCCGCACGGTCGGCGGCGTTCGCACCAACGCGACGTACTACGACAACGTGCGCGTGCCGGCCGCGTCGATGGTCGGCGGCGAGGGCAACGGCTGGAGCCTGATCGTCAACCAGCTCAACCACGAGCGCGTCTCGCTGATGTCGGCCGGCATCGTCGGGCGGCTGTTCGAGGAAACCGCGGCCTGGGCGCGGGAAAAACGGCTTTCCGGCGGCTCCCGCGTCATCGACATCCCGTGGGTGCAAAGCACGCTGGCACGCGTCGAAGCCAAGCTCGAAGTGCTGCGGCTGATCAACTGGCGCCAGGCCTGGAACATGCAGCACGGCACCTTCCACTTCGCCGAGGCGTCGGCCGTCAAAGTCTTCGGCAGCGAATTCTACATCGAAGCGTACTCGCTTCTGCTCGAAGTGCTGGGCGCGGCGGGAGCGATCCGCCGCAACTCTCCGGAGTCGCTGATCGGAGGACGCATCGAGCGCATGTACCGCTCGATGCTGATCCTGACGTTCGGAGGCGGGACCAACGAGATCCAGCGCGACATCATCGCGATGGCCGGCCTCGAGATGCCGCGCTCGCTGCGCTGAGGAGAACGACGATGGAATTCGGTTTCACGAGCGAACAGGACGACGTACGCACGGCTGCCGAGAAGATTTTCGCCGACCTGTGCAAGCCGGAGCTGCTTCCCGATTGCGAGCGTGCGCTCGAGCATTTCGACAGGGAGCTTTGGAAGGAGCTGGCCCGCGCCGGGCTGCTCGGCGTCGCGATTCCGGAGAGCCACGGCGGCATGGGGTTCGGCATCGCCGAGCTTGCGATCCTGCTCGAGCAGGCCGGACGCTACGTGGCGCCGGTTCCGCTGTTTCCGGTGCTGCTGCTCGGTGCGCTGCCGGTCGTCCAGTTCGGCAGCGCGTCGCAGAAAGACCGCTGGCTGCCTGACGTCGCGACGGGAAAGACTCTGCTGACGGGGGCGATTGCCGAATCCGACTCGCGTGACGCGGAAAAACCATCGACGCGGGCTCGCGCCGACGGCGACGGCTTCGTGCTCGACGGGGTCAAGATCTGCGTACCGATGGCGAAGACCGCCGCGCGCATCCTCGTTCCGGCATCGACGGCCGGCGGCCAGGTCGTCCTCGCGCTCGTTTCTCCGGAAGCCGACGGTGTTTCGTTCGAGGCGCAGGAGCTGACGACGGGTGAGATCGCGTACCGGGTGGCGCTGTCTGCTGTGAAAGTTTCAGCCGACGACGTGCTGGTTGGACCGGACGGTGGAGCGGCTGCGCTCGCGTGGATCGTCGATCACGCGATCGCGGGACTTTGCGCGATGGAGCTCGGTGCGGCCGAAAGGGCGCTGCGAATGACGGCGAAGTACACGTCCGAGCGCAAGCAGTTCGGCAAAGTCATCGCGACGTTCCAGGCCGTCGCCCAGCGGGCGGCCGACGCGTACATCGACGTCGAGGCGATCCGCCTGACGACGTGGCAGGCCGTATGGCGGCTCGCAGAGAAGCTCCCGGCCCGGCGCGAGCTCTCGATCGCGAAGTATTGGGCGAGCGAGGGCGGCCACCGCGCCTGCTACGCCGCGCAGCACCTGCACGGCGGAATCGGCGTCGACAAGGACTATCCGCTGCACCGCTATTACCTGCTGTCCAAGCGCATCGAGCTGACGCTCGGAGGCGCGCAGGAGCACCTGGCCAGGGTCGGGGCGATGCTCGCGGCCGGGTGACAGGCAAGCACTCGCGAACATTTCCTCACCGTGGCGGCGCGTGTTGGTTACGCGCAACGCCGATCTCGTGAAATAACCGCGCGACGCCGCTGCTCTCTTGCCGCGGCCCCGCGCCACGGGCAGCATCCCACTGCGCTGGGGACAGGCAACGAAAAGCTGGCGCCTGTCCCCGGCGATGTTCCGGGCGCGAACGCAACGGAGGCACAGCCGGATGGAACCCCCGAAGAACTCGAGTGAAGCGCGGTACATGGCGAGCACGCACGAAGTCACGAACGTCTCGTGCGAGCTGGCCGATTACAACATGTACCTGCAGGACGCCGCGCTCAAAGAAGCGGTAAAGCGGGAGGGCGCCGCGTGGGCCGACGGGGAGCTTACGCGGCTCGGCGCCACGTGCGGATCGGCCGAGCACCTCGAGCTCGGCGTTCTCGCCAACCGCAACCCTCCCGAGCTCGACACTCACGATCGCTTCGGCAACCGCGTCGATCTCGTCCGCTTTCATCCCGCGTACCACGCGCTCATGCGCTTCTCGATCGAGAACGGGCTGCATTCTTCCCACTGGACGAGGCCGGGAGCGGGCGCCCAGGTTGCGCGCGCCGCGGGATTCTACATGCAGAGCCAGGTCGAAGCCGGACACGGCTGCCCGATCACGATGACATCGGCGGCGATCCCTTCGCTCAGGACGACGCCCGAGGTCGCACGCGAGTGGGAGCCGCGCATCACGGCGCGTGTCTACGATCCACGAAACGTGCCGGACCGCGAAAAGCAGGGCCTTACGATCGGCATGGCGATGACCGAGAAGCAGGGCGGCTCGGACGTGCGCGCGAACACGACGCGCGCGTATCCGCTCGGCCAGCCCGGCGCCGGACAACCGTACGAGCTCGTCGGCCACAAGTATTTCGTTTCCGCGCCGATGTGCGATGCCTTCCTCGTGCTCGCGCAGGCGCCGGGCGGCCTGTCGTGCTTCCTGCTGCCGCGCTGGAAGCCGGACGGCACGAAGAACCCGCTGCAGGTCATTCGCCTCAAGCGCAAGATGGGCAACGTCTCCAACGCGAGCAGCGAAACGGAGCTGCGCGGTGCGCTGGCGTGGATGCTCGGCGAAGAGGGCCGGGGAGTTCGCACGATCATCGAGATGGTCGCGATGACGCGCTTCGACTGCATGATCGGATCCTCCGGCGGCCAGCGCGCTGCGGCCTCCCAGGCTCTGCACCACTGCGCCCACCGCGCGGCGTTCGGCCAGGTGCTGAGCCGCCAGCCGCTGATGCAGAATGTGCTTGCCGACCTCGCGCTCGAAAGCGAGGGATCGATTGCACTGACGATGCGTATCGGCCGCGCGCTGGACCACCGCGAAGATCCGCACGAGGACCTGCTGGCGCGAGTGGTCACCGCGGTCGGAAAATACTGGATCTGCAAGCGCACGCCGAATCACGCGTACGAGGCGATGGAGTGCATCGGCGGCAGCGGCGTCATGGAGGACAGCCCGATGCCGCGCCTGCTGCGGGAATCCCCGATCAATGCGATCTGGGAAGGCAGCGGAAACATCCAGTGCCTGGACGTGCTGCGCGCGATGAAAAACACGCCGAACGTGCTCGAGGCGTTCTTCGCCGAGCTCGGCCGCGCCCGCGGCGCGGATGCGACGCTCGACCGCTACGTGGCCGATCTTCGCGACGAGTTCTCGGACATGGGCGACATCGAGTATCGCGCCCGCGATCTCGTCGGGCGCATGGCGCTGGCGCTGCAGGCGTCCTTGCTGGCGCAGCACGCGCCGCCGTTCGTCGCCGACGCGTTCTGCGCGTCGCGGCTCGGCGGCGGCGAGCACCACAACTACGGAAGTCTCGCTCGCGGCGTCGATTGCGCGGCAATCATCGAGAGGGCCACGCCGCTGGCCGGCTGAGCGCCTACGCGGGACAGCTCAGCGACACGTCGTCGCACTCTTCGTCGATTCGATCACGCCGTTGCCGGACGTCGCAGCGTTGGCAGGAGCGGGTGGCGCGATGGTCACCAGGAACAGGACGGACGTCGCAGTTACCCGCAGATTGTTCGGATTCAAGGAACCGGCGGCACCGTCGTCGTCGAGCTCGCTTCCTCTGCCGACGGAGCTCGGCGCGCGTTACCAGCCGGCTCCGTCTCGTCAGGCTGCGTGCAGCCGCACGGGCAGCTTCGAGTAGCCGCGCACGAAGTTCGAACGTATCCGCGTGGGCGCTGCCGTGACCTCGACGCGGGAGAAGCGCTTGAGGATCTCTTCCCAGAGCACGCGAAGCTGCAGGCGCCCGAGGTGTGCGCCGACGCAGAAGTGGATTCCCGTTCCGAACGAAAGCTGTTCGCGGGCGTTCTCCCGGTCGATCTGGAGGAGATCGCCGTTCGGGAAGACGGACTCGTCGCGATTGGCCGAAAGATACCAGAGCACGACCTTGTCGCCCTGGCGCATCTTCGCACCGCCGTACTCGAGGTCGCTCGTGACGGTTCGCCGCATGTAGGCCAGCGGAGTCTGCCAGCGGACCATCTCGTCGACCATGTTGGGAACGAGGTCGTGGTTGGCTCGAAGCCTGGCGTACTCCCCGGGGAACTCGTTGAGGGCCAGCACTCCACCGGTCATCGAATTGCGCGTCGTATCGTTGCCGCCGACGATCAGCAGCACGAGGTTGCCGAGCAGCTCGAGGGGACGCGTGTTCATGTCCGCCGTCGCCGGCGCGTGCGCCAGCATCGAGAGAAGGTCGAAATCCGGCGGCGCCGCCGCGCGTTCGTCCCACAGGCGCAGGAACGTCTGCAGGCAGTCGTTGAGCTCGGCCTCGCGCTGGTCCCACGAATCGATGATGCCGTCGCCCGGGACCGCCGTCGTGACGTCGGACCACCGCGTCAGCTTGTGGCGATCCTCGAAGGGAAAACGAAACAGCGTCGCGAGCATCTGCGTCGTCAGCTCGATCGACACCCGTTCCACCCAGTTGAACTCTTCGCCGATCGGCAGCGAGTCGAGCACCGCTCCCGCGCGCTGGCGGATCAGGTCTTCCATCTGTCGCACCTGCGCAGGCGAGACACTCGGTCGTACGGCCTTGCGCTGCACGGTGTGCCGCGGCGGGTCCATCGTGATGAAGCTGCTGAGCTCCCTCATCGTGTCGGAACGACCTTCGAGGCCGTCGAACAGCACGATGCTCGGCTCGGACGAGAAGTGCTCCCAGTCGAGCTCGATGGCCTTGATGTCGTCGAAGCGCGTGACCGACCAGTACGGCCCGAACTCGCTTTCGGGACAACGGTGAATGGGCGCCTCGCGCCGCAGGCGCTCGAGATACGGCAGCACCGTGTCGGTGAGAAAGAGGTCGCGGTTGGCAACGTTCAGCGTGGCCAGCGACTGCCGCCGGGCGTCTGCCCGCGCCGCCTCGAGCGCATCGGCGTGAGGCTTGAAGATATCGGGATTTTCCATCGCAGCTCTCCTGTCTTCCTGGGGCCGTGGCGGCGACCTCGGCAGCACTCATACTACCGCCGCTGTCGGCTGAGCAAGCTGACCGGCCGCGGTCCGGATCGACGTTCGCAACCTCTTCGGCGACCTCGCCGTTCCTTCTCGAGGGGCGGCTCGAGGCCGGTCGGATCGATCTCCTCGACGGAGCGGGGGCGGCGGTTCACCCGCCGATCTGGAACATCTGGATCTTGCGTCCGCCCTGGCGCCGGGTCGCGCGCTCTTCGGAGTAACGGTCGCCGCGGCTGGTCCAGACGCTTCGCATCAGCGAGACGAGGTCGCTGTCGGTGGCGCCGTGGCGAAGCGGCGTCTTCAGGTCGATGCCGCCGGCGGCGAACAGGCACGTCACGAAATGCCCGTCGGTGGTAAGGCGCGCCCGCGAGCAGTCGCCGCAGAACGGCTGGGTGACCGACGAGATGATCCCGATCTCGCCGCTGCCGTCGAGGTAACGGTAACGGCGCGCGACTTCGCCGCGATAGTTCGCTGCCACCGGCTCGAGAGGGAACGCCGCGGCGATGCGTTCGACGATCTCGCGTGCGCCGACGACATCGGCCGCATCCCACCGGTTCAGCGTCCCGACGTCCATGTATTCGATGAAACGCACGATGGTGCCGCTGCCGCGAAAGTGCGACGCAAGATCGACGATGGTGTCGTCGTTCATTCCGCGCTGCACGACGCAGTTGACCTTGATCGGCGCAAGCCCGGCAGCGCGCGCGGCATCGATTGCCGCGAGCACGACGTCGGGACCGGAGCGGTTGCCGCTCATGCGGCGGAAGACCTCCGGATCGAGGCTGTCGAGGCTGACGGTCACGCGCCTCAGTCCCGCGCGGCGCAGGCGCGCGGCCTGCTCGGCCAGCAGCACCCCGTTGGTGGTCAGCGTGACGTCGCGCACCGACTCGATCGCCGCCAGGCGGCGAACCAGCTCGTGGAGCTCGGAGCGCAGAAGGGGCTCCCCGCCGGTCAGGCGGATCTTTTCGGCGCCCAGCTGCGCAAACAGGCGCGCGAGGCGCTCGATCTCCTCGAACGTCAGGATCTCCGGGCGCGGCAGGAACTCGTAGCGTTCTCCGTAGATTTCGGCCGGCATGCAGTACGGGCAGCGGAAGTTGCAGCGGTCGGTGACCGAGATGCGAAGATCGCGCAGGGGCCGCGCGAACAGGTCGCGCGGGGGGTCGCTGGCGGTCTGGGAAGACATCGAACGCGGATCATTGCGGCAGGCGGCGCCCTTGTCCACAAGGGTGAAGCCGCAGCCGAGCCGGCCTCGCGCGACCAATGTTCGGCGGCGGTTCGATCATACGAGCCGCTTGAGCGGCCTCCCGGAGCGCGCTAGGGAAACCGCAATGGAAAACATCGAGCTCATTCGCGCGTGCGAGGCAGTCAAAATCCCCCAGGGAGACCGGGTGACGCTGGCCGCCGGCACCGAGATCTATCTCAGCCAGTCGCTCGGCGGATCTTTCACCGTGCAGGCGCCGGCCTACGGCGGCCTGTTCCGCATTGCCGGCCGCGATGCCGATGCGCTCGGAAAGGAAATGCCTGCCGAGGCAAAGCTGCTCGAGTCGGGTGAAGGCGACATCGATGCGCTCGTCGAGGCTGCGCTCAAGACCTGCTACGACCCGGAAATTCCGGTCAACATCGTCGATCTCGGCCTCGTCTACGACACGCGCATCAGCGATCTTCCCGAAGGCGGCTACCGCGTCGACGTCAAGATGACGCTGACGGCGCAAGGCTGCGGAATGGGCGGCGCGATCGCCGGCGATGCCGAGGACAAGCTTCGCTCGATCCCGTCGGTGCGCGACGCCAGCGTCCGCGTCGTCTGGGATCCACCGTGGACGGCGCACATGATCTCCGACGAGGGACGCCGCAAGCTCGGCATTTAGCTCACCCCGGAAGAGTGCTTGCCAGTACCCGGCCGAGCCGCTAAAGTAGCTTCGTCATGCGCAAGAGCCCTGTTTTCGTCGTCTGGTATTTTATCTTCGGGCAGGACCCGGGGCCGGCGACGTGCGCGTAGAAGGATAAAAACCTCGAACCGCGCGAGCGGACGCAAGGCCCCGGGAAGCGATTCCCGGGGCCTTTTTCGTTTTGCGCGGCGTGGCGGCAACAACGCCGTACCGTAAAGGAAGACCGCGATGAGTACCGAGATGAATGAAGACCTGGTCGATACCAACGTAACCGAGCTGTCGCCACTGAGGTCGCCGCGCCAGATCAAGGCGCTGCTTGCGCTCGGGGACGCAGCGGCCGCGACGGTACGTAGCGCGCGCCGCGAGCTGCGCGACATCCTTCACGGGCGCGACCGCCGCCGCCTGGCCGTCGTCGTAGGCCCGTGCTCGATCCACGATCCGAAAGCCGCGATCGAATATGCAGAGCGACTGCGCCGGGCAGCCGCGCCGCTTCGCGGGCAGTTGATGGTCGTCATGCGCACTTACTTCGAGAAACCGCGCACGACAGTAGGATGGAAAGGCCTCGTCAACGATCCGGATCTCGATGGAAGCTGCGATATCGACCGCGGGCTCGAGCTGGCGCGGCGCCTGCTGCTCGAGATCAACGAGATGGGCGTGCCGTGCGGCACCGAGGTGCTCGATCCGGTGACGCCGCAATACCTCGGGGACGTCGTTGCATGGGCTGCCATCGGTGCGCGCACGACCGAGAGCCAGACCCACCGCGAGATGGCCAGCGGGCTTTCGATGCCGGTCGGCTTCAAGAACGGCACCGACGGCGGGCTCGACATCGCGCTGCACGCGATGATCTCGGCCGGGCACCCGCATTCTTTCCTCGGCATCGATGCCGACGGCGCGACGGCGGTGGTACGCACGCGCGGCAATCGCGACCGGCACATCGTGCTGCGCGGCGGTGGAGGCCGGACCAACCACGGCGCGGCCGACATCGCCCACGCTGCCGAGCACGTAGCAGGCGAGGGGATCGCAAGACCGGTGATGGTAGACTGCTCGCACGGCAATTCGTCGAAGGATTTCCGCCGCCAGGGCGGTGTGGCGCGAGACGTTGCACGCTCGTTCGTTGCCGGCGAAGAGCGCGTAATGGGCCTCCTCGTCGAGAGCAATCTCGTCGAGGGCAGCCAGCAGTGGCACAAGGAGTCGCTGCGCTACGGCGTCTCGATCACCGACGCGTGCATCGGATGGGACGAGACCGAGGCGCTGCTCGGCGAGCTGGGTGCGGCTGTCGAATCGGCGCAGCGTCGACGCGCCTGCGCCTGAGCCCGCATTGCCGCGCGAGGGCGGGGCGGCTACTGTCGGCGCGGGCCTCGAGCAGAACAGGAAACAGGAACAGGAAAAGGAAAAGGGAGAGAACGCATGTTCGTCGTGACCAACCGCATTCCCGTTGCCGAAGGGTTCGAAGCCGATTTCGAAGAGCGCTTCCGCAAGCGCACGCACCTGATCGACCGCTCTCCGGGCTTCGTCAAGAACCTCATCCTGAAGCCGGTGCGGCGCCGCTTCGATCACGCGACCGGCCAGATGGTGGAGTCGCCCGAGCGGGGCTTTTACCTCGTGCAGACGTACTGGCAGAGCGAGCAGGCTTTCTGGGACTGGACGCAGAGCGAGAGCTTCCGCATCGCCCATTCCAACCGCCCGCCGGCCGGCATGTTCTCGGGCTCGAGCGTGCTCGAAGTCCACGAGATCATCCAGTCTACCGAGGCCGTAGCCGACGTAGCCTGACCCCGCCGCTTCTCCTCGCGCTCCGCACCCGGACCTTTGTCTTCGCGGGCGCGCGATTTTGCCGACGAAACACCCCGGGCCTTTTGCCCGGTTCCACCCGCACGGGGCTGCGCTATAGTCCGCCGCTTCCGACACTGAGGACGCCATGACGACGACCACTGGACTGAACAGGAACAGCCGCACGATCACCGACGGCGACGAGCGGGCGCCCAACCGCTCGATGCTGCGCGCCGTCGGGTTTCGCGACGAGGATTTCGGCAAGCCGATCATCGGCGTGGCCAGCGCCCAGAGCGACATCACGCCGTGCAACGCCGGCCTCGGCGAGCTGGCAGTGCGCGCCGCATCGGGAATCCACGCCAGCGGCGGAATGCCGCAGACTTTCGGCACGATCACGGTCAGCGACGGCATCTCGATGGGTACCGAGGGAATGAAATGCTCCCTCGTCAGCCGCGAGGTGATCGCCGATTCGATCGAGACGGTCTGCCGGGCGCAGATGATGGACGGAATCCTGGCGGTCGGCGGCTGCGACAAGAACATGCCCGGCGCGATGATCGCGATGGCACGCCTCGATATTCCTGCGGTGTTCGTCTACGGCGGCACGATCAAGCCCGGCCACCTCGAAGGCTGTGACCTCACGGTCGTCAGCGTGTTCGAGGCCGTCGGCGAGCTCGGCGCCGGCCGCATCTCGCGAGAGCGTTTCGGCGCAGTCGAGCGCGCAGCGATTCCAGGCAAGGGATCCTGCGGCGGAATGTACACTGCCAACACGATGAGCAGTGCCTTCGAGGCTCTCGGCATGAGCCTGCCCGGTTCTTCGACGATGGCGGCCGAGGACGATGAAAAGGCCGACAGCGCCGAAGCCAGCGGCATCGCGCTGCTCGAGTGCGTGCGCCGCCAGCTCACGCCCCGAAAGATCATGACGAAGAAGGCGTTCGAGAATGCCATCGCGGTGGTCTTTGCCGTCGGCGGCTCGACCAACGCCGTGCTGCACCTTCTCGCCATTGCCCACGCTGCCGGCGTCGATCTCGCTCTCGACGATTTCGAGCGCATCCGTCTCAAGGTTCCGGTCATCGCCGACCTCAAGCCTTCGGGCCGCTACGTCGCCACCGACCTGCACCGCGTCGGCGGCATTCCGCTGGTGATGCGCATGTTGCTCGACCGCGGACTGATCCACGGCGACTGCATGACGATCATCGGGAAGACGATCGCCGAGAACCTGGCTTTGGCGCCGTCGGCTCCGCCTGCCGGTCAGGAAATCGTCGTCTCGCTCGACGATCCGATTTACGCGCAGGGGCACCTGGCGGTGCTTCGCGGCAACCTCGCCAGCGAAGGGGCGGTCGCCAAGATCAGCGGGCTTGCCAGTGTGAAGATCACCGGCCCCGCGCGCGTGTTCGACTCCGAGGAAGACGCGATGCGTGCGATCCTCAACGACAGGATCCGCCGCGGCGACGTGCTCGTGATCCGTTACGAGGGCCCGCGCGGCGGGCCCGGCATGCGCGAAATGCTCGCTCCGACTTCTGCAATCATCGGAAAGGGTCTCGGCGACGCAGTGGGTCTGATCACCGACGGGCGCTTTTCCGGCGGAACGTTCGGGCTCGTCGTCGGGCACGTCGCACCCGAAGCGGCTGTCGGCGGGACGATTGCGCTGGTGCACGAAGGCGACACGATCACCATCGATGCCGAGCGCACGCTGCTCGAGCTGCACGTCGGCGAACAGGAGCTTGCCGAGCGCCGCAACGCGTGGCGGGCTCCTGCGCCGCGCTACACCACCGGTGTGCTCGCCAAGTACGCGAAGCTGGTTTCCAGCGCCTCGCTCGGCGCCGTGACCGACTGATGCCGACGCCGGCGCCCGAGCAAGGACGCCGGCCGTGGTGGTCGTGGATCTTCTTCTGGGTGCCGGTGCCCGAAGGGATCACCCACGCGCAGTGGGTGATGCTCGGCGCCCTCGGGGCGACGTACCTCGTCAATTCCTACGATCTCGGGATCCTGAACCTCGCGCTGCCGCAGATCCAGGCCGGGTTCGCGCTGCCGGAGGACCAGGTCGGGCGCCTGGCGGCGATCGTCCGCCTCGGCGTGCTGCCGGCGTTGCTGATCAGCGTGCTGGCCGACCGCATCGGCCGGCGTCGCCTGCTGCTGATGACGATCATCGGCTTCACGCTGGCGACGTTCTTCACTGCGTTCACGCGCACCGCCGCCGAGTTCGCGGTGCTGCAGTTCCTCGCGCGTACCTTCGTCTACGCCGAGGACATGCTCGCGATCGTCGTCGTCACCGAAGAGCTCGATGCGCATGCGCGCGGCTGGGGAATCGGCCTGATGATCGCCTTCGGCGCTCTCGGCCACGGGTTCTCGGCTCTGATGTTCTCGCTGGTGACGCTGCTGCCGTTCGGCTGGCGCGCGCTGTATTTCTTCGGGGCATTCCCGATGCTGATCGTCGCGTGGCTGCGCCGGTCGGTACGCGAGACTCAGCGATTCGAAGCCGCGCGGGCACGGCGCGCAGGAACGGAGCCGCCGTCGTTCGGCCGGCCCCTCGTGCGCCTGCTGGCCAGGCATCCGGGCCGAGTTGCCGCCATTTCGGCTGCGCTGATCCCGGTTGCGTTCGCGAGCGGCACCGCGATCCAGTTCCAGTCGAAGTTCCTGCAGGCCACCCACGGCTATTCGCCCGCCCAGGTCAGCGCGCTGTTCCTCTGCGGAGGCCCGCTGGCCATGACCGGCGGCCTGCTGTTCGGGCGCGCGAGCGACCGCTTCGGCAGGCGCCCGGTGCTCGCTGCGGCGATCGTGTTCAATACGCTGGCGACGATCGTGTTCTACAATGCGGACGGGATCGTCGTGCCGCTGGTGTGGATCGTCACGATCTTCACGCAGTTCGGCGTCGACGTGCTGTTCAGCGCGCTCGGCAGCGAGCTGTTCGCGACGTCGTGGCGCTCGACGGCCTCCGGCGTGCGCAGCATCGTCTCGACGCTGGCCATCGCGTCGGGCCTGGCATTCGAAGGCCTGCTGTACACGGCGCTCGGCAGTCATGCGGCCGCGATCACTGCGATGGCGGGCTTCGCACTTGCCGGGCCGGTGATCCTTCTCGCACTGGTGCCGGAGACTGCCGGCAGGGTTCTCGAGGAAATCGCACCCGACGAGGACTGAGGCCGGCCGGGTAGCGCACGCCGGGAGCGAGGTGCGAGCGTTGCAACGCCGAAACCGCTAGACTCTCGCCGTGGAGTTCCAGGACTACTACGCGGTGCTCGGCATCGCCCGCGACGCCAGCGCGGACGACATCAAGAAGGCCTACCGCAAGCTGGCGCTCAAGTGGCACCCGGACCGCCACCCCGAGGGCGAAAGGGCGGAGGCGGAGACGAAGTTCAAGAAGATCGCCGAGGCGTACGAAGTCCTCGCCGATCCCGACAAGCGCAGCCGCTACGACCGCTTCGGCAAGGACTGGCAGCAGGGCGACGAGTTCCGGCCTCCACCGGAGCAGGGCTCGCGGATGAGCGCCGAAGAATTCGAGAACATCTTCGGCGGAGGCGGCGGCGGATTTTCCGACTTCTTCAAGGCGGCTTTCGGCGAGGATCTTCGGCGCCAGCAGGCAGGCGGCCGCCGCCACCCGCGCTACCGTCACCGTGGCGGCGACGTGCGCGCCGAGCTCGAGCTTCCGATCGGAGTGGCGATTGCCGGGGGACGCTCGCGCTTCGACGTGCCGGCCACCAGGCCTTGCGAGGTCTGCGGCGGAGTCGGATTCGTCGACGAGCACGTCTGTCCCCGCTGCGTCGGCGTCGGTCGCGTCCACGACCGTCGCACGGTCGACCTGTCGATTCCCGCGCGCGTGCGCGACGGCATGACGATGCGCCTTGCCGGCCTCGGCGAAGCCGGCGAGGAAGGCGGCGAGAACGGCGATCTCTATCTCACCATCCGCCTCGTCTCCGACGACATCTACCGCATCGACGGCGGCGACGTCGAAGCGGATCTTCCCGTGGCACCGTGGGAGGCGGCGCTCGGCGCGAAAGTCGGCGTGAGGACTCCCGACGGCATGGTCACGATGACGGTCGCTGCCGGAACGCGCGCCGGCACGCGGCTGAGGCTGCGCAGCAAGGGATTCGAGGACGCCCATGGCCACCGCGGCGATTTCTACGCGATCGTTCGCCTGGGGCTTCCGGAGCTGACGGAGAAGCAGAGCGAGCTGATGCGCGAAATGGCGCGCGCCGGCAACGCGACGCTCCGGGGCGGAGCCCGCGAGGAGCCCGCGCGATGAGTGACGTCGTGATCCGCATCGAAGGACGCAGCTACCTGACACTGGAGGCGGTCTCCCGGTGCTACGGCTGCGAAGTGACGTGGATCCGCGAGGCTTACGACGTCGGCCTGTTCGGCGAGGGGATCGTGCACGCCGGAAGCATCCTGCTTCGCATCTCCGTCCTCGATCGTGTCGCGGAGGTCGTGCGCCTCGGTCGTTACCAGGGCATGGGCCTCGAAGCGATCGTCGTGCTTCTCGGCGAGGACGCTGGCGAACCGGACGCCGTCGACGTCGAGCCGGAGACGTGACCGATCCGACCGATGTGATCGCTTTCACAGACGGCGCCGCCAAGGGAAACCCGGGTCCTGGCGGGTGGGGCGCCGTGCTGCTCGTCGGCGGCGCGGCGGTGCGCGAGCTCGGCGGCGCCGGCGGACGCACGACCAACAACCGCATGGAAGTCCTCGCGGCGATCTCCGCCCTCCAGTGGTGCGCCGAGGCCGGCGCCGCCGACACTGCGCGCATCACGATCGTCACCGACTCGAGCTACCTTCTGCGCGGAGTGCGCGAGTGGCTGACGAAATGGAAAGCGCGCAACTGGAAGACCCTCGAAGGCAGCGACGTCGCCAACCGCGACCTGTGGGAGCGCCTGGACCTCCTCGTCGCGGCCTGCCCGAAAGTCTCGTGGCGCTACGTTCCGGGGCATGCGGGAGTACCAGGCAACGAAAGGGCCGACGAGATCGCATCGGCCTTCGCGACGGCCGCGACGCCTCGTCTCTACAGCGGCCCGTATTCGGGGTACGACTTCGATCTCGGCAGTATTCCCGATGCCAACGCACCGATTCGCGCGGCATCGAAGAAATCGGCGACGAAGGGTTCGAAAGCGTATTCGTACGTGAGCATGGTCGACGGCGTCGTGGCGACGCACCGGACTTGGGCCGAATGCGAGCAGCGCGTGAAAGGCCGCTCCCGCGCACGCTATCGCAAGACGGCAAGCGCGGCGGAAGAGAAAGCGCTCGTCGCCGAATGGGACGCCGCCGCCCGCTGAGATTTCCGGTCAGTGGATGCGCGTCGTGAAGCCGGCCCAATAGCGGTCGCGCAGCAGGCGCTTGTAGAGCTTCCCGGTGGGGTGGCGCGGAAGCTCGGCCTCGAAGTCGATCGTGCGCGGGCACTTGATGCGCGCGAGCCGGGCGCGACACCATTCGAGCAGTTCGCGCTCGAGGTCGGGGCCGGCATCGGCGAAGGACAGCGGCTGCACCACCGCTTTCACTTCCTCGCCGAATTCCTCGTTCGGAATGCCGAACACCGCGACGTCGGCGACTTTCGGGTGCGTGACGAGCACGTCTTCGGCTTCCTGCGGATAGATGTTGACTCCGCCGGAGATGATCATGAACGCCTTGCGGTCGGTGAGGAACAGGAAGCCGTCCGCGTCCAGGTACCCGACGTCGCCCAGAGTGCTCCAGCCTTTGGCGTTGTAGGCTTTTTGCGTCTTGTCGGGGTCATTGTGGTACTCGAAGCGCGGACCGTCGGCGAAATAGACGTTGCCGGCCCTGCCGGCCTCGAGCACGTTGCCGTCGTCGTCGACGATGTGTGCGATACCGAGGATCGGCTTTCCGACCGATCCGCGGTGCTCGAGCCACGCCGGCGAATCGATCGCGCAAAGGCCGTTGCCTTCGGTGCCCCCGTAGTACTCGTGGACGATCGGTCCCCACCAGCCGATCATCTGGTCCTTGACGGCAACCGGGCACGGCGCAGCGGCGTGGATGGCGACGCGGTGGCTCGACAGGTCGAAGCGGCTGCGCTCGGACGCGTCGAGCTTGAGCATGCGCACGAACATCGTCGGCACCCACTGGCTGTGCGTGACGCGGTAGCGCTCGATCAGCTCGAGGGAAACGACCGGATCGAAGTGCTCCATGACGATGCACGTGGCGCCGAAGCGCTGCATCGTCATGTTGAAGCGCAGCGGCGCAGCGTGGTAGAGCGGCGCCGGCGACAGGTAGACGCTGTCAGCATCGGGACGGTAGAGGCCGCCGATGAACGCGGTCAGGCGGTTGGGCGAGCCGACCGGGGCACCGCTCAGCGCGACGCGTACGCCTTTGGGTTTTCCGGTCGTTCCCGACGAATAGAGCATGTCCTGCCCTTCGGTTTCCGCGTCGCGCGCATCAGCCGGCATCGAAGCAACTGTGCTTTCCCAGGAACGCATCCCCGAAGGCAACTCTGCATCGGATGCGGCGCCCGCGACGAACGTTGCGAGCAGCGCCGGACACGACGCGGCTGCCTCGGCGGCGACTTCGACGCGCTCGGTCGTCGTGAACAGGGCCCTGGCGCCGCAGTCAGCGACGATGTACGCGACTTCGCCCGGCGTCAGCCGCGTGCTGATGGCCGTGTAGTACAGGCCCGAGCGCTGGGCTGCCCAGCAGATCTCGAAGAAGCGCGGATGGTTCTCCATCAGGATCGCGATCGAGTCGCCGGGACGGAGCCCGAGCGAAGCGAGGAGATGGGCGCAGCGGCACGAGGCTTCGTCGAGCTCGCGATACGTCACCGTCCGGCCGGTTGCGGCCATGATCACTGCCGGCTTGTCGGGGGAATTCTTCGCGTGGTGACCTGGGTACACGGGCTCGGCTTCTCCTTCTCGATCGCGGTCGATCGCGTCTCAGCGCGGGCTCGTCTCCAACCGGGCGCGTTTCCGGTCGGCAGGGCGGCGGCTCGGCGGAACAGATTTTCCCCTGCATCGGCAGCATCGGCAACAGCGGCGACGCACGCGCCGGCCGCGAAGCGATCGCGGATCACAGAGCGGGAAGTTGTCCTCGCGCTCTCGCCCGGCCTATGGTGCGTCGATGCGCTGCTTCATGATCGCCGTCGCGCAGGGCTCGACACTCGACCGCTACTCGAACAATTTCAGCCTGTTCCTGTTGCTCGAGCAGTTTCGCCCGGCGGCATACCCGGCACGCTTGTCGGTGTTCAGCCACGCGTTCTTCGAAGTGGACGCCGACGAGAACGGTGTCGAGCACCAGGTACGGCTGGTCGTGATGCGCGCCGGCAAGCAGGAATTCGCGACGGAGCCGGTCGCATTCCAGCCGACCGGCGAGAGGCACCGCGTTCGCATCAGTGGGCTGGCGTTCCCCGAGCCCGGCCTCTACCGGGTGTGTGTGGAATGGAGAGTGCGCGCCGACGGAGACGGCGGCGCGTGGAACCAGGAAGCCGTCGGCTGGCCGGTCCGCGCCGACGTTCCGCTGCAGTAGCCAGCCGCAGCGCCGGGCCCGACGCAGCGGGCGTGCCGTTCAGGGGTAGAGGGCGAACAGCGCCCGATCGGTCTCGCCGGCGAAGGAGCTGGCTTCCGACAGCTTCTCGGCGCGCGAGAAGCCGTTGTCGAGCGCGAAGCTGCGGATCCACTGGTGCGGATCGCTGCCCATGTCGGGCATTTTCTTCGCCCACGATTCCTTGTGCTCGTCGGACTGGCCCATCTCGAAGAAGCAGACCTTGCCGGTCTTCGATGCAACGAGGCGAAGAATCCGCTGCGCGTACTCGACGCCTTCCTGGTACATCATGTGGTGGATCACCGACAGGAAGATCACCGCGTCGAACGTCGGGATCGCTTCCAGCAGCGTTTCGTCGACGCCGGCCATGAGGAAGCCCGCGTGCGCGATGTCCTGCAGCACGAACTGCGACGTGCACGTAAACATGCGGCGCTGGTCGAAGTCGACGCCGACACAGAAAGGAAGACCGCCGCGCGCGGCGCGCAGCACGTAGTATCCTTCCGAGCAGCCGAGATCGACGAGGCTGCGGGCTCCGCTGGCAGCCAGCACAGGCGCGATCGAGTTCCAGCGCACCTCGCACTGGCGGGCGGCAGCCGTGTAGCCGGAGCCGGTGAGGACGGGCTGGTAGATCTCGTAGCTGCGCAGGTGGAGCTTCTGCACGGCGCCGGCTGCGGCCCGCAGCAGGGGCTGGATCGGTTTGCGTTTCACTCGGGCGACCTCGGGTTCGGGAAGGCGGCGCGCAGCGCGGCGAAGAGACGCGAAAGCTACCGTAGGACGCGCGAAGAGGCTAGTTAGCGAGCGTGGACGCGGGAAAGACCCTCGAGCGCTATCGGCCGGCGGTGGTCTCACGAAGCGCCGGCTGCGGTGGCGCCACCGACGTGGGCCGCGTCCGGGTGCGCAACGAGGACGCGTTCTGGATCGCCGCGGACGGCTCGGCGCTGGCCGTGGCCGACGGGCTCGGCGGGCTGCCGGCGGGGCACGTCGCGTCCGCGCTGGCGATGGCCGGCATCGAGGATTTCTTCGCGACTCGACCTGCGCCGGCCTCGCAAGCGGCCCCGGACGACGATGCGCTCGTCGCTCTTGCCGTCGAAGCCGCAGGGCACGCCCAGCACGCGGTGCTTGCGGCGTCCCGCGAGGTGCCGCAGGCCGGCGGCATGGCCACGACCCTCGTGCTCGTCGTCATCCGCGGCCGCAAGGCGGTGGTCCTGCACGTCGGCGACAGCCGCGCGGCGCTGTGGCGAAGCGGCGGCTTCGTCGCGATGACCGCCGACCAGAACGGTGCCGGCGAGCTGATCCGCAGCGGCCTGCTCACGGCGGCCCAGGCCCGGCAGCATCCGTCGCGTTATATGGTCCACCAGGTGATCGGCACGCAGGAGGGGTACGTTCCCGAGTGCGAGGTCTGGAACCTGCTGCCCGGCGACGTCGTGGTGCTTTTCACCGACGGCGTCACCGAGGCCCTGGGCGACGACGAGATCACCGAGGTGCTCGCGACGCGGACGGCGGCCGCCTCGGCAGCATCATCCCTCGTCACGCTGGCAGCGCTGCGCGGCGGCTCCGACAACGCCACTGCCGTGGTCCGCTGTGTGACCTGACGAGCGGGCGAGATTAGATTGCGCGACGGAGCAAGGAGCACCAATGCCCGGAAAGCTGACCGACGCAGAGTTGGCCGATCTTCTTTCGGAGGCGCAGATCGGCGTCCTTTCGACGGTGGACGACAAGGCGCGCCCCGAAGGCTCACCGATCTGGTTCGAAGCTCGTGAAAACAAGGTCTACGTCCACGTCGGCCGCTCGTCGAAAAAAGCCCGCAACGTGCGCGCCAACCCGTATGTGTCGCTGACGGTCGATACCCGCCAGGCGCCGTACCGCGGCGCGATCCTGCACGGCACCGCGGCCGAGGTCCGCTTCGACGACGCGATGCACAGGCGCGTGGCGGTACATTACCTCGGCAAGGAGGCGGGCGACGCCTACGTCGCCATGACCGAGGGAGCCGCGGACGACTCGATATTGCTCGAGATCACCGTCACGGGTCGCTTCACCTGGGACTACGGCAAGGGTTTTTGAATGAAATCGCTCACCGCGACCGTCTGCGCGATGGCATGCGCGACGGCGCAACGGGGCTTGCAATGAAACTGTCAGGGAAAACCGCCTTCGTCACCGGCGCGGGCTCCGGCCTCGGCGCCGCCATCTGCCGGACGTTCGCGAGCGAGGGCGCACGCCTCGCCGTCACCGACATCGACACCCGGGCCGCCGCGAGCGTAGCGGCCGATTGCAACGCGTCGACCCCGGGCTCGATCGCGCTTTCGTGCGACGTCACCGGCGCCGCGTCGGTCGCCGCTGCGTTCGCCGCGTTCGACCGCGAGCTCGGCGAGATCGACATCCTCGTCAACAACGCCGGGATCATCCATACCGACCCTGCCTATCTCGATGCGATCCAGGGGACGAGCCAGGCCCAGCTCGCCGAGCTGATGACAGCCGGAAAGATCTCGACGCACCTCGACGCGATCGATCGCATCAGCGACGAGATGTTCGACCGCATGATCCGCGTGCATCTCTACGGTACGTTCTACTGCACGCGCCAGGCGCTGCCGCGCATGCGCCGGCGCGGCAGCGGCGGGCGCGTGATCAACATGGGATCCATCATGGGAACCGCTTCCCTGCAGGGCGCGCCGGACTACTGCGCGGCCAAGGGAGCGATTCTTTCGTTCACGAGGTCGATTGCCAGGGAGGCGGCAAGTTACGGCGTCCTCGTCAACGCCATCGCTCCCGGTTACATCGACACGCCGCTGCTGGCGCCGCTGGAGCAGGAGCAGAAGCGGCTGATCGCGATGCAGACTCCGCTCGGGCGCCTCGGCACCGCCGACGAGATTGCCGCCGCGGCCCTTTTCCTTGCCGGCCCCGACTCGACGTTCGTCACCGGCCAGGTGCTGTCGCCCAACGGCGGCATCTACATGTCACAGTGAAAACTTCCGCTGTCATTGGTGCCGTGCTGCTCCTGGCGGCGTCGGGCACGGCCTCGCATGCCGCGGTATTTCGCGTGACGTCCACCCGCGACACCGGGGACGGCACGCTTCGCAGCGCGATCAACGACGCCAACGCCGAACCCGGCTCCACGATTCACATTGCGCTCGGGGCCTCGGCGGAAATCTTCGTCGAAAGCGCGCTGCCGTCGCTCGAGGCCGAGGGGACGCGCCTGGACGGCGGCGGCGTCACGATCCGCCAGGCCGACGGCTGCATGCGGCCGAGCGGCAAGCGCGGCTGCGACGGCATCGACGTCACCGGCGCAGGCGTCGTCGTGCGCGACATCCGTGTCAGCGGCTTCCTGTTCGACGGCATCGCCGTGCGCGGCCGCGATGCGCGCGACGTGCGCATCGAGAACGTGCAGTCGATCGACAACATGGACGACGGAGTCGGCGTGTCCAACGGCGCCGGCCCGGTGACCGTCGATCACTGCCTGTTGATGGGCAACGGCTTTCGCACCAAGGGCAAGGGCCTGCTCGTGTTCGACGACTCGAAGGCCACTCTTCGCGACTCGCTGGTGATCGGCGACCGTGACGGTGTGACCGTGACGCGCGGCTCAGTCGCGCGCCTGGAGTCGGTGCTGGTCGCCGGTAACTGGGACAAGGGCGTTGGTGTCTCGGCCGGGAGCCTGTCGGGACGCGACGTCAGCATCCTGGCCAGCGGACGAGATGAGGAGCGGGCGCCGAACGGTCCTGATTCGAAGCCGGCGCCGAATCAGGACGGCCTTCGCGTCGGACTCGGCGGCGATGCCGAGATCGAGCACTGCCGCATCGCCGGCAACGGGGATACCGGCGTCGTCGTGCTCGACCAGGCGAAAGTGCAACTCAAGGATTGCGTGATCGAAGCCAACCACGGGCGGCCCACCGCCGTTGCGGCCGAGGCCGTTCTCGAGCGGCGCTAGGGCCGGCCTTTTCCCGCTGCCTGACGCCCGGTCACGGGCAGCGGCCGCCCGATCACGGGCAGCCGCCGACGCCCGATCAGGGGCAACCGCCGACGCCGGGCTGGTACTTCACCGTCGGGTCGCTCGCGCAGTACGCGCTTCCGGCCGCCTGGTTGAGCACGCGCGCCGGTCCCGGCAGGCCGGCAACCGCGTTGATCGACGGGTTGGCCGTCGGCGGCACGCAGAAGGCCGAGGCTCCGACCGGGAACGACGTGCTCGCGATGCCGTCGGCAGTGATCGGATCGACGAAACACGGCCTGCGGTCGATCAGCGTGCAGTTGCCGTTGTTCGGATCCGAAGCGGTGCAATCGGCGTTGGTCGAGCAACTCAGGATACCCTTGCCATTGGCTCGAATGAGGCCATCGCAGGTATGGTCGTCGGGACCCGTCGCACACTGGGCGCTTCCGTCACCGTTGTCGTTGCAGACTCCGTCCAGGCAGCCGTTCGGCTTCGGAGCAACGCCACCGCCGAACGTCGTGCACGTCGACGGGTTGCACGGGCCGCCCTGCGTGTAGTTCTTGCAGTCCGTGTTGGTCGTGCAGCTGATGCTCGCCGCCTTCGTGCAGCGATGCGCAGCGGCCGAGCAGTTGCCGAGGTCGAGGTTGCTGCAATCGGCGTTGCTCGTGCACGTGAAGTTCGCCGAGATCGCGCAGTTGGCTCCGTGGCACTCCGAATCGCTGTTGCACGGCGACGTCGGATCGGACGTGCAGGTCATGCACTGGCAGTTGCCGCCCTGGCACGGCAGGTTCGCGTGCAGCTCCACGTGGCCGGTCGTCTGCGTGACGTTGAGTGCGAGCCCGGCGCCGGAGATGTTGATGTTCGATGCCGGCATGCAGTCGAGGCTGTAGCCGCCGCCGCCACTTCCCTTGACTCCGCCCGCGCGGGCGGGGAAGGACGGGCTGAGTCCGGTCACATCGCAGGTCTGCCCGTTGTTGTCGCCACCGATGCAGATTCCGCCGCGGATCCCGTCGTTCGGCGTGTCCTGGACGCAGTGGTTGCCGCTGCCGCAGTCGCTGTCGACCTCGCACGACGTGGTCGAGCTGTTGCTGCAGGTACCGGCGCAGATCGGGCACGGGTGCGTCGTCGTGATGCCGAGGTAGACGCGCGTTCTCAGGCTTGCCGAGATCTCGGACGAGCCGTCGTCGACGTTGGCCGTGCCCGCGATGTCGTGCGCGTAGCGGTTGACGATGCAGGCCGGGGTGCCTGCCGACGACAGCGGGATCGGCACTCCGAAGAAGCATTCGCAGCTGTTGCCGCCGCAATTGGTGTTGTCGTTCGCGAACGGCTTGTCGCAGATCTTCTGGTTGTCGTTCGAGCAGCGGCACGAGCCGTACGTCGGATCGATGCCGTCGACCGAGCACTGGCCGCACACCGGCGACGGGCCGGGGCAGTGCAGGAAGGAACTCGTGATGACCCCGTCGTCGAGGTCGGAATGATGAGCGTGCCCTGTCCAGCCGCTGTCGAGGTTGGACAGGGACACGCAAATCCCGGCCGTCGTGTCGCAAGTGCGAGGTGGGGCGCAATCGCTGTTCGACGTGCACGGGACATTGGTGTCGTGGGAGATCAGCACGAGACGGCCGCGATCCGGGCAATGCGGATCACCGGGCTCTTCGGTCGTGGTCGTCGTGGAGGTCGTCGTCGTGGTCGCCTCGCTCGGCGAAAGGGAGACGGCGTCGCTGGCAAAACGGCGCGCCGAAGCCAGCACGTCGTCGCCGACGCACTCGGCGAGCGAGAAGCGCTCGCTCGCGCAGGAGTCGAGGTTCGAGAACGACGCCAGGTCGCAGGCTCCGACGATCTTGTTGCCGGTCCCGTAGGCGGCGTTTTGCACCGCCTGGCGCGGGAACGTCTGCGTCGTGCAATAATCGGTGGTCGTGGCGCCGGCCGCTTCGTCGAGGGCCTCGCACGCAGTGACGTCCTTGACCACTGCCTGGAACAGCTTTGCGCCGCTGCCGCCGACGGTGCCTTCGCAGCGCCGCTCGTCGGTCGAGAGCGGGGAGGCGGGAGTGCCGTGGATCTGCTGGCTCGTGGTCTCGACTTCGTGGCGGGCGAGACAGACGAGGCAGGTGGCGACGTCGGTGAACGACGAGACGCTTGGAACGGTCGAGTCACAGGGCGCGGCGCACGAGGGGTACAGGGCATCGCTCGGGGAGACTCCCCCACACTTGCCGGTGACCGACGAGACCGCGGCGACGAATTTCTGCTGGGCCGAAGCCACCGAGCCGTCGGTGTCGGCCGCCGTGAGGTCGTTGCAGTCGGTGCCCGACATCGCGCCGTCGCGGTCGCGCGCATCGTTGCACAGGGTGACGGCCCTGAGCATCGCCTTCGTCAGCTTGAGAGTGCTTCGCGCGACGCCGGCGCGACACGCGAGGATGGCGGGACTCAGGTCGGCGCGAGCGCGGGTCGCGCCCGCAGCCGGAAGAAATGCGCCGACACAGACCGTCAGCAGCAGGGAGGTTCCTCGAAGTCCACGTTTATGCATGGCGGTTGTCCTGGGGGCCACTCTGAGGGGATCTGCCCTGAAACTGTCCATGGCCGGACGAGCGGTCGCAAGAGGCGGAATCATCGTCGGCGTGGACGGGGAGGTCATGGTGCGGGTCGGGAAGTACGCCGCGTCGCAGGCGTGCCGCCAGTCGCGCCAGCCGGACGCGATCGCGCCCGATGGCAGGGGCCGGCTCGGCGGCGGCGGTGCCGCCGCCTGCAGAGTCATCGCGGACGATAGTCGCGGTCGTTACCTTGGTCATCGGCACGTCCTCGCGGGGTCCTGCTGGCGATCCCACCCGGTGGCGGCAAGGGAAAACGGCCCACGGCGAGATGCCGGAAGGCGCCCCTCCACGCACTATTGACTTCTCTGTAAGCGCGACCTTTTCGTGGCTGCAAGAAGTTTTCTTCCATTCTCAAGGTTCGGGGGGCCGGGGCCGGGCGCGCGAGCGAAAAAACCTTTGGTTTCGCGGGGCATGCCGCGCGCGACCCTGCTGTAGTGACAGTTCGGTAAGCGACCCGCACGGGGGGTGCGGGGAGCAGGGCAGCGGGGACCGGAGACAGCCGGCAGGTGACAGAGGCCCCCGGAACTCGGAGAGGATTTCGTGCTCCGGGGGGTTCCCGTCTCAGGCAGCCTGGCGCTGCTCGATGATGCCGGCGATGTCGCCCATGATGCGGCTCAGCTCGAAGTTCTTCGGCGTGTAGACGGCAGCGACGCCCATCGCGCGCAGCGCCCTGGCGTCGTCCTCCGGAATGATTCCGCCGATGATCACCGGCACGTCGCTCATTCCCGCTCTGGCGAGCTGGTCGAGCATCGCGGGCACCAGCGCCATGTGCGAGCCGGACAGGATGCTCAGCCCGATCGCGTCGACGTCTTCCTGCTGGGCGGTCGCGACGATCTCTTCGACCGTCAGGCGTATGCCTTGGTAGATCACGTCCATGCCTGCATCGCGAGCGCGCACGGCGATCTGCTCTGCGCCGTTGCTGTGCCCGTCCAGGCCCGGCTTGCCGACGAGAAGGCGTGGCGTGTGCCCGATGCGCCCGGCCAGTGCGTGCATCCGCGAGCGAAGCTCGGCGAGCTCGTCGCTGGCCGCGCTCGCCTGGCCGGTCACGCCGGTCGGCGCGCGGTATTCGCCGTAAATCGTGCGCAGGGTGTCGGACCATTCTCCGGTGGTGGCGCCGGCGTGCGCGCAGCGAATCGATGCGTGCATGACGTTGTCGCCCGCGCGCACCGCGTCGGCCAGTGCGGCCAGCGCGGCGTCGACGTCGGCCTGGCTGCGCGACGCGCGGAATGCACGCAGGCGCTCGACCTGTTCCTGCTCGGCCTTCGGATCGGCGCGGAAGATCGCCGTCTCGATGTCGGCCGTCAGCGGGGACGGCTCCGACTGTTCGAAGGCGTTGACGCCGATCACTTTCTGCTCGCCGGCCTCGATGCGCCGCACGCGCCGAGCGTTGGACTCGACCAGCCGCTGCTTGAAGTAGCTCGACTCGACCGCCTTGACGGCTCCGCCGAGCTCCTCGACGCGCGCGAGCTCGGCGCCGGCCTCGGCCAGCAGCTCGTCGACCTTGCGCTGGATGACCGGCGAGCCGTTGAAGATGTCCTCGTACTCGAGGATGTCGGTCTCGAAGGCCATGATCTGCTGGGTGCGCAGCGACCACTGCTGGTCCCACGGCCGCGGCAACCCGAGCGCTTCGTTCCATGCAGGCAGCTGCACCGCTCGCGCCCTGGCGTCGCGCGACAGCACGACGCCGAGCATCTCCAGTGCGATGCGGATCGCGTTGTTCTCCGGCTGCTGCTCGGTGAGGCCGAGGGAGTTCACCTGCACGCCGTAGCGGAAGCGGCGCATCTTCGGATCGGTCACGCCGTAGCGTTTCGCGCCGATCTCGTCCCACGCCTTCGTGAACGCGCGCATCTTGCAGACTTCTTCGATGAACCGGATGCTCGCGTTGACGAAGAACGAGATGCGGTTGAAGACCTGAGCCATCTCGTCGGCGGCCACACCGCGGCTTCGCACCTCGTCGAGGACGGCCTGGGCGTTGGCCAGCGTGAATGCGAGCTCTTCGACCGGCGTGGCCCCCGCTTCCTGCAGGTGGTAGCTGCAGATGTTGATCGGGTTCCACCTGGGAACCTCGCGCACCGTGTACGTGATGATGTCGGCCGCGAGGCGCAGCGACGGCGCCGGCGGGAAGACGTAGGTGCCGCGCGAGAGATATTCCTTGATGATGTCGTTCTGGATCGTGCCCTGCAGCACCGCCGGCTTTACGCCCTGGCGCTCGGCGACGGCGATGTAGAGCGCGAGCAGCCAGGCGCCAGTCGCGTTGATCGTCATCGACGTATTCATGCGGTCGAGGGGAATGCCCTCGAACAGCGTCTGCATGTCGCCGATGTTGCCGATCGGCACGCCGACTTTGCCGACTTCGCCGCGTGCCAACGGATGATCGCTGTCGTAACCGGTCTGCGTCGGCAGGTCGAAGGCGACGCTCAGTCCGGTCTGGCCCTTGGCCAGGTTCCTTCGGTAAAGCTCGTTGGAAACCTTGGCCGAGCTGTAGCCGGAATACGTGCGGATGATCCAAGGCTGGTCGCGCTTTTCCATGGCCGGTGACAAGTAGCAGGACAGTGGCAGTTGCTCAACGGGAGGAGGGGGCCGGAAACGGACCGCCGCGGCCGATGCTGAAAAAGGCCGGCGATCGTGCCGCGTGGCTGCTTCTGAGGGCAGCCTGGGCCCTGCTGCGCAGCGCAGGGCCGAAGGCGTCGCGCCGTGCGCTCGAAGGCATCGGCGGCGCGCTGATGATCCTCGACCGCCGTCACCGCGCCGTGGTCGAGGACAACCTCGCGATCGCGTTTCCGCAGATGGACCGGGTGGTGCGCGATTCGGTCGTCACGGCCTCGTTCCGCAACTGGGGCCGCATCGGTGCCGAGGCTGTCGATTGCGACGCCCTGATCGGCGCGGCCCGCGAAGATCCGGCGTGGAAGTCCGTCGCCGCAGCCGTGGCCGAAGGACTCGCGCAGGGCCGCGGCCTGCTTCTGCTGACCGCGCACATCGGCAACTTCGAGCTGCTCGCGCGAATCTTCGGAAGCACCGTGGCTCCCGTCGCGGTGTTCCATCGTTCGCTCGGCATCGTCGAGATCGACCGCTTTCTCATCGAAGAGCGACGCCGCTGCGGGGTGGCGACGCTCGGTCGTGGGGCGGCGGTGCGCGATGCATTGCGCATCCTCGGCGCCGGCGGCTGCGTTGCCGTTCCGCTGGACCAGAACCAGAGACAGGGGCGCGGGATCTTCGTCGACGTGCTCGGGCAGCAGGCGTGCACGTCGACGATGCTGGCGCGCCTGAGCATGACCAGCTCGGCGCCCGTGCTGCCGGTGTTCGCCATCTGGAACGACGGCGGCACCTCGCCGTTCATAGGCGAGCTGATAGGCGCGCCGCCGCGCCAGCCGCCCGGCACCCGCGACCTCGTGCTGCGCAGCCTGACCGAGCGCTACGCGGCGGAGATCGACCGGGTGGTCCGCCGCTTTCCCCACCAGTGGAACTGGGCACACCGGCGCTGGAAAACGCGCCCTCCTGGGGTCGAACCGGCCCTCTGAGCGCCGCTGCATTGCCTCTGCGAATGTACGGCGGGGTGTGGCTTTAGCAGTACTGATGCTGTCCGCATTTGTTCGGACCAGCCCCGAACGGGCAGGGATCCGGACGGCCGCAGCGGGGACCACGACAATAAGCCGGCCTTGACCAGCGTGCGGGAAAGCATTGTCCCCGCTCATTTCCGTGCATACAATCAGGGCGTCGGGTCGCACCGCGTAGCGGGGCGTGCGGGAGCGCGCGCGCCGTCGGACGCGGCAGCGGACGCCAAGGAGTCCATTTTCATGTCGCAAGCCTCGAGCGTGCCGCCGAAGGCCTCGGAAACAGTCGAAACCGTCGTGATCCGCTTCGCCGGGGATTCCGGTGACGGCATGCAGGTGACAGGCACGAAGTTCACGACCGAGTCGGCGCTGGCAGGCAACGACATCGCGACGCTGCCCGACTTTCCCGCCGAGATCCGCGCGCCTGCCGGAACGCTGGCCGGAGTCAGCGGCTTCCAGCTGCATTTTTCGAGCAAGACCGTCTACACGCCCGGCGACCAGCCCGACGTGCTCGTCGCGATGAACCCGGCGGCATTGAAAGTGAACGTCGGCGACCTTCGCGACGGCGGTACTCTCGTTATCGACGGAGACGCATTCACGAAGTCGAACCTCGTCAAGGCGGGATACGCCGAGCATCCGGGCAAGACCGGCGAGCTCTCGCGCTGGCGCCTCGTCGACATTCCGATGACGAAGCTGACGACGCAGGCCGTGGCCGACATGGACCTGCCGACGCGCTCGGTCGTGCGCTGCCGCAACTTTTTCGCGCTCGGCCTTTGCAGCTGGCTCTACAACCGGCCCACCGAGGAGACGTTGCGGTGGATCGCGTCGCGCTTTCGCAAGAACCCCGCGCTCGTCGAGGCGAACACACGCGTGTTCAAGGCCGGCTGGAATTTCGGCGAGACGACCGAGCTGTTCGTCACGCGCTATGAAGTTGGCCCCGCGCGCATCGCGCCGGGCCTGTACACCAGCATCACCGGCAACCAGGCAACGGCGTGGGGCCTGATGACGGGCGCCGCGCGAGCCGGGCTGCGCCTTTTCTACGGTTCTTATCCGATCACTCCGGCCAGCGACATCCTGCACGAGCTGGCCGCGCAGAAGCATTTCGGCATCGTGACTTTCCAGGCCGAGGACGAGATCGCTGCCGTCAGCGCCGCCATCGGCGCGTCGTTCGGAGGCGCCCTCGGCATTACCGCTTCGAGCGGTCCGGGCATCGCGCTCAAGACCGAAGCGATCGGCCTTGCCGTCATGACCGAGCTTCCTCTGGTGATCGTCAACGTGCAGCGCGGCGGCCCGAGTACCGGACTGCCGACCAAGACCGAGCAGGCCGACCTGCTGCAGGCCGTCTACGGCCGCAACGGAGAGTGCCCGGTTCCGGTCATCGCGGCGTCGACGCCGACCGATTGCTTCTATGCGGCAATCGAAGCGGTACGCGTCGCCGCGCGCCACATGACTCCGGTCTTCCTGCTCTCGGACGGTTACCTCGCCAACGGCTCGCAGCCGTGGAAGCTGCCGAGCTACGACGACATCCCCGCCGATCCCGTGCACTTCTGGACCAACACCGTCGGCTTCCACCCGTATCTTCGCGACGAAGACACGCTGGCCAGGCCGTGGGTCAAGCCTGGAACGCCGGCCCTGGAGCATCGCATCGGCGGAATCGAGAAAGACTACGACAGCGGTGACATCAGCTATTCGCCGGCCAACCACGAGCGCATGGTGCGCGTGCGCGCCGACAAGGTTGCCCGCATCGCCGACAGCCTGCCGCCGACGCGCGTGACGGGCAGCGAGCTCGGCGAGGCCGTCGTCGTCGGCTGGGGATCGACGTACGGCGCGATCGAAGAAGCCGTGGCGCGCCTGAACGCCGAAGGCCTCGCGGTCGGCCACGTTCACCTGCGCTGGATCAATCCGCTTCCGAAGGATCTCGGGCGCGTGCTTCGCCGCTTCCGCACGGTGATCGTGCCGGAGATGAACATGGGCCAGCTCGTGCGCATCCTTCGCGACCAGCTCGTGATCGACGCGATCCCGGTCAACAAGATCAAGGGTCAGCCGTACACGGCCGCCGAGTTGACGACGACGTTTCGCAGCATCATTTCCGAACGCCACGGCGGCGAGCCCGCAACCGTCGGGCCGGCAACTGCCGGGCCGGTCGGCAAGGAGCAGCACAAGTGAGCATTGCCGAAGCCCCTGCCACGCCAAAGGCGGGCCGCAAGGATTTCGCTTCCGACCAGGACGTGCGCTGGTGCCCGGGATGCGGGGACTACGCCATCCTGTCGCAGGTGCAGAAGGTGATGCCGGATCTCGGCATCGCGCGCGAGAACATCGTGTTCGTCTCGGGAATCGGCTGCTCGAGCCGTTTCCCGTACTACATGAACACGTACGGCTTCCACAGCATCCACGGCCGTGCGCCCGCCATCGCCACCGGGCTCAAGCTGGCGCGGCCGGAGCTGTCGGTGTGGCTCGTCACCGGTGACGGAGACGGCCTGTCGATCGGCGGCAACCACCTGATCCACATCCTGCGCCGCAACGTCGACGTGAACATCCTGCTGTTCAACAACGAGATCTACGGCCTCACCAAGGGCCAGTATTCGCCGACCTCGCGCGTCGGGCAGGTCACCAAGTCGAGTCCTCTCGGCGTCGTCGATCCTCCGTTCGATCCGGCTGCGCTCGCGCTCGGCGCCGGCGCCACGTTCATCGCGCGTACCGTCGACGTCGAAGCCAAGCACCTGCAGGCGATGCTGCATCGGGCAGCGGCGCACAAGGGAACTTCCTTCGTCGAGATCGTGCAGAACTGTCCCGTGTTCAACGACGGAGCGTTCGACGCGATCACCGACAAGACGGTCAAGGACGACAACCGCATCCAGATCGAGCACGGAAAGCCGCTGCTGTTCGGCGCCGACCTGCGCCGCGGCATCCGCCTGCGTCCCGACCTCTCGGCCGAAGTCGTCTCCGTCGATGACGTCAACGCGTCGCAGATCGCGGTTCACGACGAGACCAATCCGGTGATGACCCAGCTTCTGGCGCGCCTCGGGCACCCGGGCTCGGGAACGCCGCTGCCGCTCGGCGTGCTCCGCTGCGTCGACGGGCCCCAGCACCCGATCTACGAGCAGTCGGTGCACGCGCAGATCGACGAAGCACGCTCGAGCCGCGGCGAAGGCGATTTCGACCAGCTCTATCGCAGCGGCGAGACCTGGACCGTCGCATGAGCGCGCCCAACGAGCTCCCGCCGGCCGCCCAGGGCCGCGGGCCCGCCGACGAGGCTGCCGACGACACGGGCGAAAGCGTCGCCGGTTTCATCGAGAAGACCATCGCCGAGTTCGAGGGCGCCGCGAGCGGAGATTCCCGCTTCAACGACAAGGTGCTGACGCGGCCACTTTCGGTGCTGCCGCCGAGCGACGCGATCACCGTCGAGTCGCCGACGACCGTGCTCGAGGCGGTGCACCTGATGCGCGACCGCCATATCGGCTGCGTGCTGGTCGTGCGGGCCGGCAAGCTCAAGGGAATCTTCACCGACCGCGACGTCCTCGCGCGCGTCGTCGCCTCCGGCATCGACCCTGCCAAGACCGCGGTTCGCCGCGTGATGACCTCGACCCCCGAGACGCTCCGGCCGACCGATTCGATCGCCTTCGCGCTCAACCTGATGAGCCTCGGTGGCTACAGGCACATTCCCTTGGTAGACAAGGCCGGCGCACCGGTCGGCATCGTGTCGGTCAAGGACATCGTTGGTTATCTCGTCGGGTTCTTCCCGAAGAGCGTGATCAACCTGCCGCCCAGGCCGCGGGCGAACTACGCGCGCCAGCGCGAAGGGGCCTGACGGCAGCAGCCGAGCCGCCGGCGCGCAGGCCGCGATGCCCGAGAAAAGCGATCCATCGACGAGCGCCGAGGGCGCTACGACGAGCGCCGAGGGCGCCACGTCCGCCGGGCTCCTGCTGGACGCCGTCGGCGAAGCGTTTTCCGACAGCGACCAGCGCGAGGCGCTGGCCAAGCTGGCCGGACGCGCCCGGCGCCTCGTCGAGGAGTTGGCACGCAGCGCCACGCGCCGGGCGGGGCCTCGCGCCGAACCTCCCGTCTCATCGTCGACGGTAACGGAAGAACGCCAGAGCGTACCCGACAGGAGCAGTGCGGCCGAAGAAGCGGGGCTTGCGCGTCGCCTTCGCGAGCTGGGCTCGCGCCTCGGTGAGGTGGCCGACGTGCTCGATGCGACCGTCGAACGCCTGGAGACGATCGAGAGCCAGCTCGGCAGCCCCGATGTCGCCGTCGAGCACAAGCTCGCCGACGGAATCCATCGCTGCGAGCGGCTGTTGCTCGGCATCGATCACCGCGTGCGCATGCGCGAGCCTCTCCTCGAGCAGAAGCCTGCGCCGGCGGCGCAGACCGTTCTCGTCGTCGCGTCCGACAGCGAGGTACGCGCGCGACTTTGCCTCGCGCTGGAACGGCAGGGCCTGGCCGTGCGTGCCGCGACCTGCGGCGCTGCTGCTCGCCGCGTTGCCGCGAGCACTGCCGCGGCTTGCGCGCTCGTGATACCGGACACCGACGTTGGGCACCGTTTGCTGCAGCTCGAAGACTGGATCGAAGGCGTCGCGCAGGGCGAGCTGCCTCGCGCTGCGCTCTTCATCGAGCGCGGCGCCGCGCCGCCCGACGAGGCGTTGTCGATGACACTCATCCACGAAGACCACGGCGAGGCCGCGATGGCCGCCGTGCTGGTGCGCCTTTGTCCCGTTGACGCGGGCAGTGGCGCTTTTCACTGAACGAGAAACGAACCAAGAGGGATCCGTCATGCAGTCGATCGTGAAACCGAACCGCTTCGGGCTACGCGCCGCGGCTGCGGCCTGCGCGGCAGCCTGGCTGACCACCAGCTGTCCGGCTGCCGTCGCCCAGGCCATCACGCAGCTGAACATTCCGCAGAACGAGTACGCGATCGGCGGCTTCCACTACAATCCGCCGAAGATGGACGGCTGGCGCGAGATCGCCAACCTGAAGGACACGTTCGCGCTCATCTACGCCGAGCAGAAAGAAGAGACCAAGATCGACACGCGCTTCGGCGTGACGTTCGAGTCCCACGACATTCCCGACAGCGTCCAGGTGCCGGATGCTGCCGGGCTGGCGCTGCTCAGCCGCGACCAGATGGCCGACAGCCACAAGACCGACCTCGTCGCGAAATCTCCGATCGAGCCGGTTCCGTCGATTCCGAACCTGTACACGTACCGCCTGCTGGTCCACGTGCCGGTCAAGGACATGGCGGACGCGTACGAGGTGTACTACCTGATGGCGTCGCCCGACCGCCGTCACTACCTCGTCGCCCAGTGCGTCACTCGTACCCAGGATTACGCGAACGATCTGTATTTCACGCAGTTCTACGGCTCGCTGACGTCGCTCAAGTACGTTCCTTCCGACGTGGCCGCGGCTCCTGCCGGTGCTGCGACTGCGGCGACCGACGCGAAGAAGAACGATCCGGCGCCTGCGGCATCGAAGGATGCACCGAAGGCCGGCGCGCCCGCCTCGCACTGACGACGCGGCGATGCAGAGGATCGTCTCCCAGGTCCGCACGACCGCGCCCGAGTTCGCGGACAACCGGCGCGTCAACGAAGGCCTCGTCGCGGAGCTGAGAGAGCGCCTTGCAGGCGTGCGAATCGGCGGAACCGAGAAGGCTCGCCAGCGTCACCTCGCGCGAGGCAAGCTGCTGCCGCGTGAGCGCGTCGAGGGCCTTCTCGATCCCGGCTCTCCGTTTCTCGAGCTGTCGCCGCTGGCGGCGTGGGAAATGTACGGCGGTGAAGCCCCGTCCTCGGGCGTCATCACGGGCATCGGTCGCATCCGCGGCCATCTGGCGATGGTGATCTGCAACGATGCGACGGTGAAGGGCGGTACGGTCTACCCAGTCACCGTCAAGAAGACGATTCGCGCGCAGACCGTCGCGTTCGAGAATCGCCTCGCCACCGTCTACCTCGTCGATTCGGGCGGCGCCTTTCTTCCGCTGCAGGCCGAGATCTTTCCCGACGTGCACAACGGAGGGCGGGGTTTCTACATGCAGGCACGGATGTCGGCGGCAGGCATCCCGCAGGTCGCCGTCGTCATGGGCTCGTGCACGGCCGGCGGCGCGTACACGCCGGCGATGTGCGACGAGAACGTCATCGTCGGCGGGCAGGGCACGATCTTTCTCGGCGGCCCGCCGCTCGTGAAGGCCGCCACCGGCGAAGAAGTCAGCGCAGAAGAGCTCGGCGGCGGCGACGTGCACACGCGCATCTCCGGGGTTGCCGATCACCTGGCGGCAAACGACAGGGAAGGCCTCGCGATCGCGCGCGACGTTTTCGAAAACCTCGTGCTGAGGCCGGCAGGTCCGGGCGACCGCGAGCCCGTCGAAGATCCTTACTACGATCCGGCGGAGCTTTACGGCATCATCCCGAAGGACACGCGCACGCCGTACGACTGCCGCGAAGTGATCGCGCGCCTGGTCGACGGCAGCCGCTTCCACGAGTTCAAGGAGCGCTACGGCACGACGATCGTGACCGGTTTCGCGCGCATCTACGGGCGCACCGTCGGCATCATCGCGAACAACGGCGTGATCTTTTCGGAAGCCGCCCTCAAGGCCACGCACTTCATCGAGCTGTGCTGCCAGCGACGCACGCCGATCCTGTTCCTGCAGAACATCACCGGTTTCATGGTCGGGCGCCGCTACGAGCACGGCGGCATCACCAAGGACGGCGCGAAGATGGTGCACGCGGTGGCCAACGCCGAAGTGCCCAAGCTGACGGTGATCATCGGCGCCTCGCACGGCGCCGGGAACTATGCAATGTGCGGGCGCGCCTATTCGCCGCGCCTGCTGTTCATGTGGCCGAACTCGCGCATCTCCGTGATGGGCGGCGAGCAGGCGGCGAGCACGCTCGTGCAGGTCAAGAGGGCCCAGCTCGCCGGCGAAGGCCAGGAGCTCGACCCGGCCCTCGAAAAGGCAATGCGCGACCAGGTCGTCGCAACGTACGAGGCCGAGGGAAGCCCGTATTACAGCACTGCCAGGATCTGGGACGACGGCATCATCGATCCTCTGGAGACCCGCGCCGCGCTCGGCCTGGCGCTGGAAGCGGCCCTGCAGGAGCCGGTTCGCGCGACGCGCAACGGCGTGCTGCGGATGTGATGCTGCCGCGCCGCGACCATACGCTGCAATCGCCGAAAGCTGCGCAAACCTCGATGGTGGAGCAATGAAAGACACGATTCGGATCGCCAACGCGAGCGGCTACTGGGGCGACGAAGGGGCGGCGATCACACGCCAGGTGCGCGGCGGGCCCATCGATTACCTGACGATGGACTACCTGGCTGAGATCACGATGATCATCCTTGCCAGGCAGAAGGCCCAGAGCGAGGATGCCGGCTACGCGCGGGATTTCGTCGCGTACCTTCGCCCGCTGCTGAAAGAGATCGCCGACAAGGGCATCACCGTCATCGCAAACGCGGGCGGCATCAATCCCGGAGCCTGCGCGCGCGCGCTCGATGCGGCGGCCAGAGACGCCGGCGTCAAGCTGCCGGTTGCGATCGTCGACGGAGACGACCTGCAGTCGCGGCTGCCCGAGCTTGCCGCCGGCGGCTGCCGCTTTCCGCATCTGGACAGCGGCGCGCCGATCGGTGAGATCATCGGCAAGGTCAATTCGGCCAACGCGTACATCGGCGCAAGGCCGATCGCGGCAGCGCTGGCCAGGGGCGCGCGCATCGTGGTCACCGGCCGCACGTACGATGCAGCCTCGGTGCTGGCGCCGATGGTGCACGAGTTCGACTGGAGCTGGCAGGACTACGACAAGCTTGCCGCGGGTCTTCTGGCCGGGCACCTGATCGAATGCGGAGCCCAGGCGACCGGCGGCAACTACACGCGCTGGGACGAAGTGCCGTCGTTCGGGAACTTCGGCTATCCGCTCGTCGAGTGCTCGGCGGACGGCAGCTTCGTGCTGACCAAGCACCCGGGAACCGGAGGCCTCGTCAGCCGCCGCACGGCCAGCGAGCAGGTGGTCTACGAGATCGGCGATCCGCGCTTTTACGCGTCCACTGACGTCGTCGCCGATTTCACGTCGTTCACGATGACCGACGCCGGCCCCGATCGTGTGCAGGTGCGCGGTGTGCGCGGCCGCATGCCGACCGACACGCTGAAAGTGTCGATGACCTACGAGGCAGGCATGAAGGCCTCCGCAATGGTCGTCGTCAGCGGCCCCGACGCGGTACGCAAGGCGAAGCGATTCGCAGAAATCTTCTGGAGCCGCGTGCGCGGCGATTTCGTCGACACTCGCACCGAGTACATCGGCTACGACGCGTGCTGGGGCGGGTCGGCGGCGCCTGCCGTCGATCCGAACGAGGTCGCGCTGCGTTTCGGGTGCCGCTCGTTCGACAAGAGGGCGATGGAGTCGTTCGCGCGCGAGCTTGCCGGGATCGCGCTGTCGGGACCTCCGGGAATCTGCGGCGCCGGCGGCAGGCCGTCGCCCCAGCCGGCTTACGGTTACTGGCCGGCGCTGATCCCGCGCGGCCTGGTCCATCAGAGAATGTTCTTCGACGGCAAGGCCGAGGATTTTCCTTGCGACTTCGGTCCCGCGTCGCCGATCACGCGACCGGCCGAAGCGCCGCCGCCGCAGGATACGCCGGGCCCGAGAGTCAAGGTGCCGCTTGGCCGCGTCGCGCACGCGCGCTCGGGCGACAAGGGCGACGTGTGCAACATCGGCGTCATCGCGCTGAATGAAAAGCTGTACGCGGAGATCGTTCGCGAGCTGACCGCCGAGCGCGTCGCGTCGTTCTACCGTTCGCTGGCCAAAGGAACAGTGACGCGCTACCGCCTCGACAACCTCGGCGCATTGAACTTCACGCTGCAGAACGCACTCGGCGGCGGCGGAACGCTCTCGCTGCAGCTCGACAACCAGGGAAAGACCGCTTCCCAGGGCCTGCTGACAATGGAAATCGAGGTCGCCGCCAGCCTGCTGGGCGGCTGAGCAGCACCAGGCGCCTCGCGGGAGAACACACGGTGACGGCAAGAAGCGAGATCAGGAACGGCCTCGGCTGGATCACGATGGACCGGCCGCAGGTGCGCAACGCGCTCAGCGCCGAGCTGATGGAAGCGGTCGGCGAGGCCATCGCCGAGTTCGAGACCGACGCCGACACGCGAGCCGTCGTGCTGGCGGGCGAAGGGCCTGCGTTCTGTGCCGGGGCCGATCTTCGCAGCATGCGCGATTCCCGCGAAGCGTCCGATGATGCCAACCGTTCCGACGCGCGCCGCATGGGATGGCTGTTCCACCGCATCGCAGACTGCCGCAAGCCGGTCCTGGCCAGGGTTCACGGCCCCGCGATCGGGGGAGGAGTCGGGCTGATGGCGGCGTGCGACATCGTCATCGCGGCCGAGAGCACGCGCTTCCAGTTCTCCGAAGTGCGTCTCGGCATCGTGCCCGCCGTCATCTCGCCGTTCTGCATCCGGCGTCTCGGGCCGGTGGTCGCCAAGCGGCTGTTCCTGACGGGCGAGCCGATCGACGCGCGCACGGCGCTCGCTTACGGCCTCGTCGACGTCGTTGCGCCGGATGCCGGCCTCGACGCGGCGGTCGCGAAAGTCTGCGACGATCTCGGCAAGGCAGGACCGCAGGCCCTGATTGCAGCCAAGCGCCTCGTCGACGTCGTCCAGCGCATGCACAATGCGCAAGAAACTCTCGAGTATACCGCAGACCTCATTGCCGAGCTGCGCGTTTCGGACGAAGCTGTCGAAGGAATGACGGCGTTCCTCGAGAAGAGACAGGCAGCATGGATCCGGCAAAAGTGAGCACTCGCTACCGCAACGCCCACCTGCGCGACTGCGTCGTGCTGGTGGACGACGAAGCGAACATCCGCGAGACGATCGCCTTCATCCTCGATGCCGAGGGTGTCGAGGTCGCCACGGCCGCCGACGGCGTGGAGGGCCTGGCTGCCATCCGGCGCCTCAAGCCGAAGGTCGTGCTGCTCGACGTCATGATGCCGCGCATGGATGGTTACGAGGTCTGCCGCGCGATACGCCAGGACGCGAACCTCATCGGCACCTACGTCATCATCCTCACGGCCAAGGGCCAGAGGTCCGACGAGCAGAGGGCGCTCGAGATCGGCGCGGACATGTACCTGTCCAAGCCGTTCGACGACGAGGTCGTGCTGCGGGTAATCGGTGAGGTGTTTGCGGGACTGCCGCTGGTCTGACGCCCGGTCAGTCCTGGTCAGCCGGGAAGAACAGGCGCAGCAGCGTGGCAGCCGCGGCAAGGTCGCCTTCGATCTCGATCTTCTCGCTGGCGAGCGCCAGGCGGCCGTCGAGGCTGCCGTCGGCGATCGCGATGAAGTCGCTGGTGTCGAGCTTGATCGTCGTCTCGGCCGACTCGCCGTCGCCGTTCATCCAGCGCACGCCGGTGGGCGAGACTTCCAGCACGAAAGTGCCGGTGGCCGAGCCCGCGAGCTTGAGCAGGTAACGAGTCGTCGTCGTCGCGCCCGGAGCGCCCTGGGCCTCGAACGCGCTGAAGATTTCGCGGACCCGGTCCTGGAGGGTGGGGGCCGGGGCTGCGGTGGGGATTGCCGTCTCGGTGCTGGTCACGGGTGAGCTTGTAGTCCGCGCGAAGGGTGCGGGCAACCGGGCCCTTCCCACCCTTGCGCCGCCATGCGCCGCCATGCGCCGTCGAGGCGAAGTCCGCAAGCGACAGGAATTGCGGGATTTCCAAGTTGCCTCGAAGGCCGCGGTTGCTACCATGCGCGCCATGATGCACCGCCTTCGCCTCGGAGCTGCCGCTTTTTCTCTGGCCGTCGTCTCTTTCGCATCCGCTGCGGCCCTGGCCGCCGACAGCGCTGCGCCTTCGGCTCCGGCCGCGGCCGCTGCTCCGGCAGCTGCCAAGCCTGCTGCTGCGCCGGCCGCCGCCGGTGACGCCGCGGGCATGGCTCCGGACAAGGTAGTTTCCAGTTATCTCAAGGCGATGCAGGAGCAGCGCTTCAACGACGCCTACCAGTACGTCTCCTCGACGCTCCGGGCCGGCAAGAGCCAGGAGGAGTGGGCCAAGGAACAGCAGTACGTGATGCAGATGGGCGAAGTGAAGATCATCGACTTCCACGTCTATCCGGCGATCATCGGGGCCGACGGCATCGCGCGCGTCCCGAACATCCTCAAGAGCCAGGACAAGTTCCTGAACCAGCTCGGCCTGGACGAGCACGAGCTGTACGAGCTGATCAAGGAGAACGGCAGCTGGCGCATCGACCAGCAGACGCTGGCCGAAGGGGCGGACCGGGCCGAGTACTTCCCGGACGATACCGAAAAGAAGTAACCTTTCTCACCTGAGCCGGCTCGTGCCCGCTCAGGCGGCCGGAGTCGGGCACGAGCCGGAAGGCGCGCCGTCCCAGTGGTGCGTTGTGGCGCCGGTCGCAGCAAAGGAAGGCAACCCTGCGACTTTCTTGACTTGGGGCAGACCGGCCGTTAAACCCCGGCCCCTCGTTCGTCGTCGGGGCGCGCGCGTGACTTGCGCGTTCAAGACAGTGAATTCGAAAGCTTTTAGTCCGCTTGAGGAGAGCATCATGGGATCCAATGCCCTTTCAGGTCGGCGCCGCGGCCTGACGCTTCTTGCGCTGGCCGCCGTGGCAGCCCTGCCTGGCTGTCATCGCCACGACAAGTGGGAAGACATGCTCAGCCAGAAGGTCTACGTATCCGACCGTTTCTACGACGTCGCGGTACTCGGCCCGAAAGAAGCTCTCGTCGTCGGCTACAACGGCAAGCTGCTCTCGACCACCGACTTCGGTTCCACCTGGAACATCGTCGAAAGCGGAAGCCAGCACGGCCTCTTCAGCATCAGTTTCGCTCCCGACAAGAAAGTAGGTTGGATCGTCGGGCAGGCCGCGACGATCCAGAAGACGACCGACGGCGGCAAGACGTGGACGCCGCAGGGCGGCCACATCTACATGACCGACGAGTGCCGCCAGGGCGGCGGCGATCCCGACGCCACGGACGAATCGGACAAGTGCCCGCTGGCGCCGCTGTTCGCCGTCAGCGCCGTCGATGACAACACCGCCGTGGCCATCGGCGACCGCGCGACTCTGACGATCACGCACGACGGCGGAAAAACCTGGAAAACGTCGACGCTGAAGCCCATTGCCGTCGGCAACGTCGACGCCAACGCCGGCATCGCGTTCGAAGATCCGGTCCTCTACGACGTACAGATGCTGGATGCGCAGAACGGCTTCGTCGTCGGCGAGTTCGGCAACATCCTGAAGACCACCGACGGCGGCGCCACGTGGCACGAAAAGCAGGCCTCGCTGGTCGGCGAAGACTACTTCGACATCATGGAGCTGCCGACGTTCTTCGACGTCGACTTCCGCGGTGCCAACACCGGCTACGTGGTCGGCCTCGAGGGCCGCGTCGCGCGCTCGACCGACGGGGGCGAGACCTGGCAGTGGATGCCCCACGGCGTCAAGGAGTACGACGCGCCGTTCTACTCGGTCGACATTCTGCCCAGCGGCGCCGTCTGGGCCGTCGGCGGCTCGGGCCAGGCCATCTACAGTGCCCCCGGCGGCAAACTCGGCAAGGGCGACCTCGGCACCCGCGTGACGAACTGGATCCGCAACGTGCGGTTCTACGACGACAACACCGGCTGGATGGTCGGGGGCTTCGGCTTCATCATGAACACGACCGACGGCGGCAAGACCTGGTTCCGCCGCATCGGCTGAAGCCGATCCTCTTCAGGCGAAAGGGAACATCCCATGGCGATCAATTACGAAGTCCCGGCCGACAAGCGCCTCCTGTACTGGATCGGTGACAAACTGATCGACTGGCGACACCCCGTGTCGATCGTCGTTCTGTTCGTGACCGGCCTGTTCGCGTACTGGAGCTTCCAGCTGAGCCTCGTCACGAGCTTCGGCGAGTTGCTGCCGCAGAGCCACCCGTACGTCCAGATCCACAACCAGTATTCCAAGGATTTCGGCGGCGCCAACAACATCGTGATGATGGTCGAGGTCGAGGATGGCGACATCTTCAACGTCGAGGATCTCGGCATCATCTACCTGATGACGCAGGAGATGGACCGCGTCTACGGCGTCAACCACAGCCAGATCGACTCGATCGGACACCGCACGACGCGCCACCTGCGAGTCGCCGCGGCCGGTACGCTGCGCTCCGAGCCGATCATGATCGACATGCCGCGCACCGACTCGGACGCCGCCGAGGTCCGGCGCATCGTCCACAACTCGGAGAACGTGTTCGGCATCCTCGTCTCCCTCGACGACAAGGCCGCGCTCATTCGCGCGAACTTCATCGAGGGCCGGCTCGAGTACAACCGCATCTTCGAGGAGATGAACGAGCGCGTGATCGCGCCGTTCACCGACGGCTGGATCGGCGCCCAGCTCATGGACGTCGAGCCCGACCGGGCCGAGGCTCTCAAGGTCGAAAAGGGCACCGGCATCCTCGTCAAGCGCATCTTCAACGACAAGACGTCCACCGCCTTCCAGGGCGGCCTGAAGGAAGGCGACGTCATCACGAAGATCAACGGCAAGACTGCGCAGCGGCGCTGGGAAGTCAGCTCGGCGATCATCAAGGCCAAGCAGGAAGGCACCGGTCCGGTCAAGATCAACTACCTGCGCGACGGCAACCCGGGAGAGGCGACGATCGCGTCGGGCGGCTCCAACGTGAAGGTCTGGGCCGCCGGCGAGCCGCGCCTGTACGGCTGGGTCTACAAGTACGCCGGCGACGTGTTCTTCGTGCTGGTGGTCACCTACTGCATCGAGTGGGTGCTGCGCTGGTTCTACTTCCACGACTGGCGCGGTGCGCTGCGGCCGACGATCACGGGCCTGATCGCGGCGTTCTGGGGCATGGGCTTCATCTACCTGATCGGCCTGGCACTGGACCCGCTGATGCTCGTGATGCCGTTCCTGATCACGGCTCGAGCGGTCAGTCACGCCATCCAGATGCACGACCGCTATTACGAGGAGTTCGAGCGCTGCGGCTGGAACAAGCGCCGCGCGATCGTCGCCTCGTTCGCCGAGCTGTTCGTGCCGACCTTCTCGGGCATCTCGACCGATGCCTTCGGCGTGCTGGTCATCCTGCTGGTCCCGGTGCTGATGCTGCAGAAGCTGGCCGTGACGGCGTCGTGGTGGATCCTGGCCATCACGATCTCCGAGATGCTCCTGAACCCGATCGTCTACTACTACCTGAAGGCGCCCGAGCCGGAGCTCGTCATGCTGCGCGAGCGCGGCGGGTTCCGCCGCATGATCGAGCGCTTCGTCGACGGCCTGATGACCACGACGGGCAAGACGATCACGGTGGTCGCGTGGCTGGCCTGTGCCGGCATCGCCCTCTACTACGCGCGCGGCCTGACCATCGGCGACCCGCACTCGGCCTCGCCGCTGCTGTGGGCCGAGTCGCCGTACAACGAGTCGCACAACCACGTGCAGGGCAAGTTCGGCGGCGTCGAGCCGCTGATCATCGTCGCCGAGGGCTACGACAAGAACGCGATGAAGGACCCGCACACGCTCAAGGACATGGAAGGTTTCCAGCGCTTCCTCGAGCGCGACCCGTCGGTGGGCTACAGCTTCTCGCTGGCCGACATCCTTCGTGCCGTCAACAGCGTGTTCCACGAGCTGGAGCCGAAGTGGGGCGTCATCCCGAACAACTGGGTCGACGTCGGCGGCCTGTTCTTCATTTTCTTCTCGGGCTCGCCGCCCACCGAGACGGCCAAGTACGTCTCGACCGACTACGCCACCGCGCACGTCACGTTCTTCTGCCGTGACCACAAGGGCTCGAACATCGACCGCATCATCGGACGTTCGCTGCAATACATCGCGGCTTCGGAGCTGAGCACCCTCGGCATCACCGTCGAGGGCAAGGGCGAGGAAGGCAAAGAGACGATCACGGTGGCCTCCGTGCTCGACGAGCCGAAGTGGAGCCAGCACGACAAGTCGTTCATCGGCAAGCGCGTCAACGGCAAGGATGCTTCGCCGTTCAAGGCCGGCGACGAGATCGTCAAGGTCGGCGGCAACAGCTTCAAGGGCATGGAAGAGTTCCACGCGGCGCTGCACCAGGCGGTCGAGGATTCGCGCTCGGTGCCGTTCGTGCTCAGTCGCGGCGGCCAGCAGCTCGACGTCGAGGTGACGCCGCCGTGGAAGGCGCGTTTCCGCCTCGCCGGTGGCCTGATCGGCGTGCTCGCGGCGGCCAACGCCGAGCTGGTGCGCAACGACCTGCTGATGAACTTCCTCGGGTTCTTCACCATCTGGGTCATCATTTTCTTCACGTACCGGTCGGCGATGTCGGGCTTCTACCTGCTCGGGCCCCTGGTGCTGTCGAACATCATGGTCAATGCGTACATGGCCGTGAACGACATCGGCGTGAACATCCACACTCTGCCGCTCGTGACCGTCGGGGTCGGATTCGGCATCGACTACGGCCTGTACATCGTCAGCCGCATCATCGAGGAGATCCAGGTGACCAACGACCTGGAGAAGTCGGTGCGCGAGGCGCTGGTCACCTCGGGCAAGGCCGTGACGTTCACGGCGGTCACGATGATCATCAGCACGCTGTTCTGGAAGTCGTCGAACATCCGCTTCGACGCAGAGATGGGCCAACTCCTGGCGATCTGGATGGCGATCAGCTACGTCGGGTCGCAGACGCTCACGCCGGTGCTGATCCTGCTGTTCAAGCCGAAGTTCATCATGAAAGAGGCCGGCCACGCCGAAAACCGCAAGCTCGTGCGCATCGTCGAGTAGGGGGAGCCGTTATGATCGACCAGGTAGTCCAGTGGATGCAGCACGAGCTGAACATGACGACGTCGGCGATCATCGTCGTCGGGTTCAGCTTCCTCGTCATCGCGATGGACGAGTACATCATCAAGGGCTGGCGCCAGCGGCACTGGGAGAAGCTTGCCGCGTCTGGCGACCAGGAGAAGATCGAGCTCCTGCGCATGGCCAAGAACGCCCACGTCGTCGACGAATAAGACGCCGGCGGCGTCCGCCAGAGCCGGCGCCGCGCTCACCGAAGGCTGCCGCTCCCGGCGCCGGTGTGTGTCCGGCCGCCGGTAATCCTGCATCATGCTGCGCACGATCCGCATCATCGCCGTCGCGACGTTCCTGGCGACCCTGTTCCGGTTGTCGCAGACCATCGGCGCTGCCAAGGGCAACGAGAGCGTCGCGGGCTACAACGTTGCCCTCGGCGTCGTCTCGCTTCTGTTCTTCGTACGGGCCGCTGCCAGCGAATTTGCCTCCTCGAACGTTTCTCCCGCGCAGCGCGACATCCTGTGGGGCGTGAGCCTCGGGACCTTCGTGTCGATTCTGGCGAGCCTGCTTCGCTAGCCGGCCGCGGGAAAGGGGCCATCGGCAGACCCCTGGTGCCAACCCCCGGTTGAACGCCGTCGGGGACGGCTATATCTGAGACGGCTGCGACGGCGGCAACCAGCGCGTGATCCAGGCAACGAATTTGACCAAGGACTACGGCCGCTTCCGCGCGGTCGACGACGTTTCGTTCCGAATCGAGCCCGGCGAGATCGTCGGCCTGCTCGGCCCCAACGGCTCGGGCAAGACGACGATCATGCGCATGCTGACCGGCTTCTTCGCGCCGACGTCGGGCACCTGCAGCCTGGCCGGCATCGACGTCATCGAGCATCCCCGCGAAGCGAGGCGCCTGATCGGCTATCTGCCGGAACGGGTTGCGCTGTATCCGGACATGACCGTCAAGGGCTTCCTGGCGTTCATCGCCAAGGTGCGCGGCCTCGAGGGCAACGTCGGCAGCGCGGTTTCGGACGCCATGGACGTCTGCGGCCTGACGTCGATGGCGGGCCGCCAGATCGGAAAGCTGTCGAAGGGCTACCGGCAGAGAGTCGGAATCGCGCAGGCGATCATCCACCAGCCGCAGGTGTTGATCCTCGACGAGCCCACCGTTGGACTCGATCCCCGTCAGATCGTCGAGATCCGCGCGCTCATCCGTACGCTGGCCGGCCTGGCCACCGTCCTGCTGTCGACCCACATCCTGCCGGAAGTCAGCGTCACTTGCCGCCGCGTCCTGATCCTGGACCACGGCAAGGTGATCGCCGAGGATTCGGTCGAAGGGCTGACCGAGAAGACTGCAGGGCGAGGGGAGACGATGGTACGGGTCGGCGGCGGCGAGGCCACGGTCGTCGCTGCCATCCGCGAAGTGGCCGGCATCGACGACGTCGAGGTCACCGAGAGATCGCCCGACGGAACGCTGACGCTGACCGTGCGCAGCAGGAGCGGCGGCGCCGTGCGCCCCGCGCTGGCAAAGAGCCTCGTCGATCGCGGCTGCGCCGTGCACGAGATCAGCCCGCATCTGATGAGCCTCGAAGACCTCTTCGTCGACATCCTGGCGCGGTCTTCGAGCCGGGAGACGGCGGCGTGAGGTCCTTCGTGGCCCTGCTGGTCAAGGAGCTGCAGGGCTTCTTCATGCTGCCGCTGGTGTACTTCGTCGGCGCCGTGTTCCTGGCGCTGTCCGGCTACTATTTCTACACGAACCTGAATGCGTTCATCACGTTCGGCTTCGGCGAGAGCATCGTCGAGCACCTGTGGCAGCGCCTGTACGCCGACATCGTGCGCGTGATCATCACCGTGATCCCGCTGATCACGATGCGCGTGTACGCCGAGGAGAAACACCTCGGCACGATCGAGCTCCTGTACACGGCGCCGCTGCGCGACTTCCAGATCCTGGCCGCCAAGTTCCTGGCCTGCATGGCGGTGTTCATCGTGATCGTCGGCTCGACGGCGCTTTACCCGTACCTGATCTGGCGCGTGCAGCACTTCGACCTGAGCCAACTCGTGGCGATCTACCTCGGCCTGCTGCTGCTGATCGCTTCGATGGTCTCGATCGGAATCTGGCTGTCGTCGATGACCGAAACCCAGCTGATCGCGGCGATGTTCACGTACGGCGTCATTCTGCTGCTGTGGAACCTTTCGTGGAACGAAGCGGCGGTTCCCGGCGACTGGCTCGGCTTCGTCTCCCAACTCTGTGCGTACGATCATTTCGAGCCGTTCTCGCGCGGCGTCGTCGACCTCAAGGACGTTTCCTACTACGTCGCCATCGTCGTGATGTCGGGCTGGCTGACGATGCGCTCGATGGAATCGCGGCAGTGGAGGGGACGGCGGTGATCTCGCGGTCCTGGATCAAGTGGGGCCAGCTCGCGGCGGCTACCCTTGGCCTGCTGTGGCTGCTGATGGCGCTCGTCACCGAGACGTACATCTACAACGTGCGCTGGGACCTGAGCGCCGGCGACCGCTTCACGCTGTCGGACCACGCCCGCCAGGTGCTCGCGAAGATCAAGAAGCCGGTCAAGATCCGCGCATTCATCCGCACCGAGGATGCGCGCAATCCGTTCCTCAAGGACCTGCTGTGGCAGGTCTCGCGCGTGAACCCGCTGATCGACTACGACGTCGTCGACGTCAACCGCAACCCGGCGATGGCGGCCCAGTACGGCGTCAGCTCCTACGGATCCACCGTCGTCGAATCCGCCGGCAAGCGCGCCGACTTCAGCAACCCTTCCGAATCGCTGCTGATGTCCGCGCTGCTCAAGGTCATGCAGGAGCCGAAGAGGATCTTCGTGCTGTCGGGCCACGGCGAGTGCGATCTCGACAATACGGATCGCCACGAAGGCTGCTCGGTGATGCGCGACGCGCTGCAGCTCGAGTCGTTCGACGTCGAGAAGCTGACCCTGGTCGGTGACGTTCCCGCCAACGCCGACGTCGTCGTGATCCCCGGGCCGCAGAGCGACCTGCTCGAGAGCGAAACCGCAGCGCTCGGACGCTGGCTCGACAAGGGCGGCAAGCTGTTCGTGATGATCGACCCGTTCCGTGCGCCGCGCCTGGTCGCGCTGCTCGGCAGCCACGGCATCGAGGTCGGCGCGAACATCGTCATCGATCTGGAAAATCGCATGGCCGGCGGAGAGCCGTGGTCGACGGTGCTCTCGGACGTCAACCACCAGCACCTGATCTCGTCGACGCTGAAGGCCCCGCCGCTGTTCTCGCTGGCCGCTGCGGTGGTCGCGCGCGACAACGTCGAGGCCGGGCGCGAGGCGACGACGCTGCTGAGGACCGGGCCGCACAGCTGGGCCACCTTCGACCCGAAGATCGTCGAGACCGGCGATGCGCACTTCGTCGCCGGACGCGACGTCAACGGCCCGATCCCGGTGGCCGCCGTCGTCGTCGAGCGCGCTCCCAAGGCGTCGCAGCAAGGCGTGCAGACGCGGCTCGTCGTCTTCGGGGACTCCGATTTCGCGACGAACCGCTTCCTCGACTACCTCGGCAACAAGGATCTGCTCGTCAACAGCGTCAACTGGCTCGCCCGCGAGGACGACCTGATGGGCAACCGGCCCGAGCAGAAGACGCCGGGCAAGAACCAGCTCTTCATCAGCCAGTCCGACGCCGACTCGGTGTTCGGTGCGGCCGTACTGTGGGAGCCGGGAATCTTTCTTCTCGTCGGCATCGCCGTGTTCGTGCGCCGGAGACTCGCGACGTGAGCTGGCCGCGCATCGTGCTGTACTGGACGCTTGCGGCGGTGCTGACGCTGCATCTGGCCGGGATCCGCAAGCAGTGGGAAGCGGCCGTCGCGCCGGCGACGCCGGAGTCCATGCCGTTTCTCGAAGCGGTGCCGGAGCGCATCGATCGCGTGCGCATGGAAAAGGACGGGCTGGCCGTGCAGTTCGAAAAGAAGGACGGCCGCTGGATCGTCACCGAGCCCGAGGGAGTCTCGCCTCCCGGCGACGTCGTCGATGCGGTGCTCGAGAGCTTCGCGACGCTGCCGCCGATCGAGATCGTCGAAAAGGGCGTCGAGCACGAAGGACAGTTCGGCCTGGTGCCGCCGCGCGCGCGCATCCGCATCGAGCAGCAGGGAACCCTGGTCTCGACGATCGTGCTCGGCGATTTGAGCCCGACGCGCACGGCCGTCTACGCCAAACGCTCCGGCAAGGACGAGGTGGCCTTGATCGGCCTGAACTCGATGTACTACATCGACCTCGTGTTCGAGAACATACGACGCCAGAAAGGCGGCGGCGGGGTCGCCGAGCCGGTGGCACCGGCCGGATCGGCGCCTGCGGTGCAGCCCGGCGGCGGCGACGGCGCTGCCGAGTGAAGAGTCGCATTCGATCTCGCGGCACCCACGGGAGACGGCGATGGATTTCGGCCTGACGGCGGACCAGGAGCAGCTTCGCGATGCGGTGAGGGACTACTTCGCGCGCGAACTTCCGGTTTCGTTCGCGCGAGCGATGCTCGAGGACGACAGCGGATTCACGCACGCCGCGTGGCAAGGCCTGTCCGACCTCGGCTGGATCGGCCTGGCGGTACCCGAAGATCTCGGAGGAAGCGGGCTCGGGCTTCTCGACCTCGTGCTGGCGGCCGAAGAAGGCGGCCGGGTCGCGTTACCGGGTCCGTGGACCACGACGGTTTCGCTCGGTCTGCCGCTGGTGCTGGCGGCGGCGGATGACGCCCAGCAACGGGCGCTGGTGCCGGAGATTGCCGGCGGAAAGCGCCGCATCGCGTGCGCGATCTCCGAAGAGCGAGGACTCTGGAGCAGCGACGGCATCGCGATGCGCGCGGCCCGCGACGGCTCCTCGCTGGTGCTGCGCGGAACCAAGCTGTTCGTACCCGACGCCGGCGAGGCCGACACCCTGATCGTCGTCGCGCAGCTCGACTCCGGGCTCGGCGTGTTCGCGATGCCGACCGACATGCCGGGAATTGCGGTCGCCCCGATGCAGACCATCGATCGTACCCGCCGGCTGTTCACGCTGGATTTCGACAACGTGCGCCTCGAGGCCGGCTGCCTTCTCGGCGGTGATGCGCAGGACCCGGCGCTGCTCGATTCGGTGATCGACCGCGCCAAGGTTACGATGGCCGCGGGCATGGTCGGCGCCGCCGACCGGGCGCTGGCAATGACGGTGGAGTACGTCGGCATTCGCGAGCAGTTCGGTCGCGCCATCGCGACGTTCCAGGCCATTCAGCACCGCTGCGCCGACATGAAAGTGGCGGTCGAGCACGCCCGCTCCCTCGTCTATTACGCCGCGTGGGCCTGCGACACGGGAGCCGCGGACCGGCGGCTGGCGGCCGCAATGGCCAAGGCATTCGCCAGCGATGCCTGCCCCCGCGTGGCGGCAGACGCCGTGCAGCTGCACGGCGGCATCGGCTTTACCTGGGAGCACGACCTGCACATTTATTTCAAGCGGCTCAAGGCCGACGAGCAGACCTACGGCGATGCGACGCTCAATCGCGAGCTGGTCGCACGCCTGCTGGAGGAAGCGGCGTGACAACGAGCGACCGGACCGTGATCGTCACCGGCGGAGGCGCCGGCATCGGCCGTGCGACGAGCGTGCGCCTCGGGCGTGACGGTTTTGCCGTCGCCGTCTGGGACCTGGACCGCGACAACGCCGAGCACACTGCCGCCGAAATCCGCGACCACGGCGGCCGCGCCGTCGCAATCGACTGCGACGTCAGCCGGCGCGACTCGGTGGACGCTGCACGCGACCGCACCAGCGCGGAGCTCGGCAGCGCGTGGGGCCTCGTCAACAACGCCGGCATCGACCGCCTGTCGCTGTTCAAGGAGAGCGATCCGCGCGACTGGCGCGTGATCCTCGACGTCAATCTCGTCGGCACCCTCAACGTCACGCACTCGGTGCTGCCGGGGATGGTCGCGCTCGGCAGCGGGCGCATCGTCTGCATCAGCTCGGACGCGGCGCGCGTCGGATCCACCGGCGAGGCGGTCTATGCAGCGGCGAAGGCGGGACTGCTCGGATTCGTCAAGACGCTGGCGCGCGAGGCGGCGCGCAACGGCATCCTCGTCAACGCCGTCTGCCCCGGTCCTACCGACACCAATCTGCTCGACTCGGTGAGAAGCCGCCCCAACGGCGAGCGCATCATCGAGGCGATGACGCGCTCGATTCCGCTCGGCCGCGTGGCGAGGCCGGAGGACATCTCCGGTGCGATCGCATTCTTTCTTTCGGACGATGCGGGCTACATCACCGGACAGGTGCTGTCAGTCTCCGGCGGATTGACAATGGTCGGCTGAGCGCGGCTCGATTCGAGAACCGCGACCTCACGAACGAAAAATGGAAGTCCAACACGCCGCTTGCGAGCGGCCCGGCGTCATGCCGGCCGGCGTGTGCCTCGCGTCAGAGGCTCGCAGAGATCGTGCTGAAGTTCGACGACAGCTTGGTCCCGATGATCCTGAGCGCGCCGACCGATGCGATCGAGATCAGTGACGCCAGCCATGCGTACTCGAGCGCCGTCGCGGCAGACTCATCATTGAGAAATCCCGACAGAGCATTCATTGGCCTGATCCTCCCGCTGCTCAGGGGAGGGGGACTGTCCCCTCCCGCCTCGAGCCTCGATGGTAGCAGCCATTCCAACATCAGCCATAAGTTTTTGGGAGATACGCAGCGGGATGTGCGGTGGTGTGCGAAGGCACTGGCACAAACATCGACGCGATCTGTGTGAACCCTTCCATATCGCGACGGCGAGACTCCCCCGGATGGGGAGGGTGTCGTCGCACCAGTCGGGGGGTTCGGCGCTTAGCTCTTCTTCGCAGCCGGCAGGTCGGCCGGCTTGCCGGCGGCGTTCTTCTCGCGAAGCACCTTGAGTAGCTTGTCGGGGCCGCCGTCGTTCAGGATTTCGCCGAACTGGCTTCGAAGGTTGGAGACGAGGCTGATGCCCTCGCCGATCACGTCGATCAGGCGCCAGTCTTCGCCGACCTTGCGCAGGCGGTATTCGACCGACAGGTCCTGCCCGTTGTTGCGCTTGATCCTGGTCTGCACCGTGTAGTCGCCGCGCGCCTCGGCGCGGCCGCCGGTCACGGAGACGGTCTCGTTGCCGTAGTTGTCGATCTGCTGCCCGTACGTCGTCGTCAGGTAGCGGTGCAGCAGCTCGACGAAGTCCATTCGCTGCCCGTCGCTGAACTGGCGGTAGTGGGACGCAAGGACGAGCTTGGAGATCGTGTCGAAGTCGCTGCGTTCGTCCATCATCTTCTGGAGGCGGACGATCTTCGCGTCGTGGGCGAGGGCGGGGTCGCGCAGGATCGCGAGCACGTCCTTGGAGGTGCGTTCGACGAACTGCTCGGGAGATTCGGTCGCGGCGGCGGCCGGCGCAGCGGCGCCCGCCGCGCTCATGGTCGCAACGAAGGCCATGGCCATGGCAAGTCGTTTCATTTTTCGTTCTGCTCCGTGCCGCCGGCGGGGTAATACAGGTCCTCTTCGCTCTGCGTCGTCATCTTCTGCTCGGAGGTGCCGACGCGGTCCTCGACCAGTGCCTGCCTGCGCTGCAGGTAAGCATTCCGCACTGCCGCGTAATAGTCGACCGAGCTTTCGCGAAGCGCCTTCACGTTGTCGATGTACTTCGCGCGGGTGTTGACCACGTTGAGCCCGCTGCTCGAGCTGGTGGCGTACCATGGCACGAAGAACGGCCACACGGGGGTAACCGAATCGGCGATGCGCCCAAAAGTGTCGCGCACGTCGGAGGGACCGAGGAGCGGCAGCATCAGGAACGGCCCGGGATGGACGCCCCAGTAGCCGAGCGTCTGGCCGAAGTCTTCGTCGGGCGAGGGCACCTTGACCAGGGTTGCCGGATCGCCGAAGCCCCCGACGCCCGCCGTCGTGTTGATGATGAAGCGCGCCAGGCTCTGCGTTGCGGCCTGTGGCTTGGCCTGGAGCACGCAATTGACGAACGTGACGGGGAACCAAAGGTTCGAGAAGAAGTTGGAGATCCCGCGCCGCGCGATGTCCGGCACCGCCCGGACGTAACCCCGCGCGACCGGTTCCAGAACGTGGCGGTCGAGCGCGTCGTTGAATCGGAAGATCCCGCGGTTGACCTTCACCAGCGGGTCCGGCGCGGAGTCGTCGGCGCGTGCGCCGGTGCACGCAATCGCCATCAGTACAAGAGTGAGAACCGCGCTGAGCCGTCGCTTCGGCGCTCCGGCATGCCGTTTCGACATCCACATCATGGGTTGGCTCCGTGGCCGCCGGCGTCGTCGCCGGCCGGCTTGGATTCTGCCGAGTCCTTCGATTTGTCGCCGCCGATGTTGACGAGGAACTTTCCGATCAGTCGCTCGAGCACCAGCGCATTTTCCGTGTAAGCGATCTGTTCGCCCGGCTTGAGGAGGGCGTCCTCGGCGCCCGGGGTCAGCTGGATGTAGCGGTCTCCGAGGATGCCTGCCGTCACGATCGCTGCCGAGCTGTCCACCGGGATCTTCAGCGACTTGTCAAGGTCGAGGTCGACGCGAGCGCGAAACTGGTCGTCGAGCGAGATGCGGCTGACCTGCCCTACGCGCACTCCCGCGATCTCCACGGGCGACTTCGGCTTGAGCCCTGCGATCTGGTCGAACAGCGCGTAGACCGGCAGTCCGCCTTCGCCCTTGTACTGCAGGCCTCCTACCGTGAAGGAAAGATAGGCGAGGGCGACGAAGCCTGCCAGGACGAAAAGTCCGGTGACGAAGTCGCGTGTGCTGCCGTTGGAGCTCACTGGTTCACACTCCCCATAGCGCGGTCAGAATATAATCGAAGATCAGCACGCTCACCGATGCGATGACCACCGTCGAGGTGGTCGCCGAGCTGACGCCCGACGACGTCGGCTGGGCCGTGTATCCCCGGTAGGTCGAGATCAGCGCGACCAGCACCCCGAACACTACGGCCTTGAGCAGGCTTCCGGCAACGTCGTCGCGGAAATCGACGGCGTTCTGCATGCTCGACATGTAGGTGCCGCCGTCGATGCCCATGAGCTTCACCCCGACGAACCATCCACCAAAAATGCCGGACGTGATGAACATTGCCGACAGGAGCGGCATCGCGACCGCCATCGCCCACGCCTTGGGCCGCACGACGTAGTCCACGGGGTTGATTGCCATCATGCGCAGCCCGTCGAGCTGCTCGGTGGCTTTCATTGTACCGATCTCGGCAGTGACCGACGAGCCTGCCCGGCCGGTGGCCAGCAGCGCCGTGAGCACCGGCCCGAGCTCGCGGATCAGGCTGAGCCCGACGACTGCGCCGAGCGAGTTCTCGGCACCGAAGCGCACCAGTGTCGTGTAGCCCTGCAGGCTGAGCACCATGCCGACTGCCACGCCTGACACGCAGATGATCAGGATCGACAGGACGCCGATCTTGAACAGCTCGGTCCAGAACTCGCCGAAGCGAAGAGGCGGCTTCAGCGTGACGAGGAGGATGCTCGCGGCAAAGCCGGCAATGCGGCCCAGCTCGTCGATGACGCCGTTGGCCGAGCGCCCGAGTCGGGAGACGGCTGCGGTCACGCGTGGGGACTCCGCTCGGGCCGGCGTTCGCCCTGTTCGAACTCGGCGACGCTGGCAAGCACCGCGTCCGAATCGTCGGTCTCCTCGGTAAGGAAACGGCGCACGCGCGCGTCGGCGCTGTGCTGGAGCTCGCCCGGAGCACCTTCGATCACGGCATCCGGCAGCAGCAGCACGATGCGGTCGGCCATGCGGATGGTCGACGGGATGTGGTGCGATACCACGATCATGGTCATGTGCCCCGAGCGGTTGATGCGCACGAGCAGCGCTTCGATGAGCTTGGTCGAAAGAGGGTCCAGGCCCGAGAACGGCTCGTCGACGAGCAGGATGTCGGGCTGTCGCACGAGCGCGCGCGCCAGCGCGACGCGCTTGACCATCCCACCCGAAAGCTCGCGCGGAAGAAGATCGTCGACGTCCTCGAGACCGACCGCGGCCAGGCTCTGGTGCACCCGGTCGGCAATGTCCTTCTCGGCAATCCCGGCGTGCTCGCGAAGCGGGAACGCGAGGTTGTCGAACACGGACATCGAGTCGAGCAGCGCGCCGTTCTGGAACATCATTCCGAGGCGGCGGCGCAGGACGTACAGGTCCGACTCGCGAAGTCCGACGATGTTCTGCCCGGCGACTTCGATGCTGCCCGCGCTCGCGGCGATCAGGCCGCCGATCAGCTTGAGGATGGTGCTTTTGCCGCTGCCGCTGCCGCCGAGCACCACGGTGATCGCCCCGGCGGGAAAATCGCAGGAGACGCCGCGCAGCACCGGGCGACGCCCGTAAGACATGTGAACGCCGGCGAGTCGCACGCTGGCGGAGCCCCTGGAGGCAGCGTCGATGGCGGCGGCGCCGATGCCCGCGACGGCGGCGGCAGCGCGGGTCCGGCCTTCGTCATGTACTTGGATCCCCACCGGGAAAGTCCTTAACTGTAATGGGCTTTTGAGTCGAGCCGCTTGCGGTCGCAGTGCGTTTACATTCAGTTGCTCGGCCGCTAGAACCCCGCCGCGGACCAGACAGTCCCGGGTCACTACGACTGGGCCAGCCTCGCGCGGAGCTTCACCCTCATGGCCGACAACATCGAGTCCCAGCTTCAGGAGTCGCGCGTCTTCGCGCCGCCGGCATCGTTTGCCGCGACGGCGCGCGTCGGCAGCGCCGATGAATACACCGAGATGCGCCGTCAGGCCGCAGCCGACCCCGAAGCGTACTGGTCATCGATTGCCAGCGAGCTCACGTGGTTCCAGCCGTGGACGAAAGTGCTCGACTGGAAGCCGCCTTTCGCGCGCTGGTTCGACGGTGCGACGACCAATCTCAGCTTCAATTGCCTCGACCGTCACCTGTCGGGCCCGCATCGCACCAAGACGGCAATCCTCTGGGAAGGGGAGCCGGGCGAGACGCGGAAGCTGACGTACGAGGAGCTTCACCGCGAGGTCTGCCGCTTTGCCGGCGCCCTGCGTGCGCTCGGCGTACAAAAGGGCGACCGCGTCGGCATCTACATGCCGATGGTGCCCGAGCTTCCGGTGGCCATGCTCGCGTGCGCGCGCATCGGCGCGACGCATTCGGTGGTCTTCGGCGGTTTTTCTGCCGACTCGCTGAGGGACCGCTGCAACGACGCGAAGACGAAAGTCATCGTCACCGCCGACGGCGGCTACCGGCGCGGCAGCGTGCTCGCGCTCAAAGGCATCGTCGACGAGGCGGCGGCCCAGTGCCCGAGCGTCGAGCACGTCGTCGTGCTCAAGCGTGCGGGCAACGCCATCGAGTGGAAGCCGGGCCGCGACGTGTGGTGGCATGACGTCGTGGAGACCGCGACGCCGGCCGACGCGGAGCCCGTCGAGGCCGAGCACCCGCTGTTCATCCTGTACACGTCGGGTACCACCGGAAAGCCGAAGGGAGTCGTCCACACGACCGGCGGCTACATGGTGCAGGCGTTCCACACGACGCGCATGGTCTTCGACCTGAAGGACGACGACGTCTACTGGTGCACCGCAGACTGCGGCTGGGTCACCGGGCACACCTACCTCGTCTACGGACCACTGCTCAACGGCGCCACTGCCGTCATGTACGAAGGAGTGCCCAACTTCCCGGCTCCCGACCGCTTCTGGTCCATCATCGAGAAGCACCGGATCACGATCCTGTACACGGCGCCGACCGCGATCCGCTCGTTCATGCGCTGGGGCGACGAGCATCCGAAGAAGCACGACCTGTCGAGCCTTCGCCTTCTCGGCAGCGTCGGCGAGCCGATCAATCCCGAAGCGTGGATGTGGTACCGCGAGACGATCGGCGGCGATCGCTGCCCCATCGTCGACACGTGGTGGCAGACCGAGACCGGTGGCATCATGGTCTCTCCGCTTCCCGGTGCGGTGGCCACCAAGCCGGGGTCCTGCACGATCCCGCTTCCGGGCATCGACATCGACATCGTCGATGCCGACGGCCGAAGCTGCGACGCCAACCAGGGCGGATTCCTCGTGATTCGCCAGCCGTGGCCCGGAATGCTGCGCACCGTGTACGGCGATCCGGACCGCTACGTGCAGAACTACTGGAGCCGCTTCGGCAACATGTACTTCGCCGGCGACGGCGCCCGTCGCGACGAAGACGGCTACCTGTGGGTGATGGGCCGCATCGACGACGTCATGAACGTCTCGGGCCACCGCATCGGCACGATGGAAGTCGAAAGCGCGCTGGTCGGGCACCCGACTGTCACCGAAGCGGCCGTCGTAGGAAGGCCCGACGAGCTCAAGGGCGAAGCCATCGCCGCGTTCGTCACGCTCGGACCGGGGCAGAAGGCGAGCAAGGAGCTGGAGGCCGAGCTCAAGGCGTGGGTCGGAAAGGAAATCGGCTCGTTCGCCAAGCCTGACGACATCCGGTTCACGGACTCGTTGCCGAAGACCCGCAGCGGCAAGATCATGCGTCGCCTGCTTCGCGACATCGCGGCGGGACGCGAGAGCAGCGGCGATACGACGACGCTCGAGGATTACACGGTGCTCGCGCGCCTGCGCGAGAGCGAGGAGTAGGCGCCGCGGCCACGCGCGCCGATCGAGAAGGAATCGTGAGCCTGGTCCTCTACAACACGCGCACCCGCCGCGAGGAGCCTTTCGTGCCCCTCGAGCCCGGCAGGATCTCGATGTACACCTGCGGCATCACGGTCTACGACCGCTGCCACGTCGGGCACGCGCGCTCGCTGGTGTTCTTCGACACGATGGTGCGTTACCTGCGCTGGCGCGGGTTCGACGTCCACTTCGTCCGCAACATCACCGACATCGACGACAAGATCATCCACCGTGCAAGCGAGCGCGGGGAACCGTGGAAGGCGCTGACCGAGCGCTACATCGCCGATATGCACCGCGATCTTGCGGCGCTCGGTTGCGCGAAGCCCGACCTCGAGCCGCGTGCGACCGACCACATCGCTGAGATGCTCGAGCTGGTGCGCGCTCTGGAGGAAAAAGGCCTGGCGTACGATGCCGGCGGCGGCGACATCTATTTTGCCGTCGAAAGTTTTCGTGCCTACGGCGCGCTTTCGGGGCGCAATCTCGACGACCTGATGGCCGGCGCGCGTGTCGACCTCGACGAGCGCAAGAGAAGCCCGATGGATTTCGCGCTCTGGAAATCGGCGAAGCCCGGCGAGCCGTCGTGGCCGAGCCCGTGGGGCGAAGGCCGTCCCGGCTGGCACCTGGAATGCTCGGCGATGAGCATGCGCTATCTCGGGCGCACCTTCGACATCCACGGCGGCGGCGAAGACCTGATCTTTCCGCACCACGAGAACGAGCTGGCGCAATCGGCCGGAGCCTATGACACGACGTTCGCGCGCTGGTGGGTGCATCACGCGTTCGTGCGCATCGACCAGGAGAAAATGAGCAAGTCGCTCGGCAACGTCTTCGCGATCGAAGACGTGCTGCGCGAAGTCGAGGCCGAAGGTCTGCGCCTTCACCTGATCTCGGTGCATTACCGCACGCCGCTCGATTTCAGCCCGTCGGGGATCGCCGAATCGACGCGCGCGCTGGTCCGCGTGTACGAGACGCTGGCTCGCGTGGAAGAGGCGGGCCTGGCCATTCCCGAGTACGGACCGGAGGCACCCGAAGCCGCGGCGCTCGTCGAAGTGATGGACGCGGATCTCAACACCGCGCGCGCGGTCGCCCTGATGTTCGATGCGGTACGCGACGCGAATCGCGCGATGGATGCGGGGGAGGGGGCGACAGCCTCGCGCGCCGCCGGTGTGATCCGCGCCGTCGGCCGCGCCCTCGGCCTGGCCAGCGAGTCTCCCGCCGCGTTCCTCGAGCGTTACAATACCCGGGGCGCTTCCCGCGCCGGCCTCGACCCCGCGGCCATCGAAGCCCTGATCGGCGAGCGCCTGGCGGCGCGCAAAGCGAAGAACTTCACCCGCGCCGACTCCATTCGCGCCGACCTGCTCCAGCAGGGTATCGTCCTGGAGGACGGCCCCGCCGGCACGACCTGGCGCCGGGCATGAAGAGGCTTTCCAATTGCATGGCGTTGGATAGCGCCGGAAGCGCCCAAAGCGACGATGCGCCGACAGCGAAGTGGATGGCCCCATATCGGCGTCCGGCCCCGGCTTGGGCTGAACGCAATGCGATGCTAGAAAGACCGGTGTCACTGCAAGGAGGCGGCGAAATACCAATGTCCACCAGGATTCTCATCGGAATGGCCGCGGCTCTGCTTGTCTGCGGAGTGGCTGCCTGCACGAAATCGGAACCCCCGAAGCCCGCGACGGCCCCGGCGGCCGAAGCGCCGAAACCCAAGCCTGCTGCGCCGGCCGAGAAGCCTGCGATGCCGGGCGATGCCGCCAAGCCCGCTGCCCCGGCAGCAGGCGCCGGCTCGGCCGCTCCCGCCGCTCCGACAGCGCCCGCAACGCCGGGCGCCGGAAGCGAAGGCAAGCCGTCGGCTCCGAAGCCCCAGTCCGACAACGATCAGACCTGACGCAGGCCAGGATCGATGAGCACCGAGAAGGCCGGCCGTCGTGAGTTTCTCAGACGGGCCGGCCTCTTCTCGGGGCTTTTCGGAATCGGCTCCCTTCTTCACTACCGCACCCAGTTCTTTCTCGCGTTTCCGGCTCCGACGGAGGCCGATTCGCCGCGCCCGCAGTGGTCGGGCTCGTCCGTCCAGTCGTACCGGCCGCTCGGCAGCACCGGGTGGAAAATGTCGGACATCTCGTTCGGCTGCGGGCACGTGCGCGACAGTGAAGTCATCCGCACGGCGATCGACCGCGGCATCAATTATTTCGACACGTCGCCGGACTATTCGGACAACGAATCGGAACGCGTCGTAGGGGCAGGCATCAAGGGCCGCCGCGACAAGGTTTTTCTCGCATCCAAGTTCTGCACACCGGCAGGCCACCTGCCCACCGATGCGAAAGTCCCCGACATCATCGCGGCCGTCGAGGCGAGCCTCGGGCGCCTCGGCACCGACTACCTCGACCTCTGCCACGTCCACGCCTGCAACGACCTGGACCGCCTGATGGCGCCGTCCTTCCACGAGGCCTTCGACCGGCTCAAAGAGCAGGGCAAGGTCCGCTTCATGGGGGTCTCCAGCCACACTCCGGAGCTGGAAACGGTGATGAACCACGCGGTCGACAGCGGCCGCTTCTCGGTCATCATGGTCGCTTATAACTTCAACAACTGGCCCGATCTTTCGAATATCATTGATAAAGCTCACGCCCGCGGCGTCGGCTTCGTTGCGATGAAGACGCTCAAGGGCGCCTACCACACGGTGCTGTCGGATTTTACGCCCGACGAAAGGAACAGCTTCACGCAGGCTGCCTTCAAGTGGGTGCAATCCAATCCGAAGGTCAGCGGCCTGGTCGTGTCGATCTGGAAAGCGTCCCAGCTCGACGAGTACCTGTTCGCTTCGGGCAAGCCGGCGTTGCCGAAGGACCTGGCGCTGCTCGAGCGCTACGACGAGCTCGTCACGCGCCAGTACTGCCGGCCCGGCTGCGGCCAGTGCCTGGACGCCTGCCCGGCCTCCCTGCCGATCGACGACATCCTGCGCTACTCGATGTACTACGAGGGCTACGGCAGCGAGAGGGTCGCGATGGCAAAGTACGCGGCTCTCGGCGCCGGTCACCAGGCGGACGCCTGCGCGTCGTGCGCGGCCCCCTGCCAGTCGCGTTGCCCCTTCCAGATTCCGATCCGCGACCGCATGGGCAAAGCGCACCGCCTGCTCGGCCCCGCTTCCTGCTGAGGCGCACCCGCCGCATCGTGAGGCCGTGATCCTTCACGCCGACATGGACGCGTTCTATGCATCCGTCGAGCAACGCGACGACGCGTCGCTGCGCGGGCGGCCCGTCGTCGTCGGCGGGCTCGGAAAGCGCGGCGTCGTCTGCGCGGCTTCCTACGAAGCGCGGCCATTCGGTGTGCGCTCGGCGATGCCGACGGCGCAGGCGCGGCGGCTGTGCCCGGGCGCAGTGTTCCTCACGCCGCGCATGTCGCATTACGCGACCATCGCTGCCGACGTGCGCGAGATCTTCTATCGCTACACGCCGCTGGTCGAGCCGCTGTCGCTCGACGAAGCGTATCTCGACGTCGCCGCCTCGCTCCGGCTGTTCGGCGGAATCGAGGAAATCTGCCGGCGTCTTCGCGCCGACATTCGCGCGGAGCTCGGGCTTGCCGCTTCGGTCGGCGGCGGGCCGGGAAAGCTCGTCGCGAAGATCGCGTCGGCGCGCGCCAAGCCCGACGGCGTGCTGCTGGTTGCGCAAGCGGATGCGAACGCGTTCCTCAGGCCGCTCGCGGTGGCCGAGATCTGGGGCGTAGGACCGGCCACCGAGCGCCGCCTGCACGCGCTCGGCATCGCGACGATCGGACAGCTTGCCGATTTCGACAGCGACCGCATCGCGCGAGAGCTCGGCTCGTGGGGACCCGCGTTGCAGGCGCTCGCGCGCGGCGACGACCTTCGCACCGTGGAGTCCTCGCGCAGCCGCATGTCGTACGGGGAAGAGAACACGTTCGCCGAGGACGCGACCGACGAAGAGCTGATCGAGGCGATGATCCTCGCGCATGCCGAGACGGTGGCGCGAAGCCTTCGGCGCGAGTCGCGCCGCGGCCGCACGGTTACGCTCAAGTGGCGGCCGTCGGGACCCGAGGCCGACTGGAAGCTCATCGCCCGTTCGACGACGTTCGATGCGCCGACCGACGACGGACCGACCATCGCTGCGGCAGCGACGTCTCTGTGGCGCGCGGACAAGGTGCATCCTGCCATCCGCCTGGTCGGCGTGCAGGTGACCAACCTCGACGGCGCAAGGCCGGCCCAGCTCGGATTGTTCCGGTCGGAAGAGGACGACCGGCGTGACAATCTCAACAAGGCCCTCGACGATCTTCGCTCCCGCTTCGGACCCGGCGCAGTGACGCGGGGAAGCCGGCCGGAGCGTTGACGCGCAGCGACCCGTTGCTTCGGCCGCGCATGCTGCGTAGCTTCGCGCCCCTGCGCGGCCGTAGCTCAGCTGGATAGAGCGTCGGGCTTCGAACCCGTAGGTCGGGGGTTCGAATCCCTCCGGCCGCGCCAGGTTTCCCTTTTCGATCCAGGCGGTGGCCCCGGGGTAGCCTGCGCCCGTTGGGCATGGCGCTGCGGCTGCGAGGGCGCGCGAAGCTGGAGGCAATGGTGCCGCCGACACGACGGAGAGCCGCACGGCGCAGCCGTCCGTCGCGATACGGCTCAGAGGCCGCCGCGAACGGCACGAACGTTGTGCATGTTGTACCAATAGCTCGATCGGCCTTCTCCGATGGATCGCCCGGTGTCGAAGAGCATGAGCCACGCATCCTCGGAGTTCATGAACGTCGAGGAGGTCCAGAAGAGCCCGCCCCGAGCGTCCACCAGCGTACAGTTGCAAGTCAAGACACTGCAACCCGGCGCGCACCCGGTCTGGAACACCGAGAATGTGGCAGGACTCATACCGCCGATATTCCGAATGGACTCAATTTCCGGAAGGTTTGGCAGGCGCCAATCGTTGTGGCCGGCAAAATTCTGCGAGTTGAGCGTTCCGATTTTTACCGCGAACGCGTCAGTCCAGCTGTAGTAGTTGTCCAGGTCGTGGATCGTCCCGTCGTCCGAGATTTTTTCCCACATCAGACTCGTCGTGTTGTCCGTGATCGTTCCGTCGCCGTTATCGGTGAAACTGTGCGGCGCCCCTTTCTGCAACTCGCCGTCCTGTCCTGTGCCGCCGCAGGCGATCACAGTTCCCGAGGAATCGTAGCAGGCAGTTTGGCCGCTGCTCAGCGGCGGGCGCAGGCTTGCCACGCAGTCAGACAGGCTGGCCGCGAGGTCCGACTGGCAGGTCACAAGGTCGGCCGGGCAGGTGATGGTGAGGTCGCCGCTGCCGGCGAACCAGTCCCCCATGCGTACCGTCAAGTCGTCCATGAAGATCTGAATGGCGGACTGGTCGTCGAGAGTCGGGCACTGGCCGACGGCTCTCGCCTCCGCATCCGAGAACTTTGCTAGGCTGCACTTTGAATAGTCGGGAGACTCGCTCAGCTTTGTTGCCGTCGACTCGGCCGAAAGTCGGCACAAGCCGTACTTTGCCGCGAGCTTGAGCTTGGCAGCCTCGCAGGAGAGCGCCCGGTCAGAAGCCAGAGCCACGCCTTCACTCAGAATCATGGCGGCAATGGCAACGGTTGTGAGTGTCTTTCGCATACCCCCATGGTTGGCCCCGGTCACGGCTGAAGCGAGTCGGATCGGTGCCCAGAGCCATCGTGTCCAGGCCGCAAGAGCCCGGTGCATAAATCGACTACATTTTTGCTGCGCGATTATCCGAGAGCCTTCAGGCTCAGAATCGAGGTCGCTGGGGGTGTTCACCCCGGGTGCCGACGGGGTGGGGTTGGCATCGGGTCGGCCGGTGTCAGCGAGCAGCGGCCCCGCGTCCCCTTCGCCTCCCGCCCTTGCCGCCGGCCAGCAACGCTCACCATGTCCTCTGCACCGTCGTCCTGGGCTCGGCTCGCTGCGTCGCTCTACGCAGCCGCAACGATGTGGGCGGAGCGTCCACGTTGACCAGCTCGGCGAGCACGCAGCACACGTGCCGCCGCGAGCTGGTGCAGTAGTGGTGTCAGTTGGTGACCGAAAGTAGTCGAAAGTGATCGAAGCCGGTGGAAGTCTGCAAAACGCTAAGTGCGCGTGCTCACACGCAACCGCTCGTCAGACCAACGTTTCGTCATCGTCCTGATCTGACTTCGAACCCGTAGGTCGGGGGTTCGAATCCCTCCGGCCGCGCCCGAGCCGCGAGCTGGCGAGCGGCGAGATCCAGACGCCACGGCCCAGGATCTCCCGCTCGCTGGTTCGCACGTGCCGCGAAGTCTCGCCTAGTAGCAGAGGCAGAGCATCGCGCCCTGCGGAACTCCACAGCACAGCGGATTGTTGCAGACAGCTGTCGCCAGCGTCTGTCCGGAGTTGCAGAACAATGACCCACTCGCACCGTAACAGTCATTCCTACCAATACTGAAGGTCCCGGTGGTCGAGCTCCAGTCTGTACAGTTGTTGGCCGCGTCGACCGTGCCATCGTTGTTCGCGCCAGTCAGGAAGATACCGTCGGCGAGAGAGAGGCCGGCTGGCGCCGGACCGTTCGGATCGCAGAATCCCCCGAGGCAAGTGCTCCAGGTTCCGTCCAGGAAATCATTCCAGTCGTTGGCGATCCTGGTGAGCGATCCGGCCGCGACGATCGGCACGCCCGATGGCACACCGTGGTTCGAGGGCATCGACGCGATGTCGTCGCCGCCGGTGTACGCCAGCAGCGCAAGCGTGGAAGTGCACGAAAGGCCCTGGCTCACAGCCGCCGCGGCACAAGTGGCGGTCGTGGCGGCACGGTTTCCGAACGACCCGCCGGAACCGCTGTTCGTCACCGAGAAAATCTTGACCGGCGTGGCCGCCACGTTTCGGATCGTGGACGCCAGGTCGCACGCGGGCGTACCCGCGAGCTGCTGGCAGATGACCGCGAGCGCGTCGCTTACGGGCTGCTGCGGCTGGCACGCCGACGGATAGCCTACGACCGCTCCCGCTACGCTGCCCGTGACCGAGAGGAAAAGGTCGCCCGACGGCGGCGAAGTGCTGAAGGTGAAATGCATGCGCACGGTGCCCGGCGGCTTTTCGGTGGCCGATTTCGCCTTGAATGGCTTCAGGCTCTCGGTGAGCTCGACATCCTGCAATGCAACGGCACCCGTCGTTGCGACGAGCGAGGTGCACGCGGAATCGGAGTAGAGACTGGCGGTAACCGTGTCGGTTGCGGTCGCACTCTTGAGCGGTTTCGCCTCGACGACGAACTCCGCGGGTATTGTCGCGGCAATCGCCGCCTGGGCGCCAAGAACGGCCAGAATGTTTGCAAGCGCAGCGAATCTCATCGTCGGTATCCCTCCCGAAAGCCGACGGAATTTACGCCGGGGGCCGCGGTTCGGTCAAGCGGTGTGCCCCGGAGCACGGCGCCGGTTCCTTGCCTTGGCCGCGGGCAGAGAGCAGGTTTTGCCCACCATGCCTGACGCCTCCTCCAACCAGGTCCTCTTCCCGCTGTTCGCGATGTTCGCGCTGACGGCAGTCGTTTTCATGCGCCTCGGCAGGGCGCGGTTCGGCGCGGTGCGCAGCGGCCAGATCGACCCGCGCTTCTACAGTCTCTACCAGGGAGGCGAGGAGCCGGACCACATCCGTGTCGTGACGCGGCACTTCATCAACCTGTTCGAAATGCCGGTGCTGTTCTACGTCATCGTCATCCTCACGTACGTGACCCATCAATCGAACGCGTGGATGATCGGCTGCGCGTGGGCGTACGTCGCTCTGCGCTATGCCCACAGCTACGTGCACCTGACGTCGAACACCGTGCTGATGCGCTTCCGGCTCTACTTCGCCAGCAACGCCGTGCTGTCCCTGCTTTGGGCAAGCCTTTTCGTGCGGCTGGTCTCGTCATAACGGGCCCGGCTGGCTCCCGGGGCGGCGTCGATACCGGCCGGCCGGGCCGCCTGCGGCGCCGGGCGACATCGGGATGGAGCAATCGAGAAACCCTGTTCCTTCGCGGCCGGGTTTCGGCTAGAGGGGCGGGATGGCGACCGCAGTCGCGGTGTCAATCCAACCGGAGGTAGCCCATCCGTGAAGTCCCGGACCTTGACCCAGTCCCCATCGCTTCGCCTGACCGCCGCTCTTCTGTGTGCCGTGTTCCTGGCCGCTTCGGCCGCGCCGTCGCTGGCGGCCGAGCCGGCCGTCCCCCCTACCGGCACCGTGATCGACCGCACCAACGTGGACCAGTACGGCGATCTTCTCGGCGGCTCTCTCAAGTGGATCGTCGATCGCGGCGCGAAGATCAAGGTGAGCGCGTACAGGAAAGTCGACTATCCGCCGGAATTCGCTGCTGCCACCGAGAAGTACTCGGGACAGGTCACGCTGGCTCCCGACGCGACGCACCTGGAGAACCACGTCGCGGGCCTGCCGTTCCCGAAAGTCGATCCCAACGACAAGCAGGCCGGCGCCAAGCACATGTTCAACTTCAACGCGGCGATCGCGGTGGACGACCTCGATCTTCGCAACTTCGACTGCGACACCGGTGCGGTCGGCAAGAACGGCGACCCCGTGCACGTCGAGCGCCACTTCCTGATCGACCACATCCGCCGCCTTTACTTCCGCGAGCGCACGCTGGTCGACCCCAAGCCCGAGATGCCGAACCATGACGGCGCCCGCTACAAGGAAGCGCTGTATCCGCTGATCGAGCCTTTCGACCTGAAGGGCACCGGCACGACGGCGAACCGCTATGCGGACTACACGCGCCAGGACGACACGTGGCTCTACCTGCCGCAGCTGCGCCGCGTCAGGCGCCTGTCGTCCGCGCAGCGCTCGGACGCCCTGTTCGGCCAGGACACCGACCAGGACAGCTACGCGGGCTATGCCGGCAATCCCGGCTGGTTCGACTGGCACTACCTCGGCGAGAGGACGGTGCTCGGCTCATTCCATTCCGACGGCATCCCGGTCAAGTGGCAGAAGCCGTCGGGCGACTTCCTGCACGACAGCGCGTGGGAGCCGCGCAAGGTTTGGATCGTCGAAGGCAAGGCCAAGTTCCCGCAGTACGCGTACTCCAAGCGCGTGATCTACCTGGACCAGGACAGCTACCGCATCCCGTACACCGACATCTACGACCAGGCCGGCGAGCTGTGGAAAGTGTGGATCAACAACTTCATGTACGCGCACCAGCCGATCGCCGGCGCGAAGTACGGATTCAACTACGACGTGAGCTACAACCCGTCGATCACGATGGTGGACATCCAGCTCGAGCACGCGACGTTCTGTGCGCTGCCGAGCGCGCGCTTCCCCGGCGAGCAGGGCTGGTACATCGACCTCGGCGACAAGGAAGGCACCCGTGAGGAGTACTTCGACCTGAGCTCCATCATCGCTGCGGGGCGCTGAGCACAAACGGTGACGCGATCGAAGAAGGGCCGGCGGGGCTCTCCCCGCCGGCCCTCTTTTGTCGAAGCGGAGGGCGCTTCGACGCCGGAGGCCGCGCAGGTTGCGCTCCCTGCAGATGCGTCGGAAGCGACCGCGGCGGTAGCGGCCGCCGCGATGGAAGCGCCGCGCGCGCCGGATCGGGACAGCGCTCGCATCGCCGCAATCGCGCCCGCGATCTCCTCGCGCTCGATTGCAAGCCGCGCACTTTCGGCGGCGGCGCCCGGCCTCGCGCTCGCCGTTGTGCTGCTGCTTCCGTTTGCCGGCAAGGCCTTCACGATCGACGACACCGCGTTCCTTCGCGAGGCCCAGCAGGCTCTCGTCGATCCTCTGCATCCGGCGACTGCGACCCTGGTGTGGTCCGAGGTGCCGCGGCCGATGCGCGCGTCCGAATTCATGCCCGGCGGAACGCTGATGGCATGGCTGCTGGTCCCGAGCATGCTGGCCGGAGGATCCGAGATCATCGCGCACCTCGGGCAGCTCCTGCTGCTCGCGCTCGCGATCTTCGAGTGCGCAGCGCTGGCGCTACGCCTCGGCTTCGATGACGGCTCGGCGACGCTTTCCGCGCTTCTGCTCGCCGCGACGCCGGCCGTGCTCGGGATGGCCGGGACCGTGATGCCCGACGTTGCGGCGATGTCGCTGGCGCTCACCGGCATCGAGCGACTGCTGGCGTGGAAGCAGGAACAGTCTGTCGCAGCCGCGGTAGCCGCGTCGCTTTGCCTCGGGCTTGCGCCGCTGGCGCGCGGGCACGTCGCGCTCATCCTGCCTCTTGCTCCTCTCGTTCTCGATTTGCCCATGTCACGCGAGGGGCGGCGCCAGTGGCTGCCACTGGTGGCGGCACCTCTGGTGGCGGCACTGGTTCTGTTCGTCAGTCGCGATCCCCAGGGCGCGACCAGCGACGTCGTCAAGGCCGCGGGAGCGTTCAGCTCGATCGGTAACGTGCGTTCCAACGCCTTTGCGTTCGGTGTGCACTGGGTGCTGCTGCTTCCCCTCGGCCTCGCTTGGATGGTCTCGCGGACGCGCTCTTTCGTGATGTCGCCGCTACCCTGGCTTGGCGTCGCCGCCGCGATCGTCCTGCTTCTTTCCGGCGAAAACGGCCCGCGGTGGATGTGGCTGGCACCGGTTTCGGGCCTCGGCATGGCGGTGGTTGCCGATGTCGTGCTGCGTGCGCTGATGTCGCGCGAGCGCCGCGAACTTCTGCTCGCGCTGTGGCTGCTGGTGCCGCTGCCGATCGTCATCTACCTGCACTTCCCGTCCAAGTATCTCGTCGCGTGCGCGCCGGCTGCGGCCATCGTTGCCGCGCGAGCCATACGCTCGCTTCCGGGCCCCGCCGCCTCGCTTGCCGGCGCGCTGCTCGTCGCGGCGGGATCGGTGACCGGGGTTCTCATTCTCAGCGCCGACGCGTCGTTCGCCGATCTCGGCCGCCGCGCCGCCGCCGAGCTGGTCGCGCCTCACGTCGCGGCTGGAGACAAGGTGTGGTTCAGCGCGCACTGGGGTTTCCAGTGGTACGCCGAAAGGGCCGGCGCGCGCTGCCTTTCGACGGTGCCGCCGTTCCCGTCGCGCGGCGACTACTTCGTCACTGCCAACGTGACGATCAGCGGCGGCGTGCCGGCGGGTTTTCGTGATCGCGAGCTCGTCGCGACGGTAAAAGACGACCGCCCCGGCGGGCGCCTGATCGATTCGAAGGCAGGAGCGGGATTCTGGTCGAACGGCTGGGGATTTCTGCCGTGGGTCTGGAGCGGCGACGAGCTCGACCGTTTCGACTTGTGGCGACTGCGCTGATCGCAGCGATTCGCTGCCGCCGCTGCCAACGAGGACGGCGGGTGAGATCGTCCGGCAGCGTCAGATCCCCCGGTCGCGGGACCTGCCGTTGCCAGCGGCTGCCCGTGTCAGAGCCGGCGCGAATCCGGGCGCACGAGTCCCGGCAGCAGCGCCGCCGCAGCAGCGATGGCGAGCACGAGGAAAGGAATCCCGATGCGTCCGCCGCGCACGAAGAACGAATCGCGCGACGGCGCAGGAACGTCGATCAGTGCGACGGCGGGTGCGCGGCGCGGAAGCGTCCACGCGACCTGTCCGTCTTCGGTGACGAGGCCGGAAAGGCCGGTCATCGCGACGCGTACCAGCGGGCGGCGCGTTTCGGCGGCCGCGAGCGCAGCCTGCGCAAAATGCTGATCCGGGCCTGCTCCCGAATCGAACCACGAATCGTTCGAGAGGTTCACGAGAAGATCGGCGCCGCTTGCCGCCCGCTCGGCGGCCTGGCCTGCGTAAATCGACTCGAGGCAGATCAGCGGCGCAATGCGCCATCCTTTGATGGTGAACAGCTCCGGACCACGGCCTTCGGCAAACGCGCCGCGCCACGGCGACTCGAGCACGAACGACGCCCACGCCGGCACCTTTTCGACGAACGGGAGCAGCACGCGCTTGTCGTAGACGAAAGGCTCGCTGCCGTCGGCGGGAAACAGGAACGCCGAATTGAATACTTCGGTCGTCCCGTGCGGGGACGGCGCCGAGCGTGAGCCGCCGACGAGGATCGCCGCCCCGCGCTCGCGTGCCAGCGTCTTCATCTCTTCCTTGCGATCGGCGTTGGCGTCGAGAAGGAAGGGCAGGGCGCTTTCGGACCAGACGATGAGGTCGGCGCCTGCCGTCTCCCGCGACCGCGTCAGCTCGACGTGATGGGCCAGCGACGCTGCGGCTCCGTCGGCCTTCCAGAGGCTGCGCCCACCGACGCCGCCCTGCACGAGCGCTACGCGAAGCGGCTGTTTGGGCACCGCGCTGTCGGGACGCGCCGGCAGCAGCGGCAGCACGGCGACCGATGCGGCACCGAGAGCCAGCACCACGGCGCCGGCGGCGAGCGCGCGGGAAGCGCGCAGTGGACTGCGGCGCGAGTTCCACGCCATCGCGATGGCCGTGCCGCTGGCCGCAGCGACGAGAGCGACCGTGCAGGGACCGCCGATGGCGAGCAGCGCGGCCACCGGCGTTGCGATACGGCCTGGCGCCGCGAGCGTGTAATCGGCCGGAGCCAGCGCGACGGCAAAGCTTCCCCACGGGTTGCCGTATCCGATCGTGCTGCGCGCCAGCTCCGCTGCGCTCCAGAGCGCCGCGCTGCCGGCCACTGCCGCCAGCGTTCCGAGGCCGGCCAGTCGCGAGATGAGCGCGAAAGCGATCGCGTAGGGAACGGCCACGGCCGATGCGAGAAGCGGAAGCGCGATGGCGAACGCGAGCGCCGAAAGCGCAGAGCCGGAAAACTCGCCGGCGGCAAGATAGCTCCAGTAACCTGCGATCATCCACGTCGACGCGGCACCGAACAGCAGGCCGCCGACAGCGGCGCGCGCCGGCGAAATGCGGCGTGATTCATCGAGGAGGACGCTGCCTGCCGGGGCAGCCGCGACGAGCGCCAGCGGCCACAGCGACCACGGAGGCTGGGCGAGCGAATACAGCAGGGAAGTCGCCAGCACGGCGATCCAGAGGCGCGGGGATTTGCCTTGGTCCGGGCCTTGCATGACGTATCTTCTTGCGATCGCGCAGCGTCGCGGCGGGGGCCGGCAGGTGCCGGAAGGCCCGACGCCGTTTCGAGTAGACGCGGGAGCCTACGATGACAACAGCGTCGAACGCGAGCCGGGGCAGATGGCGGGCGGCCTCCGCCTGCGCGACGATCGCCGCCGCCGTGATCGTCGCGATGTGCGCCTGGTCGGCGCTGGCACGCATCGGTCGCCCGTTTCCGGGTTTTTTCGTCTGGGAGAACGGTTTCGTCCCGGCCGTCGGCATGCCCGGCTGGAGCGGCGCCGCCGCCGGCCTCCCTTACCACTGCTGGATCGAGGCCGTCGAAGGCCATTCGCTCGTTTCCGTCGCCGAGATCGACGAAGCCGTCGCGGCGCGCCCGGCCGGATCGCCGCTCCTCTACTCGATCGAACAGGAAGGCCACAAGAGCGCCGTCTCCGTGCCGACCGAAATCTTCGGCGCGGCGCACTTCGTCGTGAGCACCGGCATTTACCTGTTCGATTCGATCGTGCTGCTGCTTCTGGCCGGCGTGTTGTTCTATGCCGGCGGCGACGATGCCGGTCCTCGTGCGGTCGGGTGGTTCGCGCTGACGCAGTCGCTGTACCTTTCGACGTCGATCGACCTGTTCGGGCCCTACCGGTTCCGCGAGCTGTACTTCTTCTTTGCCGGCCTGACGCCGACGGCCACGCTGCTGATGATCAGCCGCTTTCCGGTCGAGCGCAAAATTCCCCGCGTGGAGAACGTGGCATTGATCGTCGCCGCTGCCGCGTCGCTGGCCTTCGGAGCGCTGTCGAACGACTTCTTCGAAACCAGCCGCACGGGGCTGCTGCTGCTCGACCGCTCGGTGCACCTGGCGATGGCCGCCAGCGCGCTGGCGGCGTTCGCGTTCTTCGGATGGCACTACACGGCAGGGCGCAGCGAGGCGGTGCGGCGCCGCTGCCAGGTCGTGCTGCTGGCCAGCCTCGGAGGATTTCTCCCGACGATGGTGTTCCTGACCGCATTCTACGTCGGAGGAATTTCGCTGCCGTTCAATGCGCTGGCGCTTCCGTTCGTGCTGTTTCCGCTGGGGATCGGCTACGCGGTCGGAAAACACGACCTTTTCGACGTCGATACCGTCGTCAAGCGCACGATCGTCTACACGATGCTGAGCGTCGCGGTCTTCGGGATCTATTCGATCGCGATCAACGGGTTCGATTCGCTGTTCGAACACGCGACGCCGGTGGCGTCGCGGATGGCAGAGGGAACCATCATCGTCACGCTGGTCGTGCTGTTCGACCCGAGCCGGCGGCGCCTGCAGGACACCGTCAACCGCCTCTATGACCGCCGGCGCTGGGAGTATCGCGACGTCGTGCGCTCGTCGGTGCGCACGTTCTCGACGCTGCTCGACATCGACCAGCTGATCCCGACCGTGCTGCACCTCGTCGACGAAACCGTGCAGCCGACGTACGCGTGCATCTATACGATTGCCGACGCTCAGGCGCCGCGACTGCGCGGCGGGCTGCTGCATCCTCCGGGTGCGAGCCCTACCGTCCACGTGGATCGTGAGGGCGCTGCCGCGCCCGAATTTCGCGAGCTGGCCGGCCTGGCTGCCAGTCGCGAGGTGATCACGCGCCAGGAAGCCGACGCTGCGGGCTTCGAGATGTTCGACGCTGCCGTCGCGCTCGGGCTTGCCTTGGAAGGGCGACCGACGGGGCTCCTCGTCGTCGGTCCCCGGCGCTCGGCCGGTCTCTACACTCGCGAGGACGTCGATCTCCTGCGCACGATCGCCGGGCAGCTCGCGGTCGCCATGCAGAACGCCGATTCGTACCGCACGATCGAAGTGCTCAACCGCGACCTTGCCGGCAAGAACTCCGAGCTCAGCACCGCGCTCGACGATCTGCGCGAGGCGCAGGACGAGCTTGTGATCAAGGAGCGACTGGCGGCCATCGGCGAGATCGCCGGAGCGGTCGCGCACACGATTCGCAATCCCCTGGCCGGGATGCGCGCCTCTGCGCAGCAGGCGTCGATCGAGCTGGCCGAGCATCCCGTGGCCGAGCTCGTTGACGCGTTCGTACGCGAAACCGACCGTTTGAGCTCACGCATCGACTCCCTGCTCGACTTCGCCAGGCCTTATCACGCCTCGCCGCGCGACTGCGCGCTGGACGACGTCGCGCGCCGGGCGGCCGCGCAGGTGCGCGGTCGCGCGGCGCAGCGAGGCATCGAGATCGACGAAAGCGAGGTGCATGCGACCACTGCGCTGGTGGATCCGATCCTGTTCGAGCAGCTCGCGATCGAGCTGATCGCCAACGCCGTCGACGCCAGCCCGAACCGCGGCTGCGTGCGCGTGGCGTCGGGAAGGGAAAACGGGACGGCGTGGATCGAGGTCTGCGACAACGGCGCCGGTATCGCGCCCGAGCGCCGCCGGCAGATGTTCCGGATGTTCTACACGACCAAGGCCAAGGGCACGGGAGTGGGTCTTGCAACGGTCAAGCGCATCGCCGACGCGCACCAGGCGGGCATCGAGGTCGGCGATGCACCGGGAGGCGGCGCGAGGTTTCGGATCTCGATTCCCGATCGGGCCGCCTGACGCATGACAGTGCTGCGGCTGTCGTCGACGCACGGACGAACAACGCGAGGCTGTTCACTTGGTCGCGTGGGACGAGGCTACCGCGCTGGACGTTTCAGCCCGCTTCGTACTTGGCAAGCCGGTAACGAAACATGTCGCGGGACATGCCGAGCAGTCGCCCGGCCTCGGTCTTGCTCCCGCCGGCTTTTTCGAGAGCGGCCAGCAGCATGTCGCGCTCGACCTGCTCCATCGAAACCGGGCCCGCCGAAAAATCCACCCGCACCGTGGCTCCGACGGCGACTGCCGTTGCAGCGCGTGCGGGCGCACCGTCTGCGGCCCGTCCCGCTGCGGCGCCGTCGATGATGGAGGCGGCAGGCGTCATTGGTGCCCTCAGCCCGAGGTCGGCGACGTCGACCGTGTCGGTGCTCGCGAGCACGACGGCGCGCTCGAGCGTATGGCTGAGCTCGCGGATGTTGCCGGGCCAGTGGTGCGACGCGAGCGCGCGGCGTGCGGGTTCGGTCAGGCGCGGCTCGGGAACCGAATAGGCGGCCGCGTGGCGGGCCAGGAAATGGTCGGTGAGCACGGCAAGATCGCCGTCGCGCTCGCGCAGCGGCGGCAGCGTGACCTCGACGACGCGGATGCGATGGTAGAGATCCTCGCGAAAGCGGCCTTCGGCGACGAGCCTGGCAAGATCCATGTGCGTGGCCGTGATGAACGTGCAGCGTACTGCGCGCTCGCGCGTGCTGCCGAGGCGGCGCACCATTCTCTCTTCGATCACCTTGAGCAGCTTGGCCTGCAGCGACAGGCTCATGTGCCCGATCTCGTCGAAGAACATCGTGCCGGCCTCGGCCGCCTCGAGAAGGCCCGGCTTGGCCGACACTGCGCCGGTGAACGCGCCGCGCTCGTAGCCGAACAGCTCTCCTTCGAGCAGATCCTCGGGGATCGCGGTGCAGTTGACCTCGATCAGGGGGGCGCTCTTTCGTACCGACGCGTTGTGGATCGCACGCGCGACCAGGCCTTTGCCGGTGCCGGTCTCGCCGGTAAGCAGGATCGTCGGGCCGACTCCTCCTTCGCGTTGCAGTGCAGCAACACGACGGATCACGCCGCGCAGCTTCTCGACCGCCTGCGAGTTGCCGAGAATGCCGTCGGCCGATCCGGGCGCGACGTCGCGGCCGCGGTAGTACTCGAGTTCCATGCGCAGGCTCTTGCCGCGCAGGCAGCGGTCGATCACCATCTCGAGCTCGGAAAGATCGACTGGCTTGCGCAGGTAGTCCGATGCTCCGTCGCGCATCGCTGCGACCGCCTCCTCGATGGTGCCGTGGGCCGTCAGGATCACGATCGGGATGTCGGGATGCTCGGCCTTGACGGCCAGCAGCAGGTCGTGGCCGCTTTTCCCGGGCAGGCGCTGGTCGGTCAGGATGAGGTCCGGCGGCCCCTGGGCAACAAGGGCCTGGCCGTCCTCGGCCGACTCGGCGGTTCGCGTCGTGTGCCCCTTGCCGCGCAGGTTGCGCGCAATCGTGAGGCGCAGCACCTCCTCGTCCTCGACGATCAGGATATCGGCCACGGGGCTGTCCTTAGCCCAGGACGGCGAATCTTGCGACGCTGCAAGGGTCGCCGTTGCATGGAGCGGTGCAGGCGACCCGCCGCCGGACGGCCTCGCGGAACCTGACCCGCGCGATCTGCCCCGCAGCGACGAAAGAGCCGGAATTGCGGATGTTTCCTCTTCGGCACGGCGGTTGCTGTGAAGCAGGCCAACGCCGGACGATCGATCCGGCGAAGAGGAGAACACCATGAGAGAATCACGCAAAACAGCCATTCTCGCGGCGCTGGCTTTCAGCGCGGCGGCGCTGGCGCTGGCAGGCGCGGCACACGCCTCGAGCGGTTCGGACAACAAGTCGGACGTTCGCCTGGTTTCCACCGGCGTCGCCGCCGACGCGGCCGGCCGCGCGAGGCTGCGCGTGCGCAGCGCCTCGGACGGTCGTTTCGATCTTCGCGTCTCCGGACTCGCGCCGTCGTCGACGTTCCAGGTGCTCATCGACAGCGTGCCGGTGGCGGACATGACTACCGACGACCAGGGCGAGGGCCGCATCCGGTTGCGCTCGCAGCCGCGTTCGCCGAGCGACGGTCTTCTCGGCACGGATCCGCGCGGAACGGTGCTGCTCGTGCGCGATGCCGCCGGCAACGACGTGCTGGCCGGCGAGCTGCCGGCGGGCGGCAACGCCAGCGACGCTACCGAGATCGTCTGCTGCGTGCCGGACGACAGCGGCACCGAGTGCGAGGACCGCACGGCGGACGAATGCGGGGCCGAAGGCGGCACGGTCTCCACGGCGACGACGTGCCTGCCGAATCCCTGCGACACGTCGACGCCGCCGACCGACGACCACGTCGTCTGCTGCACGCCGGATGACAGCGCTACCGAGTGCGAGGACCGCACCGTCGAAGAGTGCAGCGCCGACGGCGGCGTCGTCGTCCAGGCAGATTCCTGCGACAGCAACCCGTGCGCGGCAGTGCCGCCGGCCGAAGGCGAGACGCGATGCTGCGAAGCCGACGATTCCGGCAACCAGTGCGAGTCGCGCCTGCCGTCGGAGTGCCTTGCCCGCGGCGGCGTCGATATCGGCGCCGGCACCTGCAGCGCCGATGCCTGCGCCGGCGTGCCGGTTCCGACAGGTGCCGAATCGATCCGCGTGCGCTGCGAGCAGCGCTCTTCGAGGTCGCGAGCCGAGGTCGAAGGCACCGGCCTTCGCGACGGGTCCTACACGGCTACCGTCGATTCCGGCGCCAACGAGGTGACGACGGCTCCGCTGGCCGCGCAGTCCGGGCAGGCGACGTTCGAGTTCTCGAGCGACAGCGGGGACATCGCCGGCGGCGCGACCGCCATCGATCTCGGCTTCCTCAGCGGATCGCCGGCTTCGATCACTGCGAAGATTCTCGACAGCAGCGGGAACGTGATCGTGCAGGGAACGGCGACCTGCACGAACTGACGAGGTCACCGATCCGCGCCGACCTGGGTCGTCGGCGTGACGTTTCCCTTGCGGGGCAGCTGCGGAACACCGGGGCTGCCCCGCCGGTTTTTGTGCCGTTCGCTCGGAGCGAGAGTCTTCAGTGCATCGGCTGGCGACCGATGCGACCGGCCAGGTTGGCAAGCAGAGGCTTTGGAACGACGCTCATCAGCGCCATCGTCACGCGGTTCTGGAAACCGGGTACCAGCATTGCATCGCCGCGATCGTAGGCCGTCAGCGACTCGCGCACGACGTCCTCGGCGCTCTGCCAGACGAACGACGGCATCGAGCTCGTGTCGTAGTTGGCCCGGCTCTGGAACTCGGTGCGCGTAAAGCCGGGGCAGACCACCAGGCAGCGCACGCCGTGGCTCTTCAGCTCTTCGTTCAGCGCCAGCGAGAAGTTGACGACGTACGCCTTGGTCGCGCAGTAGACCGAGATCTGCGGGGTGGGAAGGAACGCGGCGCCCGAGGCGATGTTCATGATGCCACCGCGGCGCGACGGCTTCATCGTCGACAGCGCCGCATGCGAGAGGCGGGTCAGCGCGACGATGTTGCATTCGATCTGGCCCTGGCTCTGGTCGATCGGGACGTCGGCAAAATTGCCGGTGACGCCGTAGCCTGCATTGTTGATCAGCAGGTCGATGCGCGCGTCCTCGTGCAGGTGCTGCTCGACGCGCGCGAGCTCGTCGGGCTTTTCGAGGTCGGCGACGACCACCGAGACGTGGCGGCCGTGAAGGCGCCTGAGCTCGGACGCGAGCTCTTCGAGGCGGGCCTGGTTGCGGGCGACCAGCACGAGGTCGGTGCCGCGCGCGGCCAATGCCTCGGCGAACGCTTTGCCGATTCCGGAGGATGCTCCGGTCACCATCGCTAGGGCAGGTGTCGTCATTCAGGTTTCCTCCGTTGGCGGATGCAGAATCGGCGAGCGCTACCACTTGCGCGGCGCGGCCGCTACAGGGCCCGTCCATGAGCTCCGGCTCCATGGCTCCTGTGGTGAAGCAGGCCGTTCGCGCGGATTTCCCCCGTCTGGCGCAGGCGCTGGTCGGCGCATTCGCGAACGACCCGTTTCACCTTTGGCTGTTCCCCGAGGCCGAAGGCAGGGCGGCGCGACAAAGACTCCTGTTCGACCGCGTGCTGGCCATCTACGCGAGCCACGGCGCGATCTATGCGACCGAGGACCTTGCCGGCGCCGCCCTTTGGGATCCGCCCCGGCAAGGGGGCCCGAGCCTGTCGGAGCTCTTCGCGTTCGTCGTGCGCGTGCTGCCGGTGTTCGGAATGCGCGCGTTTCGAATCGCCGAAGGCATGGCGCCGATGGCAACGCTGCATCCGGCGGAGCCGCACTGGTATCTGTCGATCCTTGGCACCGATCCCGCGTTCCAGAGAAGCGGAGTCGGCACCGCGCTGCTGCGGCCGATCCTCGAGCGCTGCGATGCCGGCGGCACCTGCGCGTACCTCGAAGCGTCCAGGATCGAGAACGTTCCTTACTATGAGCGCTTCGGTTTCGAAGTCGTCGCGCCGCTGCCGATGCCGCGCGGCGGGCCGGTGATCTACCGCATGAAGCGCGAGCCGCGGGCCAGGGAACACGACAGCGGACACGACAGCGGATACAGTTGGAAAGGCGAGAAATGAACCAACAGCCGAACGATACGAGCGGGCGCAGCTTCGTTTCGCGATGAATCCGGATTTTCCCTACGTCTCGCGGCGCATGCCGGTGCTGGCTGCGAACGTCGTCGCGACGTCGCAGCCGCTGGCCTCGCAGGCGGGACTCTCGATGCTCGCCCGCGGCGGCAACGCCGTCGATGCGATTCTCGCCGCGGCGATCACGCTGACGGTCGTCGAGCCGGTCAACAACGGTCTGGGCAGCGATGCATTCGCGATCGTCGCCGAGGGCGGCAGGCTCCACGGACTGAACGCCTCGGGGCGCAGCCCCGCAGGCGCCGATGTCGCACGCCTGACGTCGCAGCAGAAAATGCCGCTTCTCGGCTGGGATGCGGTGACGGTGCCCGGTGCCGTTTCGGCCTGGGTCGAGCTTTCATCGCGCTTCGGAAAGCTTCCGTTCGGGGCGCTGTTCGAGCCTGCCATCGGTTACGCCGAACGAGGGTATCTTCTGTCTCCCGTCATCGCGTCGCAGTGGAACGCGGTGGCGCCGATGTACTCGGCCTTCGACGAGTTCTGCCGCGTGTTTCTTCCGGCGGGCGAAGCACCGAAGGCCGGGCAGCTCGTCCGGCTGCCCGACCTTGCGCGCAGTCTTCGCCTGGTTGCCGAAAGCCGCGGCCAAGCGCTGTACCGCGGCAGCCTCGGCGAGGCGCTGGTGGCCGCGTCGTCGGCTGCAGGCGGCCGTTTCTGCATGGAGGATCTCGCCGAGCACCGCGCCGACTGGATCGAGCCCATCGCAATCGATTTTGCGGGAGTGCGCGTGCACGAAATCCCTCCGAACGGGCAGGGTATCGCCGCACTGATGGCGCTCGGAATCCTTTCGCACACCGAGGTGCGCGAACTCGACGTCGACAGTGGCGACAGCCTTCACCTGCAGATCGAAGCGATGAAGCTCGCGTTTGCCGACGTGCACCGCTGCGTGGCCGATGCCGACGCGATGCGCATCAAGACCGGCGATCTTCTCGACGACGCCTACCTTGCCTCGAGAGCGGCGCTGATCGACCGGCAGCGCGCCGGCAACTTCGATTGCGGGCATCCGTCGACCGGCGACACCGTGTATCTCTGCGCTGCCGACGCATCGGGAATGATGGTGTCGTACATCCAGTCGAACTACTTCGCGTTCGGCTCCGGCGTGGTCGTTCCAGGTACCGGCATGAGCCTGCAGAATCGCGGGAGCGGGTTTTCGACCGATGCCTCCCATCCCAACTGCATCGGGCCTCGCAAGAGACCGTTCCACACGATCATCCCGGGGTTCGTCACGCGTGCGGGAGAGCCCGTGCTCGCGTTCGGCGTCATGGGCGGCCCGATGCAGCCGCAGGGACACCTGCAGATGGTGCTGCGAATCTTCGGCCACGGGCAAAATCCCCAGGCCGCGGCCGATGCTCCTCGCTGGCAGGTTACCGAAGGTCTCGGGGTCGCGGTGGAGGAGGGGGTCTCGCCGCAGGTGCGAGAGGCCCTGGCGCGGCGCGGGCACGAGGTTTCGGTCGCGCCGCCGCTGATGTTCGGCGGCGCCCAGGCGGCGCTGCGTATCGACGGCGGCTACGTCGCCGCGACGGAGTCGCGAAAAGACGGGGCGGTTGCCGGGTTTTGACGCGGCTGGCCTCTGCGATCGCCGCGGGCGTACCCGTGTGCGGACGGCGCACGCGGGCGCTTGACGGATTGCAAGGTCTTGCCATTATTCGCGGCGAACGCGCCACTGCTGCGCGGCGCCAGACAGGAGGACCCAACCATGCGTGAAGCCGTAATCGTCGAAGCCGTCCGCACCCCGCTCGGCCGCGGAAAGAAAAACGGAGCGCTTGCCGGCTGGCACGCGGTGGACCTGGCCAGCGAGCCGCTGCGCGCCGTGGTCGATCGCACGGGCATCGATCCCGCTCTCATCGAGGACGTCATCATGGGTTGCGTCGGCCAGGTCGGAGAGCAGGGCCTGAACATCGCGCGCAACGCGGCCCTGGCCGCCGGGCTTCCCGAAACCGTCTGTGGCACTACGGTCGACCGCCAGTGCGGATCGAGCCAGCAGGCGCTGCACTTTGCTGCCCAGGGAGTGATGGCCGGCGCCTACGACTGCGTCGTCGCTGCGGGCGTCGAATCGATGAGCCGCGTGCCGATGGGCACCACTGCGATGGTCGGCGGAGGCCCGTTCGGCCCTCGCATGATCGATCGCTACGTCCAGGCCAATCTCTACGGCCGCGGCGGACTGGTCAACCAGGGCCTCTCGGCCGAAGAGATCTGCAAGAAGTGGGGGCTCAAGCGTGAGCAGCTCGACGAGTTCTCGGCGCGCTCCCACCAGAGGGCCGCAGTCGCGACCGACAACGGCTGGTTCGGCCGCGAGATCCAGCCGATCGAGCGCACCCACGACGACGGCAAGAAGGAAACCATCGCGATCGACGAAGGCATCCGGCCCGACACGACAGCCGAAAAGCTGGGGGCGCTCAAGCCCGCGTTCGAGGAAACCGGCTGCATCACGGCCGGCAATTCCAGCCAGCTCACCGACGGCGCCGGCGCCGTGCTGGTGATGGAGAGGAAGCGCGCCGAGCAGCTCGGCCTCAAGCCGCGCGCGCGCTTCCATGCATTCGCGCTCGGCTCCTGCGATCCGGTGATCATGCTCACCGCGCCGATCCCCGCGACGCACAACGTCCTCAGGCGAGCGGGCATGAAGCTCTCCGACATGGATTCGGTGGAGATCAACGAAGCGTTCGCACCGGTCGTGCTGGCGTGGGCGCGCGAGTTCGATGCCGACCTGTCGAAGGTCAATCCCAACGGTGGCGCGATCGCGCTCGGTCATCCGCTCGGCTGCAGCGGAGTGCGCCTGATGGCGACGTTGCTGCACCACCTCGAGCGTACCGGCGGTCGCTGGGGCCTGCAGACGATGTGCGAGGGCGGCGGCATGGCCAACGCGACGATCGTCGAACGACTCGACTGACGACGCCGATGCAGGCCGGGTACCGATCCTTCGGCGAGCAGGCCCTGCACTACTTCCAGCGCGCCCACGACGGGCCGGCGCCGCCCGTGGTCGGTGGCCCGGCGGCGTGGCGCGGCCCCGACGTCGCCGGTCGCAGCGACTGGAGCTTCGAGTTCTCGGCGCAGGACATTGCCGAGCTCGAAAGCGCAGCCGCAGCCTCCGCGCACGTTGCGCTCGGCGAGGTCACGCGGCGGGATTTCCCGCTTCCAGGCCTGTCGTCGCGCATGGCGGCGTGGACGAGCGAGCTGCGCCAGGGCCGCGGTTTTCTCTTTCTTCGCGGCCTGCCGGTCGCGCGCTGGGGCGAGGAGCTTTCGTCGCGGGTGTTCTGGGGCCTCGGGCACCATCTTGGAATGCCCGGAGCGCAGAATCCGCAGAACGAGCTTCTCGGCCACGTGCGCGATTACGGAGAGGACTCTGCCAATCCGTACGTGCGCAAGTACAGGACCGCCGCCGACATCGCGTTCCACTGCGATCTTGCCGACGTCGTCGGCCTGCTGTGCCTGCAGCCGGCGCGCAGCGGAGGCGCAAGCCGCATCGCCAGCTCGGTGGCCGTGCACGACGAGCTGTCGCGGCGCCGTCCCGACCTCGTCCGGCGCCTGTACGGGACCTTCCTGCTGGATACGCGCGACGAGGCGCGCAACGAGAGCATGCCGTGGGTTCCGGTGCAGCCGTGCTGCTACGACGGCACGAGCCTGCGCACGTTCTGGCACAGCGACTACTTCCGCTCGGTGGAGCGTCACGCCGCGGCGCCGCGATTCACTGCCGAAGAGCGTGAGCTGATGGATCTCTACGACGAGATCGCCGCGTCGCCCGACCTTTATCTCGACATGAGCTTCGAGGCCGGCGACATCCAGCTCATCTCCAACCACACGATCGTCCACGCCCGCACCGCCTACGAAGACTGGCCGCAGCCCGCCAAGCGCCGCCACCTGCTCCGTCTCTGGTTGTCACTCGATTAGCCCAGGACAGAAACATTCCATTTACGGAATGGGGTCAGGCACCAGAGGAATGGGGTCAGGCACCACAGGAATGGTCAGGGACCAGCCCGGACCCCTGTTGGCAGAGAATCCCGGTCCGTGTAGAAGGCGGTAGAACATGTTTCAGTCGGGGTCAGGCGAGTCCGGGGGGCCGGAGCCTGACCCCGCTTTTCGGAGGACCATGGGCCAGGACAAGCTCAAGCACTACGAGGGCGTGCTCTCGGCGGTGCACACCCTCGAATACCCCTATACGCGCTCGGTCGGCCGGGTCATCGGCACCTTTCTGGCCGGCCTGCGCGAAGGCCGCATCCTCGGCATCCGCGGCGCCGGCGGCTCGGTGCTGGTACCGCCGAGCGAGTACGACCCGGTGACGACCGAATCGCTGACCGAAATGCTCGACGTCGGCGACACCGGCGTCGTGACGACCTGGTCGTGGGTCGAGGCGCCGCGCGCGAAACATCCGCTGCAGAAGCCGTTCGCATGGGCGCTCGTGAAGCTGGACGGGGCGACGACGTCGCTGCTGCACGCCGTCGATGCGGGAGACGAAAAACGGATGAAGACCGGAATGCGCGTGCGCGTGCGCTGGCGCGCCGAGCGCAAGGGCGGGATCTCCGACATCGAATGCTTCGAGCCGGCGGAGGCAAAGTCGTGAGCACGCAGCAAGGAAGGCCGCTTCCCGATCCGATCAAGATGGTGACGATCCCGTCGCGACTCGATTACACGATCACTCCGGGCGAGGCGCCGACACGCTTCCTTCGCGGCATCCTCGAAGGGCGCATCCTGGCCGAGCGCTGCCCGAAGTGCGGCAAGGTCTACATGCCGCCGCGCGGCTCCTGCGCCACCTGCGCGATCCCGACCAAAGAGCAGGTCGAGCTTTCGGCGAAGGGAACCGTGACGACGTTCTGCGTCGTCAATCTTCCGTTTTACGGCCAGGCGGTCGAGATTCCCTACGTTTGCGCGTCGGTGGTGCTCGACGGAGCCGACCTGCCGTTCTTCTGCCTGCTGGCCGAGTGCCCGGTCGAAGAAGTTCGCCCGGGAATGCGCGTCGAGGCCGTCTGGTGCGAGCCCTCCGAGCGCAAGCCTTCGCTCGAGAATATTCGCTACATGAAGCCGACCGGCGAACCGGACGCGACGTACGAGTCGTTCAAGGAGCACCTCTGATGCGCGAAGTCGCTGTCGTCTCCTTCGCGCAGGCGCGCTCGGTGCGCCGCGACATCCTTCGCAACGAAGTCGAGATCCTGATGCCGGTGGTTGCCGAAGTGGTGGCGGCGTCCGGCCTTTCGCGCGACCGCATCGGATTTACCGTCTCGGGAAGCTGCGACTACCTGGCCGGCGTGCCATTCTCGTTCGTGATGGCCCTCGACGGAGTAGGGGCCTGGCCTCCGATCGAAGAATCGCACGTCGAGATGGACGGAGCCTGGGCGATGGCCGAGGCGTTCACTCGCCTCCAGCACGGCGACATCGACTCGGCTCTGGTGTTCTGCTTCGGCAAATCGTCGGTCGGCGATCTTCCCGACGTGCTGACGCTTCAGCTCGATCCCTACCTCGTCGCGCCGCTGTGGCCCGATTCGATCAGCGTCGCCGCGCTTCAGGCCCGCGCGATGATCGACGCCGGACTCACGAGCGAGCGCGAGATGGCCGAAGTGGCCGTGCGAAGCCGCCGCGACGCTAGGCAAAACCCGTACGCGCAGCTGAGCGGCGATTTCTCCGTCGACGCGCTGCTTGCCGAGCCGTGCATCTCCTCGCCGCTTCGTCGCCACGACTGTCCGCCAATCTCCGACGGCGCTGCAGCGATCGTGCTGGCCGCCGGTGACGTGGCGCGCGGCCTCTGCGAGAAGAACGGCCGCACGCCGGCGTGGATCCGTGGCCTCGACCACCGCGTCGACGCCCAGAACCTCGGCGTGCGCGACCTTACCAAGTGCCCGTCGGCGCGGATCGCGGCCGAGAAGGCGGGCGTATCGGCTGCGCCGATCGACGTCGCCGAGATTTACGCTCCGTTCACGCACCAGGAGATCCTTCTGCGGCGCGAGCTGGGACTCGACAGCAAGACGCGCATCAATCCGTCGGGTGGCGCGCTGGCGGCCAATCCGATGATGGTCGCGGGCCTGATCCGCATCGGCGAAGCAGCTTCGCGCGTTCACAAAGGCGAGGCACGGCGCGCTCTCGCACACGCAACCGCGGGACCGTGTCTTCAACAGAACCTCGTCTGCATCCTGGAGGGAGAGTGATGGGTCGCTGGTGCGCCGTCGTCGGAGTCGGTCAAACCCGCCACGCCGCCAAGCGCGGCGATCTTTCGATGGTCGGCCTGGTGCGCGAAGCCGCGATCGCCGCTCTCGAGGATTGCGACCTTTCGTGGAAGGACGTCGAGGCGCTGGTGATCGGAAAAGCCCCCGACATGTTCGAGGGCGTCATGCAGCCGGAGCTCTACCTGGCCGATGCGCTCGGCGCCGTCGGCAAGCCGATGATCCGCGTGCACACTGCCGGCAGTGTCGGCGGCTCGACGGCGCTCGTTGCCGCGCACCTGGTCCAGTCGGGCCAGTTCTCGCGGGTGCTGACCGTCGCGTTCGAGAAGCAGTCGGAGAGCGAGGCCACGTGGGCGATCACGCCGAAAATCCCGTTCCAGCCGCCGCTGGTGGCCGGAGCCGGCGGGTACTTCGCACCGATCATCCGCTCCTACATCCAGCGCTCCAAGGCACCGGCCGACGTCGGGCTTCGCGTTGCAGTCAAGGACCGCAAGAACGCGATGCGAAATCCGTTCGCGCATTTGCATCTCCCGGACATCGACATCGAGACGGTCGCCAACTCGCCGCTGCTGTGGGACCCGCTGCACTATCTGGAGTGCTGCCCGTCTTCGGACGGCGCCTGCGCGATGGTGCTGGCCGACGAGCAGGCCGCCAGGAAGACGCCGAAGAAGCCGGCATGGGTGCTTGGAACCGCGATGAAGAGCGAGCCGACGATGTTTCCCGGCCGCAACCAGATCAATCCGCGCGCAGGCCGCGAGTGCGCGGCCTCGGTCTACCGCCAGGCAGGTGTTCGCAATCCGCGCGAGGACATCGACTGCGCGGAAATCTACGTGCCGTTTTCATGGTACGAGCCGATGTGGATGGAGAACCTCGGGTTCGCGCCGGAGAACGAGGGCTGGAAGATGACGCTCGAAGGCGCCACGGCGTTCGACGGCGACATGCCGATCAATCCGTCGGGCGGCGTGCTTTCGTCCAATCCGATCGGGGCTTCGGGAATGCTGCGTTTCGCCGAAGCGGCGATGCAGGTGAGCGGCCGCGCCGGCGAGCACCAGGTGTCCGGTGCGAAGCTGGCACTCGGCCACGCCTACGGCGGCGGCTCCCAGTTCTTCTCGATGTGGATGGTCGGCTCCGAAAAGCGCTGAGGAGGAAACGGTGGAGCTGAATATCGCCGACCTTTTCGAGCTCGTGGTGGACACGGCTCCCGAGCGCGAAGCGCTCGTTTGCGCCGGCCGGCGCTATTCGTACGCCGCGCTCGACGCCCAGGTGAACCGCCTCGCGCACTTTTTGCGGGATCGCGGGGTCGCTCCCGGCCAGCACGTCGGCATGTACCTGTACAATTGCGACGAATACCTCGTCGCGATGCTCGCGACGTTCAAGATTCGCGCGGTACCGGTCAACGTGAACTACCGCTACGTCGAGGAGGAGCTCGAGTATCTGCTGAAGGACAGCGACGTCACGGCGCTCTTCTTCCAGCGCGAGCTCGGCTCACGGCTGCTGCCGCTTCTCGCCCGCCTGCCGAAGTTGCGGGCGCTCGTCGAGGTGGAGGACACGAGCGATGCCGAGCGCGTCGTCACCGGCGCCGTGCGATACGAAGACGCGCTCGCAGCGGGCAGCCCCGGGCGCGGTTTCGCGCCGCGCTCCGGCAAGGACCTCTACATCATCTACACCGGCGGCACGACGGGGATGCCGAAAGGCGTCATGTGGCCGCACGAGGACGTGTTCTACGCCGGGCTGCAGGGCGGCAACCCGGGAGGACCTCCGATCGCGAAAGGGGAAGAGCTCGAGGGCATCGTGCGCGGCGGCATGGGGCTCACGGTTCTCGCTGCGGCGCCGTTGATTCACGGAGCCGCCGAATGGGCTTCGCTCATCGGCTTTTTCGGCGGCGGCAAGGTCGTGCTGCAGCGTGGGAAGAGCTTCGAGCCGAAGACCGTCGCACGCCTGATCGCCGACGAGAAGGTGAACACGCTGACGTTGGTCGGCGACGCGATGGCCCGTCCGCTCGGCGAAGCAGTGGAGGCGATGGGAGACCAGGTCGACATGTCGTCGGTGTTCGTAGTCGGCTCGGCCGGCGCCGTGCTTTCGGAAGCGGTCAAGGAACAGCTTCGCAAGGCTTTCCCGAACACGATGATCGTCGACAGCTTCGGCGCGACCGAGACCGGGCACCAGGGCTCGATGATGCAGGGAACCGGACACGGCACCGGCAAGGAGCCGCTGTTCTTCATGAACGAGACCAACTGCGTGTTCGACGACGACAGGAAGCCCGTGGTGCCGGGCTCGGGCGTCATCGGACGGCTCGCGCGGCGCGGCCACATTCCGGTCGGCTACTACAACGACCCGGAGAAGACGGCGAAAACCTTCTTCGAGATCGACGGCGTGCGATGGGTGATGCCCGGCGATCTTGCCACCGTCGAGAGCGACGGAAGCATCCGCGTGTTCGGCCGCGGCTCGGTGTGCATCAACAGCGGCGGCGAGAAGATTTTTCCCGAGGAAGTCGAAGCAGCACTGAAGGCCCACGGCGGGGTGCTCGACGCCGTCGTCGTCGGCATTCCCGACGAGCGCTGGGGCCAGCGCGTCGCGGCACTCGTGCAGCTTCGCCCCGGCGCAGCCGCGAGCATCGAAGACCTCGACCGCCATTGCCGCACCAAGGTTGCCGGCTACAAGGTTCCGCGCTTCGTGAGCTTCGTCGAGCGCGTCGAGAGGCAGCCGAGCGGCAAGCCCGACTACCGCTGGGCCGCAAGCTACGCAGCGGGTGAGGCGGCCAAGGCTTCCTGAAATCTCGTTTTGCCGCCGTCGCGAGCGGCCGATGCGGCCTTCGCGACGCTATCCGACCAGGAGGATCTGTCGTGTCCGAACAACCCGCGCTTCTAGTCGAACGCGACGGCCACGTCGTCACGGTCGTGATGAACCGTCCGGAAGCGCGCAACGCGCTCAACCCGGAGATGATCTGCCGCCTGGCCGACGCGTGGGATCTCATCGACAGCGACGACGACATCCGCGTCGCGATCCTCACCGGCTCCCACGGTCACTTCTGCGCCGGCGCTGATCTGGACAAGCTCGTCTCGCGCTCCCTCAAGGGCCTTCCGCCGGAGAACGACTGGGAACAGAGGATCCGCGACGACTACCAGGTGATCTTCCGCGGCCTGCTGCGCTCGAAGCGCACGATCAAGCCTTTGATCGCGGCGATCGAGGGCTCCTGCATCGCCGGCGGAGTGGAGATCCTGCAGGCCACCGACATCCGGGTAGCGGCCGAGAGCAGCAAGCTCGGCGTCTCCGAGGTGCGTTGGGGCCTGTTTCCCCAGGGTGGCTCGACGACGCGGCTTCCGCGCCAGATCCCGTTCACGCGCGCGATGGAGGTGCTGCTGACGGGCGACCATTACAGCGCGAAAGAGGCGCTGGAGATGGGGCTCATCGGGCGCGTCGTTGCGGACGGCAAGGCACTGGAGACAGCGCGCGCCATTGCGGCGCGCATCGCGGAGAACGGCCCGGTGGCCGTGCGCAACATCAAGCGCGCGGTGCTCGAGGCCGACGGGATGCGAGAGGACGACGCCCGCGAGCTCGAGATGCGCCTCGGCATGGAAGTTTTCTCGACTGAGGATGCCAAGGAAGGCCCAAGGGCCTTCAAGGAAAAGCGTAAGCCGAACTTCAAGGGACGCTGAATAGTATACCTCGAAGATATTGATATAGTTGAACTTATGCGCTTGCACTACCGTGAGCGATCCGGCGGAGACTCACCGTGTTCTGCTCCACCCGATCGGGGCAGAAATTTGCTTACAACCCAGTAACTATCATTGCTGTAAGTAGCGTTGTCGTGTCAGTTCTGGAGGTGCCGAGCCGAAAATGGCCGGCCTCCGGAGACTGCCATGAAAAAGCTCGCGGCCATCCTCGCGGTTTCGCTCTGCAGTGCGGCCACGCCCGCTCTGGCGACGATCGACGGCCTGTTCGGCGGCGCCGTCTCGTGCACCGTCCAGGCCGGAGGCAACGCCGGCGAGCGCCATTGCTCGGGCATCTTCTCGACGTTCGACGGCGCGCCGATCGACGTCAACGTCGGCTTCCCGCCGGCTCCGGCCAGCGGCGCCGACGGCAACTTCCCGATCGTCGGCGTCTTCCATGGCTGGGGCGGCGCCAAACTCGATCTCACCGATCCGACGATGCAGCAGTGGCTCGACGCCGGCTACGCCGTCTTCTCGATGAGCGACCGCGGCTGGGGCAACTCCTGCGGCGCGACCGACAGCAAGCGCCTGACTCCCGGAGTCTGCGACAACGATTACAACCACCTGATGGACACGCGCTACGAAGTGCGCGACGCCCAGCAGGTCTTCGAGGCGCTGGCCGACCAGGCCGCCACCGGCGCGACTTCCGGCGAAGGCCTCGTTGACCCGCAGAAGATCGCCGCGATGGGAAGCTCCTACGGCGGCGGCATCTCGATGGCGCTCGGTGCGCTCAAAGACCGCAAGATGATGGGTGCGCACGAGGGATCGCCGAATCTCGACGGCTATCTCGTGCCGTGGGTCAGCGCCGGCGGCAAGGCCATGAAGATGGCTGCGGTGCAGCCGGACATTCCGTGGACCGATCTGGCCAACTCCCTGCAGCCGAACGGTCACACGCTCGACTACGTCGCCGACGCTCCCTACCTGAAGCGGGGCAGGGCAGGCGTGCTCAAGCAGTCGTTCGTCGCGGGCCTCTTCGCTCTCGGCGAAGCCGGCAGCAACTACGCGCCGCCCGGAGCCGATCCCGATGCCGATCTCTACAAATGGTATTCCGTCGACAACGCCGGCGAGCCGTACGACGGCAACCCCGTCGAGCAGGACGTCGTCGACGAGCTGACGCGCCATCATTCGAGCTACTACATCGACGATTCGGAGCCGCCGGCGCCGATGCTCATTTCCAACGGCTTCACCGACGACTTGTTCCCGACCGACGAAGCGATCCGTTTCTATAACCGCACGCGCACCGATCATCCGGGCACGCCGATCGCGATGATGTTCGGCGACCACGGCCACCAGCGCGGCCAGAACAAGCCCGAGGACCTGCCGTTCCGCAATGCGCAGCTCCACAACTGGTTCGACTACTACGTCAAGGGCGAGGGGCCGGCGCCGTTCCTCGGCGTGCAGACGACGACGCAGGTGTGCGGCGGACCGTCGGCCGGGCCGTACCAGGCTGCGAACTGGGAGGCGATCGCGCCGGGCGAAGTGCGCGTCGAGAGCGCGGCCCAGCAGATCATCGCGAACGACGTCCCGACCGATGCGACCGTCGGCCAGGCTTTCGATCCGATCACCGGAAGCGGCGCCTGCGCGGCGACCAACGCCGACGACCAGACCGGCGCGGCAACCTATCGCACCGGCGCGGTGTCGGGCGAAGGTTTCACGCTGATGGGCGCCGCGACCATCGTCGCCGATTTCCTTTCTCCGTCACCGACGGCCCAGGTTGCCGCGCGCCTCGAGGACGTCGACCCGTCGACGAACATGGAAACTCTCGTCGCGCGCGGGCTCTACCGTCCCGAGGTCAATACGACGACGGCCTCGTGCCAGGTCTTCCAGCTTCATCCCAACGGATGGCGCTTCGCGCCCGGCCACATCGTCAAGCTCGAGCTGCTCCCGGCCGACCAGCCGTACGGGCGCAATTCCAACGGCCAGCTTCCGATCATCGTGACGAATCTTCGGCTGCGCCTGCCGGTGCTCGAGGCACCGGACTCCGGCCAGGTGCAGAGCCCGTCGCCGAAGGTGCTGCCGGAAGGCTACGCGCTCGCGCCCGACGTCACCGTCGGCATCGACGACACCTGCACGCCCGGCACAGCGACCACGACGACGATCACCGTGACGACGAGCACCGACACCACCACCACTACGTCGAACACGACGACGACCACCACGCTCGCGTCGTTCCCGCTCGGCGTGGGCAAGGTGAAGGTCAAGGGCGAGACGAAGGTCGGCGCCGCCAACGGTCGCGTCGACGTTGCCGGATCGTTCGACGTGCCGCCCGATTTCAGCACGCCGCCGCCGTTCACGGTGCGAGTGCGCGACAACGCGGCCCTGGACGTCAGCCATGCGTTCTCGAGCTGCGCCACGGCCGCCAGCGGCAAGATCAACTGTGACGAGAGCGACGCGACGTCCGACTACCGGGCGACGTTCGTGCGGGGTGGCAGCTCGGTGAGGTACAAGGTGTCGATGCGCGGCCTTGCGATTGCGGCGCCGTTTGCCGGGCCGGTCACGGTCGATCTGCTGCACAACAGCGCGGTCGTGCGAAGCGGCACCGCCGCCGACTGCCAGGAAGGAACGTCGTCGCTGAAATGCCGCTAGGCGGTGGCCTTGGCGTGACCCTGGCCTGTCCCCTGCGAGAGGCCGGCGTGCGAGCTCAGTCCTCGACGATCGAGATGGCCTGGCGAGGGCAGAGGCGCACGGCCTCTTTGAGCTTGGCGCGCATCGATTCCGGCGGATGTTCGATGAGGATGTTCAGGTTGTCCTGGTCATCCACCTGGAACACGTCGGGCAGGATGCGCATGCAGACGGCATTGGCTTCGCACAGGTCGTAATCGACGACGACTTTCATGACCGGGCACTGTATCTGCTGCCGGTCGCCCGGTTAAGCGGTCACCAGCTCGGGGGCCTTCTCCTGGTGGAAAGGGCATCCGGCGGCCGCCGCCTCGGCGTGCAGGGAGGCCGCGCCCGGATCGGCCGCCTGGGCCGTCCTCGGCGCCGGCGTGTACCGCACCGGCATCTCCTTGATGCCCTGGACGAAGTTCGAGCGCACGTAGCGGATCGGGGCGGCCAGTTCCATGTCGGGCACCCGCGTCAGCAGCTCGGTGAAGATCGAGCACAGCTGGGCACGGGCGAAGCTGGCGCCCAGGCAGTAGTGCTCGCCGACGCCGAGCCCGACGTGTTCGGCGATCTTGCGAGAGACGTCGAATCTGTCCGGGTCGGCAAAGACGTCCTCGTCGCGGTTGGCCGACGGGTACCAGAGCACGACCTTGTCCCCTTTCTTCAGCGTCTTCCCGCGAATCTCGAAATCCTCGGTCAGCGTGCGGCGGAAATACATGACGGGCGGGTTGTAGCGCAGGAACTCCTCGACGGCGTTCGGGATGAGCGAGGGATCCGCGACGAGCTTGTGGCGCTCGGCGGGGTTCTCGATGAGCAGTCGCATTCCGTGCGAGGTCATCGTGCGCGTCGTCTCGTTGCCGGCGACCATCAGCATGAGGAAGAAGTAGTTGTACTGCAGGGGATCGAGCGACTGACCGTCGACCTTGCCGTGGTAGAGCGCGCTGGCGAGGTTGTTCATCGGGCACTCGGAGACCATGTCGGCGAGCTTCTGCCCGTACATCGCGACTTCGGCAGCCGCCATGCGCCCCTCGTCGAAGGAACCCTGAATCTCGGGGTCGTCGAAGCCGACCAGCTTGTTGCTGAGGTCGAACAGGCGCTGCTGGTCCTCCTCGGGAACGCCGACGATTTCCATGATCGTCTTCATTGGCAGCAAGGCGGCCACGTCGGCGACGAAATCGCAGCTGCCGCGTTCGCACATGCCGTCGACGATCTCGCGCGCAAGGTCGCGGATGTGATCCTCGAGCCTCTCGATCATGCGCGGCGTGAAATTGTGCGCCACCAGGCGCCGGTATTTGACGTGGTGGGGCGGATCCATGTTGAGCATCATCGAGCGCGAGCCGATGAGGTCGTCGCCGTGGAGCTCGAAGATGTTCGTCCCGCCCTCCCACGACGAGAAAAGCGCCGGATTGCGCGACATCATCTTGACGTCTTCGTACTTCGTGATGTCCCAGAATCCGCGGCCGTTGCGCTCCACTTCGTGGCGCGTATCGTTCCAGTGGACGGGGTCTTCGCGCCTCAGGCGGCGAAAGTACTCGTGCGGGAATCCGCCGGCGAAGGAGTCGGGATCGGAAAGGTCGAGATGCGTGATGCTCATTGGTGTGTGTACTCCCCTTTTGGTCTTGGTCACGCCGCTGTCATAGACTCCGCGAACACACGGAGAGCGACCGCTCTTCGCAAGGAAGCAAGAGCGGCAGCTTCGCTGCTCGAAACAGAGAGACGATGGAAGAAGAACGGAACAAGCCCCTGTATTTCGAAGCTGCGTCGATGCCGGCTGCCGGAGCATGGGCGCACCGGCGCCGCCTTGCTGCCGCTCTGCGCGAGATCATCGACTCGCTGATCAGCAGCGACGCATCCGAAGAGGAGCTCGCGGCCGCGACGCACGAGGCCGCTGCGCTGGCGGCCAGGCTGCGTGCGCAGCCTTCCGGCAGCAGGCACGCCGGCTATGCGGAGACGTCGGTTTCGGGAAACTCCGGAGCGTTCTTCGACCAGAGCCCGCTGATCGGGCTTTCCAATCCGTTGTCGCCTCCGATGTCGCTCGAGGTGGTCGGCGATCGCATCGCCGGCCGCGTCGTGTTCGGTGCCGCGTACGAAGGTCCTCCGGGTCACGTGCATGGAGGCTTCGTCGCGGCGGCCTTCGACGAAGTGCTCGGCTTTGCACAGACGCTGACGGGAAATCCCGGCATGACTGCCGGGCTGACGATCCGCTACCGGCGTCCTACGCCTCTTCGAGCAGAGCTTCGCTTTGACGCGGGAGTCGATCGCGTGGAAGGTCGCAAAATCTTCACGTCCGGGGCCCTGAGAGATGGCGATACCGTGACGGCCGAGGCCCAGGGCGTCTTCGTTTCCGTCGATGCGGAGCGTTTCCAGCAGCTGTTGCGCGGGGCAGCCGGACGGGTGGGCGCTGGGTGAGGCAGCGCCAACGGGGGCGACCCCCGAAGCCGGGCGGGAAGAAAGGGAATTCTGCAGAGGGCGGTTCATGAACGAACGTTCGTTGGTTAACAAATTTTACGCTTCGCGGCAAGACCTCCTGCAGGCGCTTGTGGCCCTGGGCCTGGCCTGCATCCCCGGGGCGAGGGTCTAGGCCATGGCGGCCAGCCAGGCCCAGAGCGAGCCGGGCGACGTCCGGACCACCCGCGAGCGCATCCTGGATGCCGCCGAGCAGGTGTTTGCCGAAAAGGGGTTGGGGGCCGCGCCGGTGCGCGACATCGCCGCCCGCGTGGGGCTCAACCCGGCCAGTCTCTACAACCACTTCGCCGGCAAGGAGGAGCTCTACGAGGCGGTGCTCGAACGCGGCCTGACGCCCGTTCTCAAGATGCTCGCGGATCTGACTGCGGGGGACCGCACGCGCGACCGGGAAGAAAGGACGATCGACAGTGTCGTCCTTCACCTTGCCGGGAATCCGAATCTCGCCAAACTGATCCACTACGAGACCCTGGCCGGGGGCGAGCGCCTCGCCCGGATCGCCGGCCGCTGGTTCGAGCCGGTCTACCAGCGGGGACTCGATGCGCTGCGCTCCAGCCGCGCGGCCGAGCTATGGCCCGAAGACGAGTGGCCTCTGTTGCTGCTCGGTTTCCAGAACCTGATCGTCGGCTACTTCGCGATGGCTCCCCTTGTGCGACAGGTGTTCGGAGTCGACCCCCTGTCGGGCGACGGACTGGCGCGCCAGATGGCGTTCCTGCACAAGGTCTCGCACCTGCTCATTCCGCCGGGCGACGTCTGACCCCGGCCTGCTGCGAAAAGCGTAGCAACCGCATCTACGAATCGTTTCAGCTGCGAGCGCGCAGCCTTGCCAGTGCGAACAGCAGGCAGAGAAGCGACAGCACGCCGCTCGCCCATCCCGCATACTCGCCGTACGCGATCGTCGCCGTCATCGTGCGTGGAGGCGGCGGAATCTCGTAGATGCGCATCGCGTGCGTGCGCCGGATCGGGATGCCGATGGCGGTGCCGTCGAAGCCGATCGCGCCGGAGATGCCGCCGTTGGACGCTCGCACCATCGGGCGGCGAAGCTCGACGGTGCGCATCAGGCTCATCGCCCAGTGCTGCTCGGGACCGGCGCCGCCGTCGAACCATGCGTCGTTGGAGAGATTGACGAGCAGGTGGGCGCCGTCGGCGACCGCCTGGCGCGCGTACTGCGGATACACGGCCTCGAAGCACAGTAGCGGCGCGATCTGCCATCCGTGCACGTCGAAGAGCTTTTCGGAGCTGCCGGGCGCGTACGGCGACTGGTCGGGATCGTCGGTCGCCGCCGGCATCGTTTCGATGAACGGCAGCAGGCGCTGCTTGTCGTAGATCAGCGGCTCGGACGCGCCCGGCGCGAAGAAGTAGACGCTGTTGTGCATCAAGGCGCGTCCCTGACCGACGTCCTCGCTTCGCGGCGCGCCGAGCATGATCGCTGCGCCGAGCGTCGTCGCGAGCTCGATCATCTTGTCACGCGCGACCGGGTCCGCATTCAGAAGGAAGGGTGCCGCGCTCTCGGGCCAGACGACGAGGTCGACGCTGCCGGGCTTCAGCGTGGCAGTCGTCTCCAGGTAGGAGTTCCAGTTGTCGACGCGGCGAGCCGGATTCCACACGTCGCGGCTGGCGATCTCCTGCTGCACGACCGCCACGCGAAGCGGCTGCAGCGGCGTGATCACGTGGTCCTGGTGCCGCGCAGCGACTCCGAGAACGACGGCGGCAAGCGGTGCGAGCACAGCGACGGCGGTGCACCGCATCGCGTCCCTGGCGCCGACGTCGGGCTGCAGCCCGACTCCGATTGCGGAGCCGGTCAGCGCCGCGAGCCATCCGAGCAGCGGAACGCCTCCGAAGGCCGCGGCTTCGCGCAGCAGCGGCAGGTTGGCGAAGCCCTGGCCGAGAAGAGCCCAGCAGTTCCCGAACGGATCCGCGCTGCGCAGCGCCTCGAACGCGATCCACGTCGAGGCAGCGCCGATCACGCGCAGCATGGGAGGCGCCGATGCCAGCACGCGCAGTGCCATGAACGCGGGGGCTGTGAACAGCGCGACGTAGCCGGCGTTGATCGCGAGCGTGAAACCTATCGACCAGGCGCTGCTGCGGTCGAAGTAATCCACCGAGGCCGCGAACATCCACGGCCCGACGATCGCCATGGCGGCCAGCAGCCCGAACGTGAAACCGCCGAGCGCGGCCTGGCCGAGACGGCAAGGCACCCGCGGGTCGCAGAACACCAGTGTGATCGGCGCCAGCGCGAGAAACACGAGCGCGCCGGCATGGAACGGATCGTAGATGAGAGCGAAAATGACGACGGCAACAGTCACCGCCGCCGCGTGGGGCAGCATCGCGGCGCGGCCGGACTGGCCGGCGCGGCCGCGCGCAGCCTCCGTCGTGCTGCGGCGACTTCGCCGCTGCCACGCAGAGCCGGCGCAGGCCCGCTGTTGCCACCGCTGCGATCCTGCGGCATCCCACAGCGCCGCCAGGACGCGACCTGCGTGCCGACCGATGCGATGATGAATCCCGATCCCCGCTTCCCCGGCGCCCTGCTGTCGCCGACCGCTTCGATCTTCGGCGACGTTGCCATTGGCGTCGGCTCGTCGGTGTGGCTCAACGCCGTCGTTCGCTGCGAGACGCAGAAAGTCCGCATCGGCCGCCTCACCAACCTGCAGGACTTCGCGATGATCCACGTCGGTTACGACCATCCGACGACGATCGGCGACTTCTGCTCGATCACCCATCACGCTACCGTTCACGGCGCCCACGTCGGCGATGCCTGCCTGATCGGCATCGGCGCCGTGCTGATGGACGGCGTCGTGCTCGGCGCCGGGTCCATCGTCGCCGGAGGCGCAGTCGCCACCGAAGGCTCGGTATTCGAGCCGGGTTCCATCGTTGCCGGAATTCCTGCCAAGGTGATCAGGCGCCGCGATGCGACGCGGGACAACCGCATGAACGCATGGCTATACCATCGCAACGCCTGCGCCTATTCGCGCGGCGAGCACAGGGCCTGGGACGGTGCGGAATTCGAGCGCTGGAAGGCGCAGCTGCTTGCCGAACTGGCCAGCGATGCCGACCTTCTTCGCCTCGAGCGCCTCTGAACTGCGCGCGCGCCGCGCCGCGCCGCGGCACAAGGGGCGTCAGGCTCTTCGCCGGCTGCGCCGCAGGCTTTCCGACGCAACGGCTGCGCCGTAACTCTCCGACGCAACGGCTGCGCCGTACCGCTCCGACGCAACGGCTGCGCCGTAACTCTCCGACGCAACGGCTGCGCCGTTGCTAGGGGAACACCACGACGGCCGATCCGGGAGTCGTCTTCTTGCCCTCGGCGTTCTCGGCCCAGATGTCGAGCTCGACGGCCTTGCGGCCGTTTTCGCTGGTTTTCCTGCGCACGACGCCCTTGCAGACGAACGGCTTGTCCGGCAGGTCCATGCCGCGGTACTGGCACGACAGCTTCTCGATGCGCCCGGCATGACCGACCCAGTTCGAGACGAGCTCGCCGAGCGCGGCGTACTTGAAGCGCCCGTGCACGATGATCGAGCCGATCTGCTTGGCCTGCGGGAACGAATAGTCGTGGTGCAGCGGGTTGAAGTCCCCGCCGCCGGCCGAGTACTTGACCAGCTGCTGCAGGGTAGGGGTCTTGCGAAGCTCGGGGATCGCGTCGCCTTCCTTGATCTCGTCGAATTTCAGCATCGCGTCCGTCTCCTCGTGCGAATTCAGTAGTAGATGACCTGCGAGGTCTGCCTGGCAGCCGTCTTGCCGGTCGCCTTGTTCGTGTACGTGGTGACGGCCGTGACGACGAGCATCTTTCCGCCGAGCGCGGCGCTCGAAGCGACCTTGACGTCGGCAAGTTTGATCTGCGCGGCCAGCGTGTCGCCTGCGCAGATCGCATCGAAGTATTCCGTCTCGGTGCCGCCGTCGAGCAGGCCTTTCAACCCGTGGTTGATCGACGGGATTCCTTCGGTGGGTCCGCTGAACGTGTCGCTGCAGCGGCCGGGCAGGAACACTGCCGTGCCGAGGTACGTCGGCGGCGCCGGCAGGCTGCGGTAGCCTGCGCGCCTGGCCGCTTCGACGTCGTAGTACACCGGGTCGGTGTAGCCGACGCCACGCGCGAACATCCGCACGCTCGTCGTCGTGACTTCGAAGTCCCACGGCGGCGACTGCTTGCCGATCTGGGCTTTCATTTCGTCGGTCAGCTCGATCTGTTCGGCCACGGAACTTTCTCCTTCTGCGTCGGGTCGCGGGGCTTGGCGGCGGCGGATTCAACCAGCACGCAGGCTGCGGCGCAAAGCACGGGGCGCGCCTCGCCGGGTGCCGCCCGACCGGCGGCAGCCGGCAACGCGGCGACAGCCGCGTAGGAAGGCGGCGGCAGGGGCGGCGGCCGGGTGGCTCCGGACTCACCGGCGGCGGGAAAGCAGCGGCATCCCGGGCCTTGGGTGGCTCTTGCCGCCGCTGCCCGGGACCGAGCCTTGCCTGGTCGCCGCCAGGGCGCCGGCCGCGCTCGCTTTTCCCGCACGATTGGATAACTGCAAGATCGTGCACCGCGCGATGCGGGCGCAAAAACCGGCTACAGCAGCAGCGGCTGCGGGAGAAACCATGGGCAGGAAAGTATTCGTCGTCGGCGTCGGCATGACCAAGTTCGAGAAGCCCGGATCGAAGGCCTGGGACTATCCCGACATGGCCAGGGAAGCGGGCACCAACGCGCTGAAGGACGCCGGCGTCTCGTTCGACGAGATCGAGCAGGTCGCCGTCGGTTACTGCTACGGCGATTCGACTGCCGGACAGCGCGCGATCTACGAGCTCGGCATCACCGGCGTGCCCATCTACAACGTCAACAACAACTGCTCGACGGGATCGACGGCGCTGTTCATGGCCAAGCAGTTCATCGAGGGCGGCCTTGCCGACTGCACGATGGCGCTCGGCTTCGAGAAGATGGAGAAGGGTTCCCTCGGCGTGAAGTTCCAGGACCGCACCAACCCGATGGACAAGCACTTCGGCGAGATGGTGCAGCTTCGCGGCTTCGCCAACGCGCCCGGGGCGCCGCAGTTCTTCGGCAATGCCGGCATCGAGCACATGGAGAAGTACGGCACGACCGCCGAGTCCTTCGCGCGCATCGGCCAGAAGAACCACAAGCACTCGGTCAACAACCCTTACTCGCAGTTCCGCGACGAGTACTCCCTCGCCGACATCCTCGCGTCGCCCACTGTCTACGGGCCGCTGACCAAGCTGCAGTGCTGCCCGACTTCCGACGGTGCGGGCGCGGCGATTCTCGCCAGCGAGGACTTCGTCAAGAAGCACGGCCTCGAGAAGACCGCCGTCGAGATCGCCGGCATGGCGATGGCGACCGATCTTCCGTCCACGTTCGACGAGCACTCGTGCATCAAGCTCGTCGGCTCCGACATGACGAAGAAGGCCGCCGAGAAGGTCTACGCGCAGTCGGGCCTGACGCCGAACGACGTGCAGGTGATCGAGCTGCACGACTGCTTCTCGTGCAACGAGCTGATCACGTACGAGGGCCTCGGCCTGTGCGAGCCCGGCAAGGGCGGAGAGCTGATCGACACGGGCGCCGTCACGTACGGCGGAAAGTGGGTGGTCAATCCGTCGGGCGGCCTGATCTCGAAGGGCCATCCCCTCGGAGCAACCGGCCTCGCCCAGTGCGCCGAGCTCAACTGGCAGCTTCGCGGCCAGGCCGACAAGCGCCAGGTGACCGGAGCGAACGTCGCGCTGCAGCACAACCTCGGTCTCGGCGGCGCTGCCGTCGTCACGATGTACCGGCGCGCAGCCTGATTCCTGCGCAGGATCGCGCCGCGCCTTGCGGTGCGGCACGATCCTGCGCAACCTTTCGATCCGCCCGGCATCGCACGGAGGCGGGCTTGCGCTCGCCGGCACCGCAGGAGGGCAACCATGGCCGAATACGACCTGAGCCGCGACGGCGACGTCTTCGTCCTCCGGATGACGAGCGGCGAGAACCGCTTCAACCCCGGCTTCATCGCGGCGATGAACCGCGCCCTCGACGAAGTCGAGAACAGCCGCGGCGCGGCGGCGCTCGTCACGGTCGGCGAGGGAAAGTTCTATTCGAACGGCCTCGACCTCGATTGGCTGAGCCAGCAGGAACATTCGGTCTCGATGCAGTTCATCGCGACGGTGCTGCATCTCTTCGCGCGCATCATTGCGCTGCCGGTCGCGACCTGCGCCGCGATGAACGGTCATGCCTTTGCCGGTGGCGCAATGCTGGCGCTTGCCCACGAGTGGCGCGTCATGCGCAGCGACCGCGGGTTTTTCTGCCTTCCCGAGCTCGACCTCGGCATGCCGCTGGTGCTCGGGATGCGCACGCTGATCCGTGAGAAGATCGGTGTCCGCGCCTACCGTGACACGGTCCTGACGGGCGGCAGGCTCGGCGCCGACGATTGCCTGCGCATTGGCATCGTCGACCAGGTGGCCGCCGAGGCCGAAGTTCTTCCCGCGGCAGTCGAAAGGCTCAGGCCGCTTGCCGGCAAGAACCGGGACGCCTGCCGCGTGCTCAAGCGCGGCCTTTACGCTGAGCTGCTTGCCGACCTGACCGGCGAAGGGTCGATCTCGGTTCCCTGACGCCGGTCCGCGCCGAAACGCCGGCCGCCCTCGGGCGCGGCGAAGCGGGGCCGCCGGAAAAGCAGCGGCGCGAAGCGGCCCCACCGGCGAAGCAGCCCCGCCGGCAAAGGTGCCCCGCGATTGCTGTTGCGCCGCGGCGCTCGCCGCATAAAAGGGCGCGCCGTGGGTATTTCCAACCAGAAGGATTCGCTCGAGCCGGGGATGCCCGCCTTCGGCCGCATCGTCGTGCTCGACGGCGCGACCGTCGACCCTGGAGACAATCCGTTCGATGAGCTGGCCGGACTCGGCGCGCTCGAGGTTCACGCGCGCACGTCGCCGTCCCTCGTGATCGAGAGGGCGCGTGGCGCCGACGTCGTGCTGACGAACAAGACGGTGCTCGATGCCGAGGCTTTCGCGGCGCTCCCGGGGCTTCGCCTCGTCAGCGTGCTCGCGACCGGCGTCAACGTCGTCGACCTCGATGCAGCGCGTGCCCACGATGTGACGGTTTGCAACGTGCCCGGCTACTCTGCCGACTCGGTGGCCCAGCACGTGTTCGCGCTGCTTGTCGACCTGGTCGGCGCGGTTGCCGAGCACGCGCGCGCAGTTCGGGAGCAGCAGTGGGCAGCGTGCAAGGATTTCTCGTTCTGGACCCGGCCTCTGGTCGAGCTCGCCGGCATGACGATGGGCATCGTCGGCCATGGACGCATCGGCGCGAGGGCGGGCGAGATCGCGCATGCGTTCGGAATGAACGTGCTCGCATACAGCCCGAGTCGCACCCGCGCCGCGAGCTACGAGGGATTTGCGTGGGCGAGCGTCGAGGAGATCTTCGCGCGCGCCGACGTCGTCAGCCTGCATTGCCCGCTGACGCCGACGAATTTTCGCTTCGTCGATGCATCGCTGCTGGCGACGATGCGCGACGGCAGCATTCTCATCAACACCGCACGCGGCGACCTCATCGACGAGGCGGCGCTGGTGGCGGCGCTCGACCGCGGCAGGCCTGCGCATGCGTCGCTGGACGTGCTGTCGAAGGAGCCGCCGCCGGCGGGTCACCCGCTGACGCTGCATCCGCGCTGCACCGTGACTCCGCACATCGCGTGGGCCACGCTGGCGGCGCGAAAGCGGCTGGTGGCGACCACCGTTGCCAACGTTCGCACGTTCGCCGCGGGCCGCCCCCAGAACGTCGTGAGCTGAAGAGGGCGTGCGAATCAGGCGCGCCGACCGCACGAGGGAGAAAGCGATGAGTGAATCCGGTCCCAGGCCCCCGAAGACCTACGATGCTTTCGTCCGCGAATTCCCCAAGCTCGGCCAGGCGTGGGATGCGATGCGCGAAGCCGAAGAGAGCGGCCCGTTCAGCGAGCGCGAGCAGCGCCTTCTCAAGCTCGCTGTGGCGATCGGCAGCGGGCATCCGGGGCCGGTGCATTCGAGCGTGCGCAAGGCGCGCGCGGCCGGCTGCAGCGGAGCGGAGATCCGGCACGTCGTCGCGCTTGCGGCGAGCACGATCGGGCTCCCCCCGGCCGTTGCTGCCTACTCGTGGGTTGTCGAGGAGCTGGAAAAGGGCGGCTCTTCGCATTCCGTGGAAAACGCGCCGCGAAAACCTTGACGGCGCGCGCGTGACCACGTACAAACGTCATTCCATGTTCCCGCTCGCCTCGATTTCGAACCTTCCGGTAACGCCCAAGCGCATGCGTTGGCATCGCGCTTTCGGCGCTTGCCTGTCGCGGTTCGCTTGAGGCACTGAGCTCACGGACCGCAACCCTTCGCCGAAGCCGGCTGAAGGGAAAGCGGTCTCCTCCTCCTCCCGCTTTCTCTCTTCAGTCCGGCTTCGGCGCGGCGACCGCGCGCGAAAGCGCGCGGGTTCGGAGAGAGACGATGCGTCAGACCCGCGCTCTAGCCGCCGCAATCCGCGCTCCCGCGCTCGATACCCGTGTGTCCGGGCGTGCCGGCTCTTCGCTGTGGACGCCTGCGTTTTCGCGTCTTCTGGCCGCCGGAAGCGCTTACGGTTTCGCGTTTTCCAGCTTTCATCTGATGCCGAAGTACCTGGCGGTCGAATTCGGCGCGACGCCGTCTCAGATCGGTGCCGTTGCCGGCGTATTCGGCCTTTCGTCGGTCCTGACCAGCATCGCGGTGGGAAGCTGCATCGACCGCGTTTCGCGCCGGCGCATGTTCGCGGCGTCCGCGCTGCTGCTGGCCGCGACGTCGCTCGGCTTCGCGATGGTGCACGCGATGGGGCCGGCGATCTACATGCTGCGTTTCGTGCAGGGAATCGCGTTCACGATGCAGATGGCGACGTTTTCTACGCTGGTGGCCGAGCTCGCTCCCGCCGAGCGCCTGGGCGAGGCCGTCGGGCTCGCGGGGAGCAGCATGCTCGTGATGAACGCGGTGGCTCCCGCCGTCGACGAGCCGCTGGCGCACGCGGTCGGCTGGTCTGCTGCGTTCGTACTGGCCGCGCTGCTGGCGATCGCTTCGGCGATTCTCGTGCTGGAGACGAACGGCGCGCGCCGCGTGCTCCATGACGACCGCGGCTCGCTGCTCCAGGTGTGGAAGCGAAGCACGACGCGCATCTACGGCGCCGTGACGCTGCTGACGGCGATCGCGTTCGCGACGATGTTCACGTTCCTGCAGCCGGCGGCGCTTGGCGCGGGGTATCGCAACGTCAGCTCGTTCTTCGTTGCCTACGCGTCAGCAGCTTGCGCCGTGCGCCTGCTCGCAGGCTGGTTGCCCGACCGCTACGGCCGCCACCGCGTCGCGGTTGCGGCGATGGTCCCGTACACGCTCGTCGTACTGTGGGTGGCCTTCGAGGGTCCGACGTCGCTCGTCGCCATCGGAGGTGTGTTCGGCCTCGCGCACGGGGTGTTTTTCCCGGCGCTGAACTCGCTGGCGCTCGAGCATACGCGCCCGAGCGAAAGGGGCCGGCTGATGACGGTGTTCGCGGGCACCTTCAACCTCGGGGCGTGGGGCGCAGCGGCCGTTCTCGGCCCGGTGATCGAGATCGCGGGCTACCCGGCGCTGTTCGGGATCGGTGCCGCATGCGCGGCGTCGTCGCTCGTGCTGCTGGCGCGCACGAAGAGCTTCACGCTTCCGGGAAGGGACCGGGCGTGACCGCAAAAGTGGGCGATGGCCTTCGGGACTTCGCCCGCGCGCCGTGGGTGGGCGATGGCCTTCTTCAGACCTTCGCCCACCCGCCGTGGGTGCGGTTCCATTCCTCGACCATGCCGGCAGCCTTGATCGCATCGGCCTCACCGAGAGGGCGGGTCTGGAACGTGATCTCGAGCAGCAGGTGGTTCGGGTCGCGGAAGTAGATCGATTTCCACAGGCCGTCGTGGTCGATGACCTGGCTCACCTCGACGCCGCGCTCGCGCAGCGTCTTCTGCCAGTCGAGCATGTCCTTTTCCGAGTCGACGCCGAAGGCGACGTGCCGCGTGAAATCCGGTGCGCCGTCCTTGTTCGGCTCGGGACGAAAACCCGGGACCTCGAAGAACGCGATGCATTCGCCGCTGCCGGTTCCGAAGAACGTGTGAATGTGCGGGTGCACTTCACGCGTGGTGCCGGCCTGGTCGGGCCGCACCGCGCCGACGAGCTTCAATCCGAGGACCTCGGTGTAGAAGCGGCAGGTCGCCGCGGTGTCAGCGGTCGGGAACGCGATGTGATTGAAGTTGCGTGCGGGCTGAAGGCTCATGGCGTCTCCTTTCCGAACGTCCGCGCACCGCAGCCGTACTCAGTCGAGCGCGCCGGCGTCATGTTCGAGCACTTTCCGGTAGTCGTCGCGGATCGCCTCGATTCTGCGGTCGAGGTCGCCGGCAGTCCAGTCGCTCGTCGGCACCGGCGGCAGCACCGTCACCGCGACGGTGGCAGGACGGATCACGATGGCGTGTTTCGGCAGCGCATCGACGGCGTTGTGGATCACGATCGGAACGACCGGGACGCCGGCCGCCATCGCGATGCGGAACGCACCTTTCTTGAAGCGACCCAGCCGGGGGCCGAGACTGCGAGTGCCTTCGGGCGCAATTGCGATCGAAAGCCCGCGGCCGAGAGCCTCGATCGCCGGCTCCAGCGCCTTGACCGCCTCGACGTGGTTGAAACGGTCGACGAAGATCGTGCCGGCCATCTCGAACAGCTGCCCGAGCACCGGCACGTTGCGGATCTCCTGCTTGCTGATGCCGACGAAATCCCTGCGCAGCAGCTTGCAGACGAGCAGCGGGTCGATTCCGCTCTGATGATTGAAGATGAAGACGGCCGGCCGTTTCGACCACAGGTGTTCTTCGCCCTGCACCGTCACGTGCACGCCGGCCAGCGCGGTGCCGAGCTCTCCCCACGTCGTGGCCGCGAGATTGACGGCCTGGCGGTAGTCGCGGTCGAGGATCGCTGCCGGAAGCCCGAGCAGGAACGACGGCAGCATGCTGCCGAGCGACAGCGAAGTGCGCACGAGGTCGGTCACGCTCGGCAGGCCGCGGCTCGAGAAGCTTCGCACGGGCCAGATTCGCTTTGCTGCAATCGACTGCAGGCGCCGCGACGGGTTGATCGGCCGCGGCTTGCCGACGATCAGCAGCAGAGGAAGGTCTTCGTCGCTGTCGGTGTAGAAATAGCTCTGGGAAAGATCGATCTCGCGCTCGCCCGCAAATCGCGTGGCCGCGTCGGCCTTGCCCGGGCCGTAGCACGCGGGTCGCAACACTTGTCCCGTGAGCTTTCCTTCCTTCACTTCGAGCTCCGTGCAGAACACGTGCTCGATGCCGAGCTCGCGAGCGACAGGCGTGACCTGCGCGCGCGTGGCCGACGAGATGACCGCGAGCGTGTGGCCGCGGGAGCGGTGCGCGTCCACCAGCGCGCGCGATTCCGGAAAAATGCTCGCGGCGATCGACGCACCGAAAAGCTTCTCGCCGATGTCCGACCATTCTTTTTCGGTGAGGCCCCGGACCATCGCGAGGCTCTCGGAGACGAACGCGGAGAAATTTTTCTGGCCGAGCTGGAACGCCGCGGCCGCCGACGCGGCGGCCGCGATCTCGGCCGGGGCGGCACGGCCGCTGGTCAGCCATTCGCGCACGAACGCGGAGGCCGAGAATCCGGCGATGAGGGTCCGGTCGAGATCGAAGAAGGCGCCGATCTGGGGTCCGGCGCTGCCTTTCTCGATCTCCCGGGTAAGGATGCCGCGGTTCAACATCGGGGCGGCGAACCATAGCACAACCTGCGGCGCGCGGGATCATCCACGCGAGCCGCGGGCAGGTCGCGTTGCGTTGCCCCCGCCGGCTGCTCTAGAAAGGCGGGCCGTGACGACGTCCTCCACCACGATCGGGGAAGCGGCCGCTCCGCCGGCTGCCGCCGCCGAGCCGGCCTGGCCGGCTACCGGCGGCCGCGTCGTCTTCCTGCTCGATGCCTGCAGCAATTTCGAGCGAAAGATGCTCGAGCGCTGGATCGCGCGCACCCGCCCGGAGGCAACGCCCGAATCGTCGGTCGAGATCGTTGCGATTCCTCCGTCGCGGCGGCGCCGCTCGCGACGGAAAACCGGAGAGCTGGCGCGCCTGGAGTCGGCGATCGCCGCCGGCGGCGATCCGCTGATGGCGCCGCTGCGCGTCGTGTGGTTCTCGCAGTTCGGTGAAGGCCTGCGCCACCTGAGCGCGCTCGACATCGTCACGATGACCGATCCGCGCGATCCCGGGCCCCTGCGCCAGCGCTGGACCGCGGCCCGGCACCCGGAACGCGCGAGGATCGTTGCCGGCGAGCCTGCGCATCTTTCGGAGCTGCGCGAGAAGTGGCGAGAGAGCGGAGGCCAGGACGTGACCGAAACGACGGGGCTGGCCGAGTTCGTCGTGCGCCGCGCGACGCTGGCGCTGGAGCGCAGCGAACGTCGCCTTCGCGGGGCGCGCTACAAGGTCCCGCGCCTGGTCGCCCAGGACATCCTGTCGCGGCCCGCGTTTCGCGGCGGCATCGCCCGCCTGGCCCGCGAGCTCGGAAAGCCCGAAGCGAAAGTCACCGAGGATGCCGCGCGCTACCTCGCGGAGATCGCCGCCACGCACGATCCGTTCGTCATCGACGTCGTCGCGTGGATGATCCGCCTTCTGTACCGGCGCGGCTACGGCGAGAACATCCACTACGACCGCGAGCGGCTCGAGCGCATCTACGCCATCGCGCAGCGCTACCCGGTGGTGTTCCTGCCGTCGCACAAGTCGAATCTCGACCATCTGGTGCTGCAGTACGCGCTGCACGAGAACGGCCATCCGCCCAACCACACGGCCGGCGGCATCAACATGAACTTCTTCCCGGTCGGCCCGCTGATGCGGCGCGCCGGGGTGTTCTTCATTCGCCGCACGTTCAAGGACAATCCGACCTACAAGTTCGTCCTGCACCACTACATCGACTACCTCATCGAGAAGCGTTTCACGCTCGAATGGTACCTCGAGGGCGGCCGGTCGCGCTCCGGCAAGCTGCTTCCGCCGCGCTTGGGTCTGCTGGCCTACGTCGTCGATGCGTGGCAACGCGGAAAGAGCGAGGACGTCGTGCTGCTGCCGGTGTCGATCGCCTACGACCAGATCCAGGACGTCGGCGAGTACGTGGCCGAGCAGAAGGGTGGAGGAAAGGAAAAAGAGAGCTTCTCGTGGTTCCTCAAGGTGGTCCGCCGCCTGAGTCGACGCTACGGCGACATCCACATCCGTTTCGGCGAGCCGGTCTCGCTTCGCGAATTCTACGGCGAGCAGGCGGCGCCCGCCGTGGGCGGCGATCCGGAAGAGGGCGGCCTGCCGCTGCAGAAGCTCGCGTTCGAGCTGAGCGTGCGCATCAACAACGCGACGCCGATCACGCCGATCTCCCTGGTCACGCTGGCGCTTCTCGGGGTCGGCGACCGCGCGGTGACGGCCGACGAGACGGCCGCGGCGCTGGCGAACCTGATCACCTACGTGCAGCGGCGAAATCTTCCGGTGACCGAGGAAGTCAACCTTCGCGTGCCGTCCGAAGTGCAGCGCGTGCTCGATCACCTCGTCGAGAACGGCGTCGTCTCGGTGTTCACCGAAGGGCCCGAGGCCGTCTACGCGATCCGGCCCGAGGAATTCCTGACGGCAGCGTACTACCGCAACACCGTCATCCATTTCTTCGTCACCGGCTCGATCGCCGAAGTCGCAATGGTCGCGGCGATGGAAGCCGACGGAGACCGTCTCGAGGCGTTCTGGAACGAAGCGCTCGCGCTGCGCGACCTGCTCAAGTTCGAGTTCTTCTTCTCGGACCGCGCGACGTTCCGCGACGAGCTGCGCACCGAGATGGCGCTGCACGAGCCGGCGTGGGAAGAGCGGATCCGCGCCGGAGGAAAGGAGATCGAGGGCTTGCTGCTGGCGATCAAGCCGTTCAACTCGCATCGCGTGCTGAGGCCGTTCCTCGAGGCGTACCGCGTTGCCGGCGACCAGCTCGCGCGGCTGCCCGCCGGCGCCAAAGTCGAGGAGGCCCGATTCGTCACCGGCTGCCTCGCGCTCGGGCGCCAGTACCAGCTCCAGCGCCGCGTGACGCGCGCCGAATCGGTCTCGAAAGTGCTGTTCCAGAACACGCTTCGCCTGGCGGCCAACCGGCGCCTGCTCGAAGGCAGCGACGGCGAGGAGCTGGTGGCACGCCGGCGCGAGTTCTCGCGCGAGATCCATCGTGCGCTCCGCCGCGTCGATGCCATCGACGTGCTTGCCGCCGGCCGGCGCACCGGCCTTCTCGGGCGCGGCGATACGGAAGCGGCTCCGTAAGCGGAGGAGACGATGAGCGGTTTTGCCTACGAGCCCCTGTCCGCGTCCGACAACACGTTCCTCGAGCTCGAGAACGGGGGCGCGCACATGCACATCGCCGCCACCTCCGTGTTCGACGCGGGATCGCTGGCCGATGCGTCCGGTGGCATCGACATCGAGCGCGTGCGTGCGTACGTCGAATCGCGGCTGCACCTGATTCCGCGCTACCGCCAGCGCCTGGCTTACGTTCCGTTCGGGCGCCTGCCGGTGTGGGTCGACGACGACCACTTCAACCTGGCTTACCACGTGCGGCACACGAGCCTTCCGCGGCCGGGCTCGATGGAACAGCTCAAGCTGCTGGCCGCACGGATCCAGTCGCAGCGAATCGACCGGGCCAAGCCGCTGTGGGAGTTCTGGGTCGTCGAGGGCCTCGAAGACGGCACTCGCTTCGCGGTAGTCCAGAAAACCCATCACTGCATGATCGACGGCATCTCCGGCGTCGACCTGATGGCCGTGCTGCTGAGCCCGTTTGCGTCGCAGAGTTTCGACCCGGGCCCGAGTTTCGTGCCGCGTCCGGCGCCGACCGCTCCTGCGCTGGTGCTGGCGGAGGCCTGGCGCAGCGTCAGCGAGCCGGTAGGAGCGCTGATGTCGCTCGGCTCCAGGCTCGGCGACCCTGCGGCCCTGGCCCGCGACGTCGTCGAGGGAGTCGAAGGCATCGCCGAAACGCTTTCGTCCACGGCCCGGCAGGCTTCGGGAACTCCGTGGAACCGCGAGATCGGCCCCCATCGCCGCTTCGACTGGCTGCGCCTGGATCTTGCCGAGATCAAGGCAGTCAAGAACGTGCTCGGCGGCACCGTCAACGACGTCGTGCTCGCGACCGTGGCCGGCGCCGTGCGCCGCTTCCTCCTTCAACGCGGAGTGGATCCCGACGAGCTCAGCATCCGCGCGAACGTTCCGGTGAGCGTGCGGCACGCCGACGAGCGCGGCAGCCTCGGAAACCGCATCGCGCTGTGGATGACGGACCTTCCGGTGGACGAGGCCGATCCGGTTTCGCGACTGGAGCGCGTGCGCATCACGACGCACCGGCTCAAGGAGTCCAAGCAGGCGCTCGGCGCTCAGGTGCTCGCGAGCGTCAGCGACATGACGACGTGGAGGCTTCTGGCCAACGCGGCGCGGCTTTCGATGCGCTCGCGACCTTTCAATCTCGTCGTGACGAACGTGCCGGGTCCGCAGCTCGAGCTGTTCCTGCTCGACGCGACGCTGCGCGAGATCTATCCGATGGTGAACCTGCTGAGGAACCAGGGGCTCGGTGTCGCGTTGTTCAGCTACGCCGGCGTGCTGCACTGGGGAGTGCTGGCCGACTGGGACCTCGTGCCGGATCTCGACGTGTTCGTCGATGCGCTGCGCCGCTCTTTCGAAGAGCTGCGCGCTGCAGCGCTGGGATCCGCGGCGAGCGCCGCGGCGCCGTCGTAAAGATTATCGCGACGCGGTCGCGGTCGCGCGCAGCAGCGTCGTCGCCGCAACGAGGTACAGCGCCGCCGCCAGGAACGACACGGTGCGAAAACCGGCCGACATCGCGATCAGCACTGCAAGGGTGGTTCCCGCTACCGAGCCGACGCCGTTGACGCCCCAGGCCCACGGCACCAGGCGGGCGTGCTCGCGCGCGATCGTCGCGATCCCGAGCGGCATGAACGTCCCGAGCACCAGCCCGATCGGCGCCTGCACGGCGATCGAGATCGCGATGCGCCACCCGATGTCCAGCTGCAGCGCGGAATCGAAAACACGGGCCAGGCCGAGCGCGTAGGCGACGATGAGGATCGCGGCAAGCGGCGCGATCCGGCGCAGCGCCGCGCGCGGCCGCGACGCCCAGGAAGTCGACGCAAGGCTACCGCACGCGGAGAACAGCAGCAGCGAGAAGATCGTGACCGACAGCGCGTACATCGGAGAGCCGAGGAACAGGACGAACTTCTGCACGAAGGAAATCTCGACGAACATGAAGCCGATCCCGAGCGCGAGGAAATAGGCAAGGTACGCCCACGCCCCCGAGGCCGGCAGGCCTTCCCGCGCTCCTAGCAGCAGCGGACCGAGCACCAGCACGACTCCGATCAGCGTCGATTGCACGACCATCAGGATCAGGACCACCTGGCCGACGAACGATCCCGGCATGATGTAGAAGATCGTGTGGTCCGGCGACAGGTTCGCCCACTTGCCGACATTGTAGAAGAACGGGTTCTCGTCGGTCGACGCTTCGACGTTGAAAATGGACGATTCGAGCGCTGCGGCGCGCTCGGTCTCATTGCCGGCAAGCAGCGCCGCCAGGGGGCCGCTCCGGCTCCCTGGGTCGTAAAGCATCGTGAATCCGTTCGCGTCGAGGAACTTCTGCAACGCCGCGATGTCACTCGCCTGGAACGGAGACTTCCTGACGAGCACGATCTCGTTCTGGCTGCCGTGCCCCGCGACCGATGCAACCGCGACCACGATGTGGCCGGCGGGATCGGCTACGCCGTTGCGCTCGAGCGCCCGGCGCCCGAGCATCGCCAGGCGCGTAACCAGCGGCGGCGCCTGTCCGGGAGTGACGAAATCCCCGATGACCGTCGAGACCATGCCGTCGGGAGACAGGTGCGCGAGGTAGTCCTGCATCGCTTCGACGGTGTAGAGGTAGCTCTCCGCGAGCACGTAGGCCCCGGCTGCCTGGGCCGCAAACGTGTCCACGGCGGTGATCTGCACCAGATCGAAGCGCTGGTCGCTCTTGTGGACGAAGTGGCGGCCCTCGCTCGCGACCAGCGTGACGTCGTCGCGATGATAGATGCCGCCGGTGAAATCGCGCAGGCGGTTCTCGAGCAGGTCGACGGTAACCGGCTGCAGCTCGGCGCCGGTCACGTGATGAGCGTGATGCTCGAGGGCATTGAAGATGTCGATGCCTCCGCCGACTCCGATCACCAGCACGTCCGGCGCATGCAGCAGGACGTACGGCGCCGTGAGAATGTGATGGTCGAGCATCTCGAAGTTGCGAGCCAGGTCTCCTCGTCCGGAAAAGATGTCGGAACCGTTCGACCCGTCGTAAGTCAGCCGCGCGACTTCCGGCAACACTCCGGTCCACGACTGGCTGAGCCCGATACCGGTCCAGAACGAACCGGTGGACGGCTGGTTCCAGCCCCAGGCATCGACGCGGCTGATCGGCGTCCAGCGATGAAAATGCTCGCTGTCCTGGTGGGTGGTGTCGGCGGAGGTATCGACGGGGCCGAGGTTCTTCGATGATGCGATGGTGATCGGCAGCCTCTCACCGAGAGTCCCCGAGCAGGCCAGCACCACGCACGCGGTCGCAGCCAGCCATGCGCCGCGGCGGCGACTGCCGCCGCTCCACAGCAGCGCCGCCGCCGACATCAGCAGCAGGGCCGACGAAGAGAGAATGAGGCCGGGAACGCCGACGAGCGAGATCAGCGGCGTCACGCAAGCGCAGCCGATCGCTGCGCCCGCCAGGTCGCAGAAGTACAGACGTCCCATCCGCGACGGCCACGCCGAAAACGGCGCTCCCACCGCGAAGCCCGCAAGAACGAACGGCGTCGAGACGATCCCGTAGTAACAGAACAGGCTGAACGAGAACTGCCACGGCTTGAGAAAAAGGTTCTGCGTCTCGATCGGGAATTGCGCCAGGAACGAGATGCCCGCGACGATGAACACCGACGCTGCCAGCAGCGCACCGACCAGCAGCCGCTGCCCGTGGCGCGCGAGCAGATTCGGAAAGGCCGCGAGGATCGCCCCGGAGGAGCCGAAGCCGAGCAGCGCCATGCTGATCGTCAGGTACGCCAGGTGGTACCAGATCGTGTAGGAGAAGAAGCGCGTCAGCGAGATTTCGAGGATCAGCAGCGCCGCCGAGGTCAGCAGCAGCGAGACCTGCACGCCGGCGTGGGGCTCGGGTCCCCATCCCGCGACCTCGAGCCCCGAAGCTCCGCTGTCGGCGCCGGCAGCGTCCTTCGTCAGGCTCTCGTTCATGGTCATGTTCGGGCGGAAGGCGAGGCTTACCGCAGGTCGCCGTTCGACTCAAGGTCGAAGCCCGCTCGACCAACGCGGCGAGCGTGCGGTTCCTGTTCGGGCGCGCTGCACGCGCGCCCCTGTTCGAGCGCGCTGCGCCCGACTGTGTGGGTTGCTTTACGCGGCGGCTGGGGTCGCCTCGCTGTAGAACTGATGGCACCAGGTGCGGAAGACGCCGATCGGGCCGTCGCCGTCGCACAGCACCGGCCTTTCCAGGAACGCCTTGTTCTCCCAGATCGGGATGTCTTCGCGCATCTGCTTGTCGATGTCGGCGATCAGCGCCTTGCCGACCCCGCGCGTCGTCCTTTCGTCGCCGAGGCTCTTGACGCTGAACGAAAAGCGCACGTCGACGTACTCTCCGTCGATCGGCGTCACCGACGTGACGAGCGACGTCTCGACGATGCCGCGGAACGTCACCTGCCCGAAACCGAAGCCCCAGGACTTCGACTCGATGCTGCCGTCGATCTCGCCTGCCGGCGTGCCCATCTTCATCTGCGACAGCACGTGCAGGCACGGACCGTCGGTCGTCGCCTGGCTCTGCGGAACCGTCAGGGTGCCGTGGACGTAACGGAAGTGGGCCTGGTCCACCGAGTTCTCGGCCATGTCCTGGTTGTGCGTGCGGATCTTCCAGCGACGCTTGACGTACGGGGTCCAGCCGTCGAGGCCGTACTGCGGCACGACGGGAACTTCCCAGTCGGGAGCTTTTCCGCCGGCGTGATGCCACAGCATCACCAGCCCGTTCTTCTCGGCGACGGGGTGCGCGCGAAGCTTTGCGGACGGCGGAATGCGCTTTCCGTACGGTATCTCGAAACACTTTCCGCTGCCGTCGTAATGCCAGCCGTGGAACGGGCACTGGATGTTGTTGCCGTCGACCTTGCCGCCGTAGCCGAGGTGGGCACCGAGGTGAGGACAGAACGCGTCGAACACGCGCGCCGCACCGTCTTCGCCGCGGTACAGCACGTAATCGCGCCCGAAGTAGTGCAGGGGCTCGGCCTTGCCGGTTTCCAGCTCGTCGCTGTAGGCCACCTGGAACCAGCCGTTCGGATAGGGCGTCATCGGGTAGCGGGTGGACGTGTTCATCGCGTGCTTCTCCGTTCGAGTGTCGACGACCTCGCCGACGCAGTGCGGGGCAGGGCGTTTGTGTCGTGCCCACGCCGCATCAGCGGGCTCCGTTGCTTTGCGCAGCGCGCGTCAACAAGGAGGTGGCCGTGCCCATTCGTTCGATCACTTCGTTCTGGCTCATCAGCCCGCCGGCCCAGCCGATCAGGCACGAGAACCACATGTGCTGCAGCAGGATCGCCACGGACAGCTCGTCTTCGCTTGCGGCAAGACGTGGCGGATGTGCGCCGTTGCCCGCGGGCACGGCGACGGGCTCGGCATGCATAGCCGCCAGGATCATCGCGCTCATGCGCGAATGGAACGCGGCCACTTTTTCCGCGAGTTCGTGGTCGCCGGAGGCCGCTGCGCGAAGGATCGCGCGAGCGAGGCGGGGGCGCCGCATCAGCCCCTTGGTCGCGACGCGAAAGAACGCGTCGACGCGCGCCAGAGGTGTGTCTCCGACCATCGGCCTGGCCTGGATGCGCGCCTCGAGGCCTTCGACTTCGGAGGTGAGCGCGGCGATCAGCATGTCTTCCTTGCTGCGGAAGTAGCGATAGAGGGTGCCGAGCGCGACGTCGGCCTCGGCAGCCACGTCGCGGAGGCGCACGGCTTCGAAACCGCCTTTTTCGGCAAGGTCGATCGCGGTGTCGACGATGCGCCGCGCCCTCGGGTTCACGGGCGAAATTAGAACATGTTCCACTTGCTCACACCAGCGGCCGGTTCTCGCCTGCCGGGGCGCCTGACGGGCACTTGAGGCACGCTGCGGCAATGCGGGCGGGCCGCTGCCGCGGCGGCACGCCGGTTTGCAGCGGGGCCGGTTGACTGGCCGCTGCCCCGGACGAAGAAGCGACGGAGTGGGTGACGATCGCGAAAGCTCGGAAGCCGCCGGCTGCTTCGGCTGCGGCTCGGCCAACTCGCGCGGTCTCGGGCTCGTGTTCCGGCGCGGCCGCGGCGAGGAAAGCGTCGAGGCGACGACCGTGCTCGACGATACCTTCGCCGGCTACGACGGCCTCGCGCACGGCGGCATCGTCTCGACGCTTCTCGACGAAGCAATGGGGTGGGCGATCCTCGAGCTTGCTGGGCGCTACGCGGTGACGCGCTCGCTGAGCGTCGATTTCCGAAGGCCTGTCCGCATCGACCAGCAGCTGCGCGTGCATGCGCGCATCGCCGGTGAGGAGACCGACGGTGCACTTCGCGTCGAAGCCTCGATCGTCGATGCGCGCGAGCGCCTTCTGGCAAGCGCCGTCGGCATCTGGGTTCCCATCCGGCGCAGCCGCGTGCGCCGGCCGAAGACCGCCGCCGCCGTGTCATGACTGCAGCTGCCGGCGATCCTCGCATCCTTCTCTTCCTCGGCGACGCGTCCGTCGTCGATCCTATGGTTCACGCCGCGGTGCGCGAGAAGCTCGGCGGCGATTCGCTAGCCGTCGACTTCGAAACGTTCCGGTTCGGGGAACACCCGATCGCGGGAATCGAAGCGTCCCTGCGGCAAGTCGGGATGTTTTCGCCTCATCGCTGCATCTGGCTGCGCGGCTTCGTCGAATCGCGTCGGAGCGCAGCGGCATCCCCGTCGCGCGCCGGGAAGGAAGACGAGGACCAGGACGACGAGATCGACGAGGGTGCCGACGAAGGCGACGCGGACAACGCGGCCGAGCTTCTCGAGCTTGTCGAGCACGGCGTTCCGGCCGGTGCGACGCTCGTCGTCACTGCCGCGACGCTGGACGCGCGTGGCAGGCTCTACAAGTGGTTCGCCAAGAACGCCGACGTTCGCGACCGCCGCATGAAGCTCGAGTTCAAGGGAGCCCGGCGCGGGCGCCTTTCGGAGTCCGATCTGCGCCGTGCGGCGCAGGGCAAGCTCCAGGAGCTCGGCGTTGCACGCATCGAAGGCGGCGCTCTCGACGAGATCGTGCGCCGAAGCGGAAACCTCGTCGGCGAGATGCTTCAGGAGATCCAGCGAGTGGTGCTCGCGCAGGCCGACCCCTCGCAGCTGTCGGCGGCAGGGGTGCGCAGCTCGATGCGCGACCTTTCGGTCGGCTGGGTGTTCGATCTCACCGAGGCAGTCGGAAAGCGTGACCTCGCTGCCGCCGAGCAACTCATCGCAAGATTGCTGTCCGAGGGCGAGCCGCCGATCAAGCTCGTCGCGCTGCTTGCCGTTCACATAGCCGGCCTCGTCACTGCGCGTCCCATCGTCGATCGATTGCCTCGCGGAGCACTGCGAATGCGGGGGGACGAGTTTCTTGCCGGGCCCGGCGCTTCTCTTCCGGAGCCGCTTCGCGGGTGGCCCGGGTATTTCCGGCTGCTGGCCGCTTCGCGTTTCCACCAGGACGAGCTGCTGCGGCTCCACGGCGAGGTGCGCCGCCTCGATGCCGCCCTCAAGAGCTCTTCGATCGACCCTCTGCTGCTGTTCTCGCGCCTGCTGCAGGGCGCCTGCATTGCGAGAGCCTGCGCACCCCGCGCAGTCTGAGCTTTCACCGGCCATTTTTGTCCGAAACGCCCGGTTCCGTTGAACGCCGGAAGGCGTGTGCTAGCCTCGATGGTCTGCGCGCGCGTTCGGAAACGCCCGCGCAGACAGGAACGGCTCCCCTTCACAGAAGAGAGGGTCGGCTTGTGGGTTGTGGAGGTGGTGGATGGAAACGGTTCGAGCGGGACTCTCCCGCGATCCTTTTGCGCGCGATGCCGATCTCGACGACGCGTGCCTGCCGAACACGCTGGGCTCGATTCTCTCGGAGCTGCAGTCCGGACTTCGCGCACCTCAAGGTGTCAGCGTGCTCGTCGGTGCGCCCGGCAGCGGCAAGTCGATGGCTGCCAGCGCCTTCGCGCGGCGCCTTTCACGGACGGCCGACACCGTTCTTCTCGAGCATCCGACTTCGTCTGCGTCGGCGGTCGCGCGCGATGCACTGAAATCGCTCAGCGGTGACGCTTCGGGCGCCGACGACAAGGACTGGATCGGTGCGCTGCGCGAGCACGTGCGCGGCCGCGCGCGCGACGGCGTTGCCTCGGTGATCGTCGTCGACGATGCGTCGCGACTGTCGCCGCAGGCACTCGAAGACCTCGCCGCGCTGTTCGACGACGACGAGCCGATTCGCCTGTACGTGTTCCTGTTCGGGCGTCCCCGCCTTCTCGAACGCATGCGGGCCGGAGGCGGTCGCGCGCTCGGCGAGCATCTCCTGCAGATCTGCCGCATCGATCCCCTCGCGCTTCGCGAGAGCGTCCGTTACCTCGAGCGAAGGCTGGCGATGTGCGGCGGCGAGCTGGCAACGCTGTTCAGCGACGAGGCGATCGACGAGATCGTGATCAAGTCGCAGGGGTGCCTGGTGCGGCTGGAGACGCTGGCGGCCGAGTCGCTGCGCAGGAGCGGAGCACGCGGCCAGCGCCGTGTCGCGGCCGAAGACGTCGCGATGGTCCATTGCCACGCGGTGGCGGAAGAGGAGGACGAGGAAATCATGGCAAAGAACCAGCAGCCGCTGCGCTTCGAGCTCGCGGCCGACATCGAAGAAGAAGAACGCTGGAGCGCCGGCGACGAAGAGGAGGTTGGGGGCTGGGACCACCGCGACAAGATCGCCGTCGCAGCAGGCGACGAAGACTGGCAGGCCCACCACGAAGAAGACGATGAATGGGAAGCGGACGACGCGGAGGCAGAAGAAGAAGTGCTCGCGGCGCCCGCACGCGGTCTGTCGTGGACCAGGAGTGCTCCTGCCGCGGACGCTCTCGGCGTCGATCTCACGCGCGGAGAGGAGGCAGTCTTCGGCCGCGCCGGCGGCGCAACCAATCCGCGGCGCCGCCGCCTGATCGGACGCACGGTGCTCAGCGTTGCCGCGTGCGGCGCTCTCGTCTGGGCCGCCAACCGCGTTCCGGGGGCGCCGAGTGACGCCCACCACGGCCGCGATGCCCAGCTCTTTGCCGGCGCGCTGACCAGCGATCCTTCCCAGATCATGCGCCTGGCGAAAAATGCCGAGGCGGCCGACGCCGATGCGCATGTCGCGCTCTGGAGGGCCCAGCCGCCGCGGCCGGCGACGGTCGAGGTGGCAAGGGTTGCGCAGCAGCCTGACCAGGTTGCGATGCCGAATCCGCCTTCGCACCCGCCGCTCGTTGCGGCCAGCTCGCGCGCCGATCAGGTCGTCGGTCCTTTCCTGCCGGCGCCGGCAGCCCACGACGCGCCTTCTCACCCGCGTCAAGCCGCGGAGGGCGGTCCGACGCGCGCCGCGGCCAGGGCCGAGAGTGCCATCACGGAGGTTCCGGTTTCGCGCGGAACCAACCCGACAAAGTCGACGCCGGCCCACGTCGCCGCGCCCGTCTACACGGTGCAGCTCGGTGCGTTCAAGACCCGCCGCAACGCCGAAGACCTCGCGACGAAAATCCACGGCAAGCCGACGCACATCGTCGAGGAAGGCGGGCTCTTCCGGGTGATGAGCGGATCGTTTGCCAACCGCCAGGAGGCCGCGCTGCACGAGGCTACGCTGAAGCGCGCCGGCTACACGACCTTCGTGCGTACCGCCGCATTCTGACGCGGCGGCGGCCGCGGCCGGGGCGGGGAAGGCCCCGGCCGCGTTACTGCGGACAGGTTCGCACGCGCCGGTACGGACGTGTGCGGGCCTGCCCGCTCGGTACCAATTCACTCCCGAAATGATTTATCAAGAAAAGCGGCAGGTTGCCGCTTTTTTGTCAGGTGTTGGACGACATTGTCCTGCGATGGTCCGTCGCTTGCTCCTCTGACGGCTGAAACCAGATCGAAGGGGAGTCACGATGATCATCGACGAAAAAAGCTTTCTCGACCTTGCCGTTCACCTGCGCCACGCCTCGGAGAATCTCGTCGTGGCGGCCCGCCGCCTGTCGCGTCTTTGCGACCCGGCCTGCAAGGTCGGCGACGACCGCCGCGAGCTCGTCTCGACGCTGGATTCCCTCGTGACGATGAACCGCGAGTTCCATTCGGCCGAACAGTTGATCCGCGCCCTGTGGGACGCGAACCACGAAACCGGCGCCCGCATCAACTGAGTGTGCCGGCCGCCGGCCGGGCAGAGCCCGGTCCCGGCCTGGCCCGGACGGCGCCGCGTGCCCGGCAGCGACGCGGCACCGGGCCGCGAGCTGGAGCTTGCCGATTTTGCGGTTCAGAGCTCGCGTGCGACGAGCTGCTCGACGAGAGCGCGCACGCCGTCGCGATACTTGGAGGCGGGCAGGGTGTCGACGACTGCCGCAGCTTCGCGCGCATGGACGACGGCCTTCTCGCGTACCCGATCCAGGATTCCCGAGCGACGAATCTCACCGAGTGCTGCCTCGATGACCGAAGGCGCCACGCGCTCCTCGAGGAAGGCGCGGTGCACCGACGGCAACTCGAGTCCCCAGACCACCGGAAGCGAAGGATTGCCGTCGATGAGGTCTGTGCCGACGCGCTTGCCGATCTTGGACGGATCGCCCTCGACGTCGAGCACGTCGTCGATCATCTGGAACGCCATGCCGACCTCGCGCCCGCACCGCGCCATCTCTTCGACGCGCTCCGGGCTGAAGCCCGACAAGTGCCCCGCAAGGCGGGTGCCGACGGCGAACAGCGACGCGGTCTTGCGCGAGATGATCTCGAGGTAGTCCGCCTCGGTGACCGCGGCGTTGCGCCGGAAGCGCCCCTGCATGATCTCGCCCTCGGTCAGCTCGACGCAGGCTTCGGCGGCCCAGTTGACCACCTTCTCCTCGAAGCGCCCGGCCATCTGGAACGCGCGCGAAAACAGGAAGTCGCCGGTGACGAGCGTGTCGGCGATGCCGAAACGCACCGGCGCTGCGTCCTTGCCACGGCGCACGTCGTTCGAATCGATGATGTCGTCGTGCAGCAGCGTCGCGGTATGGATCAGCTCGAGGGAAACCGACAGGTCGACCATCGGGCTTACGTCGCTACCGCCGCAGGCACGGAAGAGCAGCAGCGCGACCGCGGGGCGAACGCGCTTGCCGCCGGCGTTGATCAGGTAGTCGGAAATCTCGGTCAGCCGGCTTTCGCGAGCGGCGATCATCTGCGCGATGCGCTCTTCGACCCGGACGAGATCCTCGTCGATCAGGCGAAGGGGCCCAGGCAGGCCGGCAACGGAGACGACAGACTCGGAAGACACGGCGCCGGGCTTGGACCACAACCGGCCGGGAAAGCGAAACGACCCCGGATTGTGCAACGGCGGTGCTTTACTAGCCCTCAGGCCCGTGCCAGCATTCCCGAACTTTGCTCGAAGGCGCCCGCGACGCGCGCGCCAGTCAGGAGAGACGTGGTATGGCCACGATGATCACAGAAGAATGCATCAACTGCGGAGCCTGCGAGCCCGAGTGCCCGAACACCGCCATCTATGAGGGCGGCGTGCAGTGGGAGTCTCCGGACGGCTCGATGCACGACGCGATCACGGAGGACATCTACTACATCGTCCCCCAGAAATGCACCGAGTGCGTCGGCTTCTTCGACCAGGAGCAATGCGCTGCGGTATGCCCGGTGGACTGCTGCGTACCGAACCCGGAAATTCCCGAGACCGAGGACGTGCTGCTCGCCCGCGCGAAGACCCTGCACGCCGACGTCCAGATTCCCGAACCGCCTCCGTCCCGTTTCCGCCGCTGAGGCCGGAAGGGCCGCGCACGGCCGATGACAGCCGAAGTCCGCAGGGCGCTGCAACTCGGCGCCGGCATCGGCCTGTCCGGCCTGTTCCTGTGGCTCGCGCTGCGCGGCGAGGACTGGGGACGCATCCGCAGCGAGCTTGCGGGCGCGGACTACCGCTTCCTTGCGCTGATGGTGCCGATGGGCGTGTACACGCTGTACGCGCGCTGCCAGCGCTGGCGCATCCTGCTCGAAAAAACGCATAACCGCCGCATCCCGATGATGCCGATCTTCTCGGCTTCGGCGATCGGGTTCATGGCCAACATGGTGCTGCCGTTTCGCGTCGGCGAGATCGCACGGCCGTGGCTGGTCGCGCGCGGCGCGGGTCTTGCGCCGGCCAGCACGTTCGCGACGGTGGTCGTCGAGCGGGTGCTCGACATGATGGCGCTGGCATTGTTCGTCGTCGGCATCGTCATGACCCTGGACGTGCCGCCGGTCGTGCATCATTCGGCCGAGGCCGCTGCCGCGATCGCGATGCTGTCGTTCGCCGCCGTTCTCGCGGTCGTCGTGCGGCGCGAGACGGTGCTGCCGAAGCTCGATCCGCTGTGGGACCGCATTCCCCGCATCGGTGCTTCGCTGCGCCTTCTCGAGCACGAGTTCGTCGACGGCATGGCGCCGATTGCCGAGCCTGTGACGCTCGTGATCCTGTTCGCATGGTCGCTGTGGATCTGGCTGCTGATCGCGCTCTCGTATTCGGTTGCATTCCAGGCGCTGGGAATCGACCTGCCATTCCTCAGCGGCGGCATCACGGTGTCGACGATCGTCGCGCTTGCCGTGGCGTTTCCGTCGGCGCCGGCCTTCGTCGGGTCCTTCGAATACGGGTGCAAGCTGGCGCTCGAGCAGGTGCTCGGGGTTGCCGGCGGCGTCGCGGTCGGGTACGCGATCCTCGTGCACACGACCCAGTTCCTGACCCAGGTGGCGCTCGGCATCGTGTTCCTGCTTCGGGAGGGACTTTCGCTGCGCGATCTGGCAGGCATGGGCGAATCGGTACGCGAGGTGGCCTGATGGATCTCCTGTCTCGCAAGCGCGTTCTTCTCGGCATCGGCGGCGGTATCGCGGCTTACAAGTGCCCGGAGCTCGTGCGCCGCCTTCTGGCCGAAGGCGCCGAAGTGCAGGTGGCGATGACGAAGTCCGCGCGCGAGTTCGTCTCGCCGCTGGTGCTGCAGACGCTGTCGCAGCGCGCCGTCGCGCTCGACCTTCTCGATGTCCGCGACGACGCGGCCATCGGCCACATCCGCATCGCCGAGGAGGCCGACGTCGTGCTGGTTGCACCGGCCACCGCCAACCTCGTCTCGCGCATGGCCTGCGCCATGGCCGACGACATTGTCACTGCGGCGCTGCTGGTTGCGCGCTGTCCCGTCGTCGTCGCGCCGTCGATGAACACGAACATGCTCGCGCACCCGGCCGTGCAGAAGAACCTGGCGACGCTGGCCTCGTTCGGCCACCGCATCGTCGAAAGCGACAGCGGCGCGCTTGCCTGCGGCTACGAGGGGGCGGGCCGCCTTCCCGATCCGGATGCGCTCGTCGCGGAAGTCGCGGCGGCGCTGTCACCGGACGACCTTTGCGGCAGGAGCGTTCTCGTTTCGGCGGGACCGACGCGGGAGCCTCTCGATCCGGTTCGCTACCTGACCAATCGCTCGAGCGGGCGCATGGGTTATGCCGTCGCCTCGGCCGCGTGGCGGCGAGGCGCCAGGGTGACTCTCGTCTCCGGACCGACGGCGCTGGCTGCCCCGCGCGGAGTCGAGCGCGTCAACGTCTCGACCGCGGCCGAAATGCGCGAAGCGATGCTCGTGCGTGCGCCGTCGTCCGACATCGTCGTGATGGTCGCCGCGGTAGCGGACTACCGTCCCGCCGAGTGCGCCGACCACAAGATCAAGAAGCAGGACGGCCGAGCGATGGTCATCCCGCTGGCCGAGAACGAGGACATCCTGGCCGCGCTCGGCGGCCTGCCGGGCAAGCGGGTGCTCGTCGGCTTTGCCGCCGAGACCGAAAACGTGCTCGAGCACGCAAGAGGAAAGCTCGAGCGAAAGCGCGCGCACCTGATCGTCGGCAACGACGTCACGCGTGTGGGTGCCGGGTTCGAGACGGAGACGAACGCCGCGGTGCTCGTCGATGCCACGGGCCAGAAGGCGACCGGTCTGGTCAGCAAGGACAAGCTTGCCTGCATGATCCTCGATCGTGCGATCGAGCTTGCCGCCGCGTCGTGAGCCCGCTCGATCCTCTCATTGCCCGCCAGGCAAAGGCCTGGCTGGAACGGGAAATCGGGCTCGGGCTCGACGTCGTTCCGCGCGCGCCTGCGGGACCGCGTGCACGGGCCGGCGATGCGTTGCAATCGCCCGTCACGCGAGCCCCTTCACCTGCCGAAGCGCCGTCGCGCGCAGCAGAGGCTCCGCTTCCAGGCGAAGCGGCAAGTTTCGTCGCAGCGTCTTCGCCATCTCCCGGAAGCAGCCTGTCCGAAGTTCTCGTCGAGCCCGCGATCCGCGAGGCTTCGAGCTTGCCGGCTCTGCGCGAAGTGCTCGGCGACTGCCGGCGCTGCAAGCTCTGCCGCGGAAGAACGAACATCGTGTTCGGCGTCGGCAATCCGTCGGCGAGCCTGATGTTCGTCGGCGAAGGTCCCGGCGAGGACGAGGACCGTCTCGGCGAGCCGTTCGTCGGCAAGGCCGGCGCGCTTCTCGACAGCATCATCACCAACGCGATGGGCCTTTCGCGCTCGGACGTGTACATCGCGAACGTCGTCAAGTGCCGGCCGCCGAACAACCGCGATCCGGAGCCGGACGAGATCGTCGCGTGCGAGCCGTTCCTGCGCCGCCAGGTCGAGCTGGTTTCGCCGCAGGTGATCGTCTCGCTAGGCAAGTTCGCGACCCAGGCGCTGCTCGGCGATCGCACGCCGATCTCCAAGAGGCGAGGGCGCTGGCACGAATTCAATGGCGTGCCGCTGATGCCGACCTTCCATCCGGCCTACCTGCTGCGAAACCCGGCCGACAAGCGCCTGGTCTGGGAAGACATCAAGCTGGTGATGGCCCGCCTCGGCCTCGTGCGCCCCTCCCGCTAGGAGCCACACCCGGACGGCCGCCGAGGGGGGCCGCTGACTCGACCTCGCGCGCCGGCATGGGATAGAACCGGCCTGCATGCCATTCGACTTCTTCCCGGTGGTCCTGCTGCTTGTCGTGCTCGTGGTGGCAAACGGCATCAACGTGATCCGCGAATACGAGCGAGCCGTGGTGCTGCGCCTCGGGCGCCTCGTGCCGTTTCGTGGTCCCGGCCTGATCTTCGTCATCCCGCTGATCGAGAGCATGAGCCGCATCGACATGCGCACGACCACCATCGACGTGCCGGCCCAGGACGTGATCACTCACGACAACGTGTCGGTCAAAGTCGATGCCGTGCTGTATTTCCGTGTCCTCGAGCCGAGCCGTGTCGTCATCGAAGTCGAGAACTACCTTTACGCGACCTCGCTGCTGGCGCAGACGACGCTGAGAAGCGTCTGCGGCCAGGCCACCCTCGACCAGCTGCTGTCCGACCGCGAACGTCTCAACGAGCAGATCCAGAAGATCCTCAATGAACAGGCCTCTCCGTGGGGAATCCAGGTGGTGGCCATCGAGCTGAAGCAGATCGACCTGCCTCAGGAGATGCAGAGGGCGATGGCCAGGCAGGCGGAAGCCGAGAGAGACCGCCGCGCGAAAGTCATCCACGCCGAAGGGGAATTCCAGGCGGCGACTCGTCTTTCGGAAGCCGCCGAAATCATGGGCAAGCATCCGATCGCGATCCAGCTTCGTTTCCTGCAGACGATGGTCGAGATTTCTTCCGAGCACACGACGACGCTGGTGCTGCCGATTCCGGTCGACCTGCTTTCGCCTTTCGTCGCGATGGCGGCGCGCCACGCTGCCTCGTCGGACGCTCCCGCCGGCCCGCCCAAGGACGAGACCGGCGCGTGAAGACAGCTCCTGCGGCCGCGCCGGCCGGCGGTCCTTTCTGGACCGGCGAGCTGGAGTATCGCCTTCCACCCGAGCTCGTCGCGCAGGTGCCGGCGCATCGCCGCGATGCTTCGCGGCTGATGGTGCTCGATGGCGCAACCGGCACCACGGCGCACGCGTCGTTCGCCGATCTCGGGCGTCATCTGCCCGCCGGCGCGCTTCTGGTCGCCAACGATTCGCGCGTGATCCGCGCGCGGCTGCGCGGCGTCAAGCGAGGCAGCGGCGGCGCGGTCGAAGCGCTGCTTCTCGGCGCGGGAAGCCGTACGGTTGCCCCCGCGATGATCCGTGTCGCGAAACCCTTGCGCGCCGGCCAGCACGTCGATTTCGGCGCCGGAGTCTCCGCGTGCATCGTCGGCGAACCGGCTCTCGGTCGCGCCAGCCTCGACTTTGCACCGCTGTCCGTGGACGACGCGCTCGCGCGCTGCGGAGAGCTTCCGCTGCCGCCGTACATCGAGCGCGCCGAAGGACCCTCCGACGCGGATCTGGAACGCTACCAGACCGTGTACGCGCGCAGCCCCGGATCGGTTGCCGCACCGACGGCAGGCCTGCATTTCACCAAAGAGCTGATCGATGAGCTCGCATCGGCGGGTTTCGATCTCGCGAAAATCACGTTGCACGTCGGACCGGGAACTTTCAGCCCGGTGCGCGGATCCCTCTCCGTCCATCGCATGGAAGAGGAGCGCTATTCGATCGACGAGCAGACGGCGGCGCGCATTGCCCGCGCGAAAGAAGAGGGCAGGCCGGTGGTCGCCGTCGGCACGACGACCGTGCGCGCGCTCGAAAGCGCGGCGCAGGCCGACGGTGTCGTTCGCGCGGGCAGCGCTTCGAGCGGACTGTTCATCCGCCCGGGCCACCGCTTCCGCGCAATCGATGCGCTCGTGACGAACTTCCACCTCCCAGGATCGACGCTGCTCGCGCTCGTGATGGCGCTGGCCGGTCGCGACTGCATCGAACGTGCCTACGAGGCCGCTGTCGCGGAGCGTTACCATTTCTACAGCTACGGCGATGCGATGCTCATCCGGTGAGCGCGCTTCGATTCGACATTCTCCACGAGGCCCGGGGCGGTGGACGGACGGGACGCCTGACGCTTGCGCACGGAAGCGTCGAGACCCCGGCATTCATGCCCGTCGGGACCTACGGCAGCGTCAGAGGGCTCACGCCCGGCCAGCTTCGCGGCGCCGGCGTACAGATGGTGCTGTCGAACGCGTACCATCTCGCGCTTCGGCCGGGGGCGCAGGCAATCGCCGCGCTCGGCGGCATCCAGAAGTTCATGGGATGGAACGGACCGGTGCTGACCGACAGCGGCGGCTTCCAGGTGTTCAGCCTGGCGGGCAACGTCAAGGTCGACGAAGAGGGCGCCGTCTTCCGGTCGCCGGTGGACGGGACCAGGCTGCGGATGACGCCGGAAAGCGTCGTGGCTCTCGAGCAGACCCTCGGCGTCGACGTCGGCATGGTGCTGGACGTCTGCGTCGCCAATCCGGGGGATCGACCCGCGGCGGCCTCGGCCGCCGACCGAACGCTGCGGTGGGCCCGCAGGGCAAGGGAGGTGACCGACGGGAGCCCGGCCACGTCGTTTTTCGCGATCCAGCAGGGAGGCCTGTTCGAAGACCTGCGGGCGCAGAACTCCGAGGGCCTGGTGGCGCTGGATTTCCCCGGCTACGCCGTCGGCGGGTTGTCGGTGGGGGAGGCCCGCGACGAGACGATGAGAACTGCCCGGTTCTCCGTCGAAATGCTGCCGCGCCGGCGCCCCCGCTACATGATGGGGATGGGGACCCCCCTCGACCTGGTCGAGCTTTGCGGCTGGGGCTACGACCTGTTCGACTGCGTGCTGCCGACCCGCAACGGCCGCAACGGCATGGTGTTTACGGCCTCGGGCCCGGTGACGATCCGCAACGCCTGCCACGCGTCCAGCACCGAGCCGCTGGAAGACGGTTGCGATTGTGAAGCTTGCCTAGACTTTTCGCGCGGTTACCTGCACCATCTTGCGCGCCGCGGAGAGATGCTCGCAGCCATCCTCTGCAGCCTGCACAACGTACGTTTCTACCAGCGACTGATGAGGGACATACGCGCGGCCCTGGCAGCGGACGCGTACGAGGAATTCCGGACGAAATTCCGGGCTCGTTACGTGGAAAAACGTCTGCACGACGCACGGCAGGAAGCTGGCAAGGAAGAAGAACAGCATGGATAGCACTTCTGCCGCCGCCCCCCTGCTGCTCGCGCAGGCCGCGCCCGACGCTTTCGTCCAGTTCGTACCGCTGGCACTGATCCTGGCAGTTTTCTATTTTCTGTTGATCCGGCCCCAGCAGCAGAAAGCGCGTGAGCACGAGGACTACTTGAAGGGGCTCAAGCGCGGGGAGCTCGTGATCACGCAGAGCGGCCTGTTCGGCCGCGTCGTCGAGCTGAGGGACCAGGACGTGACGCTGGAGATCGCACCGAACGTCAAGGTTCGCTACGAGCGCTCCAAGATTGCCGGCAGCGCCGGCACTGCCGTACCCAAGGCAGAATAAGGAGGACCAGGGTGGAACGGGGCTTGATGGGGCGGCTGGCGGCCGTCGTGGCAGTGACGTTGATCTCGATCATCTGTCTCGTGCCGAACTTCACGACGGATCTTCCCGACTGGTGGCCGAGCCGGCCGATCTCTCTCGGGCTCGACCTGCGCGGCGGGATTCATCTCGTCCTCCAGGTACAGACCGAGAAAGCGGTCGAATCTCACGTCGACGCGCTGATCGACCAGATGCGCCGCGACGCGCGCGAGAAGGAGATCGCCACGCGCGACTGGAAGCGCGAAGGCAGCGAAGGCCTGGTCTTCACGGTAGTCGGCGATGCGAAGACCGCCGACATGCAGAAGCTGGTCTCCGACTCCTATCCGAACCTGGCGCCGTCCGGCTCCGAAGGGGGCCTCCACTACAAGCTGTCGAAGGCGGAAGTGGACGGCATCAAGCAACTTGCCGTCGAGCAGGCGCTGGAGACGATCCGCAACCGCGTCGACGAGTTCGGCGTGGCCGAGCCGACGATCCAGCGCACCGGCGACGAGGGCATTCTCATCCAGCTTCCCGGTGTCCAGGACACCGCGCGCGCCAAGGCGCTGATCGGCAAGACGGCGCAGCTCGAGTTCCGTCTTCTCGCGCAGGACGCCAATGCGCCGGGCGTCAAGCGCATGTCGGGCACCGAGGTGGACCCGGCCACGCACAGCGTCCGCGAGGTGCCTTACAACGTCGAGCCGACGATCCTGATGACCGGGGCGGCCATCGCCGACGCGCGCCACCGTCCGGGGCAGGTAGGTGAAGGACCGTACGTCGCCATCACGCTGACTTCGCCCGGCGGGACGACGTTCGAGCGCATCACCGGCGACAACGTCGGCAGGCGCCTGGCGATCATCCTGGACGGCAAGGTGCAAAGTGCGCCGGTCATCAAGGACCGCATCGGCGGAGGCCACGCGGTGATCACCGGCAGCTTCACGCTCGACGAAGCGCGCGACCTTGCGATCGTACTGCGTGCCGGCGCCCTGCCGGCACCGGTGGTCATCGAGGAGGAGCGCAGCGTCGGACCGTCGCTCGGGCGCGACTCGATCCAGGCCGGCACCCGCTCGTTCGTCATCGGCGCGGTCGTCGTCGTCTCGTTCATGCTGATCTACTACAAGATGGCGGGCCTGGTTGCCGACCTCGCGTTGGCCGGCCACATCCTGCTGATGCTGGCCCTGCTCGCAGGGTTCCGCGGCACGCTGACGATGCCGGGCATCGCCGGCATCGTGCTCACGCTCGGCATGGCGCTCGATGCGAACGTGCTGATCAACGAGCGCATCCGCGAAGAGCTGCGCCGCGGCCAGACTGCGCACGCGGCACTGGAGGCCGGCTACTGGAAAGCGCTTCCGGCGATTTTCGATTCGAACCTGACGACGTTCCTGTCGGGAGTGATCCTGTTCCAGTTCGGATCCGGACCCGTCAAGGGCTTCGCTCTCACTCTTTGCATCGGCGTCGTCACGACCGCGTATGCGGTGTACTGCGCCTACGTTTTCCACGGCCTCGTGGTCGGCAACCGCGCCAATCCGCGCCTGAGCATCTGAGGCAGCCATGCTGGAGCTGATTCCGAACAACCGTAACATCGACTTCATGAAGCTGAGGCCGTGGGCATTCTCGATGTCCGGGCTGCTGACCGTGCTCGGGATGATCGCGCTCATCTGGCGCGGCGGTCCGAACTACGGCATCGACTTCACCGGCGGCATCATGCTGCACGTGTCGCTCGACGCGTCTGCGACGATCTCCGACGTGCGCGCGGCGGTCGACAAGCTCCACCTCGGAGAGGGCGGCGCCTCGGTGCAGGACTACGGCGGCGGCGGCGCAACCGGCGAATACCTGTTGCGCCTGGCCACCAGCGATCCGTCGAAGGCCAACGCCGAGGCGGAGCGGGTGCGCGGGCTGCTCGCCGACGAACTGAAGGACAAGCACTTCCAGGCCCTTCGAACCGAGATCGTCGGCCCGAGGGTGGGCGCGGACCTGCGCCAGCGCGCCATCCTTGCGGTTCTGGCCTCGACCGTCATGATGGGGCTCTACATCGCGTTCCGCTTCGACCGGCGATTCGGGATCGGCGCAGCGATCGCGCTGCTGCACGACGTGATGGTCACCGTGAGCGCGCTGGCCCTGATGAACGCAGAGATCGACCTGACCGTCGTCGCCGCGTTGCTGACGATCGTCGGCTACTCGGTCACCGACACCGTCGTCGTCGCCGATCGCATCCGCGAGAACATGAACAAGTCGACCCGCGAGGATCTGCGCGGCCTCATCAATCGCAGCCTCAACGAGACGCTTTCGCGGACGATCCTCACGTCGACGACGACGCTGCTGGTGTGCACGGCCCTTTTCCTGTTCGGGGGCACCGTGATCCATGTCTTCGCGTTCTCGCTGATCGTCGGGATCATTACCGGCACCTATTCGTCCATCTTCATCGCCAGCCCGATCGTGGAGATGTGGAAGGGCGGCTCGACCAGGACCCTGGGCGCCAAAGCCTGAACCAATGCGAAGCAAGCCTGGGCCCACGACCGGCGGTTCGCGCAAAGGAGACAGGGGAGACATCCTCGGTTCCCGGCGTGACGACGGCCGTGGCCCCGTAAAGCGCGAACGCGTCAAGACTCGCAAGGGCCCGACCGAGCTTCCACACCACAGCCGCATCTACTCCGACCTGGCCGGCATCTACGACCACGTCTTCACGCGCGTGTTCCAGCGCCGCATCGGTCACGTGGTCAAGGGGCTGCGCATTCCTGCGGGCGCGCGCGTGCTGGAAGTCGGCATCGGCACCGGCCTTTCGGTGGATGCCTACCCGGTGCACGCCGATGTGATCGGCATCGACCTGTCGCAGGACATGCTCGACCACGCCCAGCAGAAGATGGACACGCTGAAGCACCGTCACATCAAGCTGCAGCAGGGCGACGCGATGAACCTTGCGTTCCCGGACGAGTCGTTCGACTTCGTCACCGCCTTCCACGTGATCACCGTGGTGCCCGATCCCAAGCGCATGCTCGACGAGATGGTGCGCGTGTGCCGGCCGGGCGGCAAGATCGTGATCATCAATCATTTCTCGAGCGAGCGCGCGCTGATCCGCTTCGTCGTCGACCGCGTCGACCCGATCACGCGCCACCTCGGCTGGAGCACGCGCCTTCGCCTGAAGGACGTGATGGATCCCGGCGTGCTCGTGCTCGAGAAGCGCTACAAGACCAAGCCCTGGTCGCTGTTCACGATCGTCGAGGCGCGAAAGCTCGGCGAAGTGCCGCAGCGACGGGCGCGCTAGAGCCAGCGTCCCGACCCACAGCGTTCGTATCGGGCCGGGAAGGGGTTGTGCCTTTTCGGCGGTGCCCCCTTGCCCGGCCCGATCGCAACGCTGTCAGCCGAGCTCGAGCATCCGGTCGAGCGACGCGCGCGCGCGGTCGCAGGTCTCGTCGGAGAGCACGATCTCGTCGCGCCGGTCGCGCAGGCTGTCGCGGGTGTTTTCGAGCGTGATCATCTTCATGTAGCGGCAGAGCTGGCAGGCCTTGTAGAACTTCTTCTCGGGCACCTCGAGAAGAAGCCGGTCCGACAATCCGCACTCGGTGACGATCAGGAACTCCGGCGCGTCGGTCTCTTTCGCGTAGCGGATCATGCCGCTGGTGCTCAGCACCGCGTCGGCCTCGGCCAGCACGTCGCTGCGGCACTCGGGGTGCGCGACGACGCGGATTCCCGGACGCGCCTGGCGCACGCTGCGGATCACGTCGGGACGGATCTGGTGATGCACGTAGCAGTCGCCGTCCCACGCGATGACGTTCTTCGTCGTGTTGGCGGCAACGTACGCTGCAAGATTCCGGTCGGGCACGAACAGCACGTTCTGCGTCGGCGCCGCCTCGACGATCTTCACGGCGTTGGAGGACGTGCAGCAGATGTCGGTCACGGCTTTGACGGCTGCCGTCGTGTTGACGTAGGAGATCACGAGCAGGTCGGGCCAGACTTTTCGCAACTCGTCGCGCCGCTCGACCAGCGCGTCGGCGTCGACGCTGTCGGCCAGCGAGCACCCGGCGCGCGCGTCGGGAATCAGCACGGTCTTGTGCGGCGCGAGGATCTTGGCCGTCTCGGCCATGAAATGGACACCGCAGAGCACGATGGTCGAAGCCGACACGTCGCGTCCCTGCCGGGCCAGCTCGAGGGAGTCTCCGACGAAATCGGCGACCTCGAAGATCTCGGGGCGCTGGTAGTTGTGCGCGAGCACGACCGCGTCGCGCGACTTCTTCAGCTCGCGGATCTCGTCGATCAGCGAGGCCAGCTCGCGGCAACTCTCTTCGTCGTAGACGGTTTCCTGCCCGAGCGGACGAAGCTGCTCGAGAAGCTCGGCAGCGCTCGTTGGCGTCGCGCGCGGGTCACTGGCAGCGGACATTCCACCGAGCGTTGTGCTCGAACGGTGCAGGGTCAAGCGCCCGTGCGGGGGCCGGCGAGTGCGTCCTGGATCTCGCGGCGCACCGGCGGAACGCGCTCGCAAGCGAGTGCTGCTTCCAGCTCGCGAACGGCCTGCGCGTCGGCGAAACGGCCGAGCGCCCAGGCGGCATGCGCGCGAACCAGCGGCTCGTCGTGCTCGCGCGCGGCGCGGGCGAGGAAGGGCACGGCATCGGGATTGGCGCTGTTGCCGAGCGCCACGGCGGCGTTGCGCGCGAGGCCTCGTCGTTTGGGCCTCAGCAGCGCGGTTCCCGAAAAGCGCGCTCGAAACTCGTCCTCGGTCATCGCGAGCCAGTCCGGAAGCCACGGCCTTGCGCGTTCGTCGCCGCCGGCTTCGTCTGCGTTCCACGGGCAGACCTGCTGGCAGACATCGCAGCCGAACACCCAATTGCCGATCGACGCGCGCAGCGAAGAAAGAATAGGCCCGCGGTGCTCGATCGTGAGGTACGAGATGCAGCGGGTGGCATCGATCGTCGGGCCGCGGCCGAGCGCGTCGGTGGGACACGCGGGAATGCACGCGCGACAGGTGCCGCAGTGGTCGGCGGCAAACGCGGCGTCGGCTACGAGCGGCGCGGTCGTTACGATGGTGCCGAGCACGAAATACGATCCGAGCCCGGGCCGCAGGATGTTGGTGTTGCGACCGTACCAGCCGAGTCCCGCTTTTCGCGCGAGCTCTTTTTCGACCAGCGGGCCGCCGTCGACGTGAACGACGCAGCGGGCGCCCGCGCGATCGGCAAGCCACTGCGCGAGCGTCTCGAGTCTTTCGGCGACGTGCACGTGGTAGTCCGGGCCGACTGCGTACGCCGCGACGCGACCGCGCAGATGCTTGCGCCACTGCGGATCGGGCGGCGGAGGCGAAGGGTAGGGGCAGGCGACGACCACGACGCTGCGCGCCCCGGCCAGCGCCAGCGAGGGCCGGATGCGGCGCTCGTGCTTTTCGGCCAGGTACTGCATGTCGCCGTGACGGCCGGTCTCGAGCCACTCGGCGAGCAATGGGCCGCAGGAAAGGTCGTCGGCGTCACAGATGCCGCACGCGGCAAAGCCGAGGGCCAGGGCGCGCCCCCGGAGCTCCTGCTCGAGGCCACCGCCCGCCTCGTCCGGGCCTTCGAGGCCCGGGCCGCCGGCGGTCGCGAGGCGGACATTTGCCGTCTCGTCATTGCGCGGCGCAGCAGCCCCGGGCGAGGCACCATTGCGCGGCTGGCCGGCAGTGTTAGATTGACCGCTGCCCACGGAGCGCTGCATGACAGAACGAATCGTCGAACTCACGCCCATTGCGGTCGAAAAGGTCCTTACGGCTCGTGCGGCCGAAGGGCACGACCCCTCCTTCGGGCTTCGCCTCGCGGTGACCAAAGGCGGCTGCTCGGGATACGAGTATTCCGTGAAGTTTGCTCCGGAACCTGCTGAAGGTGATATGATTTTCGACGCCGGCGGCATCCGCGTCTTCGTCGATCCATTGAGCGAGCCGCTGCTTCGCGGCACCGTGCTCGACTACGTCGACGGCCTGCACGGCGCGGGGCTGCGCTTCGTCAATCCGAACGCCGGCCACTCGTGCGGTTGCGGGGCTTCCTTTTCGGCTGATCCGGCCGAGTCGGCGGGCTCGGCGCCCCAAGACTGAACCCGGCCCATCGCTCCCGCCCCTTTCCAGCAATTTTCGTCGTCGCGGCCACTGAGGGTCGCCGTCTACGTATCGGCGCATGGCATGGGACATGCGGTGCGGGCGGCCGCGGTCGTGCGCGAGTTGGCCGAGGCCGTGCCTCTGCGCATCGCGGTCATAGCCGGCTGCGACCGGCGCGTCTGGCCGGCTTCGCTCGAACGGGCAACCGGGCAGTGGGTGGGCGAGCCCAGCGACTGCGGCGTGGTCCAGAGCGATGACGTCACCGTCGATCGCGCGGCCACGGCCCGCGAGCTGGCAGGCTGGCTCGCGGACCTCGATGACATTCTCCAGCGGGAGACCGCGCGACTTCGCGGGCAATTCGATCTGATGATCGGCGACGTGCCGGCGCCGGCGTTCGAAGCGGCCGCTCGCGCGGGCATTGCTTCGGTCGCCGTCGCCAATTTCAGTTGGGACTGGATTTACCAGGAGCTCGGATTCATCGAGGCCGCGCGCGAGTGCGCGCGCTTTTATGCAAAGGCCGACGTGTTGCTGCGCGCGACGCCGTTCGCGCCGATGCCGGCGTTCGACAACATCGTTGACGTAGGTCTCGTCGCGCGGCGTCCGTCGAGCGCGCGAGCCGCGAGCAGGCGAGCACGCGGGTTCACCGACGAACAGTCGGTGGTACTGCTCGCATTCCAGCCAGCCTCGTTGCCGCCGCTCGAGCTTCCACGACGCTCTTCGCGCCGGCGTTTTCTCGTGCCTTCGGCGTGGCCGCAGACGCACGGCCGCGACGATTTCGTGCACCTGCCGGCATCGATGAGCTTCGAGGACGCGATCGCGGCCGCCGACGTGATCGTCGGAAAGCCGGGCTACGGGCTGATCAGCGACGTCGATGCTGCCGGCGCAAGGTTCCTTTACGTGCCGCGGCCGGGCTTTCCGGAAAATACCGTGCTCGAGCAGCACTTGGCGCGACGGGCAGGTACGGCGTCGATCTCCGCGCAGGATCTGGCCAGCGGCGGCTGGGAAGACGCGCTCGCGGCGCTCGAGGCAGCAGAGCGGCCACTGCCGGCCGATTGGGCTGGAGCGTCCCGGGCCGCGCGGGCCGCCTGCTCGCTTCTCGGGATCGACTGGGCACCGCGGGTTGAGTAGCGTCGCAGAAATGACCGATCCGGCAAATGTGGGCGAGGGGTTCTCGACTTCTCTCGAGTCGCCGTCGCGCCCGTGGCTCGTCTCGATCTACGTCTTCTCGCTGTCGCTCTGGATCGGCGGCTCGGCGTTCTTCACGGCCGGCGTGCTTCCTGCGCTGTTCCTCAACATGCCACCGTCGGATGCGGGGCGCATCGCGGCGATCGTCTTTCCGATCTACTTCCGCGCGGGCCTTGCTGTCGGGGTCGTCGCAACTCTCTCTGCATGGGCGCTGTCGCGCGGCGGCGGCCGCCGCTGGCACGCGGCCTTCATGCTGCTGCTGGTGATGGTCGCTTCGCAGGCGTGGACGACGCTCGTCATCCATCCCGAAATGGCGCGCATTCGCGGAGTCGAGGCAGAGGTGCCGCGCTTCCAGGAGCTGCACCACCGCTCGGTGAACCTCAACGCCGTCGTGCTCGGCGGCGGCATCGTGCTGCTCGCGCTCAGCGGAAGGCTGCTGGCCCGGCGCCGCGACGATGCCTGACATCCTCCCTGACATCGTGCCTGACGTCTTGCCTGACATCCTCCCTGACATCTTGCCTGACGTCCTGCCTGACGTCTTGCCCGGCATCCTGGTCTTCGACCTCTTCGGGACCCTGGTGTTCTTCGACGACACGAGGGTGCCGACGGCGCAGATCGAAGGCCGCAGCGTGCCGATGACGATCCGCGATCTCGCGGCGCTGCTCCGCCAGTGGCTGCCTGCAATAACGCCGCCCGCCTTCCTCGAGGAGCTGCGCCGGGTGTCGATCGCGATCGGCGAGGAAAAACGACGCGCGCAGGTCGAGATCCCGAGCCGCGTGCGATTCGAACGCACGCTCGTCGCACTCGGCGCCGATCCGGCATCGGCCTTTGCGTGGAGCGTCGAGCTTGCGCGCCGCCACATGGACAGCCTGGCCGGCGCGGTGGTGTGCCCGCCGGACCGGCGCGACCTGCTGCGCGAGCTTTCGCGCACGCACCGGCTGGCGCTGCTGTCGAATTTCGACTGCGCCGCTACCGCCCGGCGCGTGCTCGCGCAGGCCGGACTGGACGCGGCATTCGACGTCATCGTGATTTCCGAGGAAGAAGGCCTGCGAAAGCCGGCAACGGAGATCTTCGCGCGCACCTGCGAGCGCATGCAAGCCGCGCCGTCCCGATGCCTCTACATCGGAGACACGCTCGTCGAGGACATCGAGGGAGCGACGCGTGCGGGACTGTCCGCGCTGTGGATCCATCCCGACGAGACTGCGCTCTCGCCTGCACTGGCGATCCTTCCGGACGTGCGCGAGCTGCCACGCTGGCTGGCGTCGTCGCGGACTGGCTCAGGGCGCTAACGCGCGAGGCGGCGCATCACGGTAAGAAAGCCGGTGTGAGCGACCATGCGGTGGTCGGGCCTCATGCTGACGGCATCGATGTGCCAGCGCCGCTCGAGCACTTCGAACGTTTCGGCCAGCGTGAATGCGCACTGCGCCGCGCGATCGTGGGTCGCGCGCACCTGCATCACCGTCGGAGAGAACGCGACGAGGATGCCGCCGTCGCGAAGGGCATCGCTGGCAGCCGCAAGCATCGCCGCGATGTCGGGTACGTCGATGACGATGCGGTCGACGCCCTTCTCGTCCAGTCCCGTTGCCGCGTCCCGGATGCGGATCGTCCACGCCTCGGCCTCGCCCTCGAAGCGCTGCATGTTGCGCCTGGCTTCTTCGGCGAAGTCTTCGCGAATCTCGTACGTGACGAGGCGCCCGCCGGGCTGCACCGCGCGGTGCAGCAGCATCGACAGCGCGCCGCAGCCGACCCCGATCTCGACGACGGTCTGCCCCGGGCGGATGTCGCCGCGAGTCAGGATCAGGCCCGCGTCCTTTGCGAAGATCGGCTCGGCCGGGCGCTCGAGCAGCGGCACGATCTCGGCGTAACCGGGCCGGAAGACCAGGAATTCCTCGTCGCGGCCGCCGCCGATCCGCGAGCCTTCCGGAAGGCCGATGATGCGGTCGCAGGCCAGCACCGACGACCGGATCGTCAGGCGGTGCCCGGCTCGCAGGCGCTTCAGTTGCCGGCGGCCGCGCCGGTCGACCAGAAGCACCGCCTCGCCGTCGCGAAGCCTGCGGATCTGCCCGTCAACGGTCGCGGCGGTCGCAGATCCTTCGTTTGTGCTTCCGGAAGCCATTTCGCTGCCTTCTCGCATCTGCCGCGCGGTTGCAAAGCAATGCTATGTTGACTGCCCCGCAATCCTCGCTATGATCCCGCGTTCACCCGCGCCCGGTTCTTCCGGGAAACAGGCGCGGGGCGGGTTCCGAAAGCCGGCCGCGCGAGAAAGCCATGGGCGCCAAGAAAGCAAAGACCGCACAGAAGACGTCCACCCAGACCAAGCATGCCTGTCCCGATTGCGGCTCCGAAGCCCGCATCGTGATGTTCGCCGGTTACGGCGATCGCGGGTTGTTCTGGGTCTGCGAGAAAGCCTGCGGCTACAAGCAGAGGACCCGCTGAGAAAATTCGTGGGGCGCGCCAAGAAGAAAGGCGCGTCGACCAACGGCGAGTTCAGTCTGTTCGACGACTCCGACGCCGCCGACGTCGACGCCGAGGAAGATCTTCCACGCGACGAAGCCGGACGCGCGAAGATCAAGCACCAGTACGTCGAGCTTCTCGGCATACGGGTGCAGAAGCTCGCCGGTCGCATCCTCAACCGCGAGCGCATCAACAAGACGCTCGAGGGCATCTACTTCGTCTGCCATCGCTGCAAGAAGGTCTGCCACAATCTCGACGAGGGGCTCGTCGAGGATGCCGACAACAAGACCAACACCTGCAATCCTTGCGCGAAGCTGGCGACCGAGGCGGCCAAGACGGCGCTGAGGAAGCCGGCGCCGGCAAAGCCGGAGGCGCCGGCGGCGGCGCCCTCCAAGAAAAAGTCGGCTCCCCGCCCGCGGCCCGCGGCCAAGGGCGCCGCACCTCTCAAGAAGAAGAAGTGACCGCGCCGCGGCCGGCTGCGCCGCGCACGATCGCCAGCGCATGCACGAAGTCGTCGGGTGCTGCGGCCGCGACGTCGAGCTCTCCTTCGATCTCCACGCGCATGGCGTGAAGTAGCTGGCCCTGGCGCCGGCAGCCCGGCAGCTCGGGTCCACCGTAGAGCGTATCTCCGAACAGCGGCAGGCCCCGCCATGCAAGGTGCACTCGCACCTGGTGCATCGCACCCGTCCGCATCGAGGCTTCGACCAGGCACCAGCCGTCGCCGGATTCGAGCGGCACGACCCGCGTCGAGGCGGCGATGGCTTCGTCGTGCCGGCCGGCGACCACCATGCGCGTCGCACGGCGCGCGAGCGGCGCGTCGATCGTCACCGGCCTGGCCAGCTTGCCGCAGGCCAGCGCGAGGTACTGCTTGCGCGCGCGGTCTTCACCGAACGCGGCGCGCAGGCGCCGGTAGACCTCCGCAGTTCGCGCAGCAACGACGACACCGGAGGTATCCCGGTCGATGCGATGGACGAGGCCGGCCTCGTCCGCGCGCTCGCCGACCGAGCGCAGGTCGCCGTAGCGTGACTCCAGGAAATCGGCGACGGTTCCCGCGGATCTGCCGCGCTCGCAGTGAAGGCCCGCCGGTTTGGCGATCGCCGTCCAGTCTTCCGACTCGATCAGCACTCGCGGGGCGGGCAGGTGCCCCGCCGGCTGCGCCGCCTGCGCGACTTCGTCGATGGTCACCTGCGCTCCCGCCGGCGGCCGGTCGGCCGCTGCAGCGACGCGCCCGTCGATTCGCACGCAGCCGGCGGCGAGCCATTCGCGCACGGTGCGACGACTCGATCCCGTCGACGTTGCGACGAGGCGGTCGATGCGCTCGGCCCCGCGCGCGACGACAAAGCGAAAAGGCGTTTCGTTCACCCCTTCGACGCTACGCAGCGTGCGGCGGCGAGGCAACGCCCGGCGGCTTGCTTTTCGGACCCTGGACGTTGAGGATCGACGCTCCGTGACAAATGGCAGGAAAGTCCCGGCCGGGGCCTCTCGGGCCCCGCGTCGCAGCGGCGTGGATCGGCGGCGGCGCTTCGCTGTCATCATGGCCGGCGGCTCCGGAACCCGCTTCTGGCCGTGGAGTCGCGAGGCAAAACCGAAGCAGCTTCTCGCACTGACGTCTTCCACGTCGATGCTGGCCGAAACCGTTTCCCGCCTGAAGGGGGTCGTGCCGCCGTCGAACATCGTCGTCGTCACGAGCCGCCGCTATCGGCGCCAGGTGGCCGGCGAGCTTCCGCGCATCGCGAAGGACTGCATCCTGGCCGAGCCCGTCGGGCGCAATACGGCCGCCTGCATCGGGTGGGCGGCAACCGAAATCCGCCGTCGCTGTCCCGATGCCGTCATGGCGGTGCTATCTGCCGACCACCGGATCGGTGGCCGCAGCGGGGCCTTCGGCGGGGATCTCGCAAAGGCGCTGGAGGTGGCCGATCGCACGCGCCGCCTCGTCACGTTCGGCATTCGCCCCGAATCGCCGGCGACCGGATACGGTTACATTCGAGCCGGAGCCGCCGTTCGCGGGGCCGCGGGCGCGCGCGAGGTGGACGCCTTCGTCGAGAAGCCAAAAGCAGCCGTGGCGAGGCGTTACGTCGCCAACTCGAACTATTACTGGAATTGCGGGATCTTCGCTTGGCGCGCCGACGTGATCCTCGAGGAGATTGCCGGCAACCTTCCCGAGCTTGCCTCCGGGCTGGCCAGGCTGGAGGCCACCAGGCGTGGCCGAAGCATTCCGGCCAAGGCGCTCGATCGCATCTACGGGGAGCTTCCTGCCATTTCGATCGACTACGGCGTGCTCGAGAAGAGCCGCCGCGTCGCGATGGTCCCGGCGTCGTTTTCCTGGTCGGACATCGGAAGCTGGGACTCCGTGGCCGAGCTGTGGCCGGCCGACAGAAACGCGAATGCGACTCGCGACCCCCTGCTGGCACTCGATTCGGGCTCCAACATCGTCGCCAGCGGCGGCAAGCCGGTCGTTCTTCTCGGCGTCGACAACCTCGTCGTCGTCGATGCCGGCGACGCGTTGATGGTCTGCGCCAGGGAGCGCTGCCAGGATCTTCGCAGCGTGGTGGCACGGCTGGCAGAAGCGGGTCTCGGAGAGTTGCGGTGAGCGCGACGAGTCCCACGATCGCCCCGTTCGAAGTCGAGACGCCGGCGAACGAGGCGATGCCTCCCGCTGCGCCGCCCGCGCCGCATCCTTCGGCGATGCGACGCCGCATGAACCGCATCGCCGAATTCATCGGCCGCCGCCTGTTCGGCCGCGCCGTCGTCAACGAGCGGCTCGTCGAGAAGATCCGTGACCTCGCCGAGCGCGGCACCATCATCTACGTGCTGCGCCACCACAGCTTCGTCGACTACTTCATGATCAACTTCATCCTGCGCCGCGAGGACCTGCCGCTGCCGGTCTTCGCGAACGGGATGTCGCCGTGGGCGCTGGCGCCGTTCGGCGACATGCTGAGGAACTGGCGCGCGCGGCGCCGGGAGAAGCAGCCGGCTCCGGCACCGCCGTCGGACCTCGAGAGCTTCGCTGCGGCCGTCGCTGCCGGGCAGCCGGTCCTGGTGTTCATGAGAGGGCCGCGCGAAGGCGGCGCGAGCGCCGCCGAGCACGAAGCGGCCGCAAGGGCCGGCAGCGAATACCTGCGTCGCATCCTGCGCATGCGCGACGGGCGCGAGACGTTCATCGTGCCGCTGGCGCCGTTTCGCGGCCACAGCTTCCGCCGCCGCGACGCCGGCCTTTCGGCGATCGTCTACAACGCCCACGAAGTGGTCAGCGAGTGGCGCAAGCTGCTGACGTACTGGTTCTTCCGCAAGGACCTCTTCCTCACCGTCGGCACCGAGGTCAGCCTGCGCGAGTTCGTGCAGCGCTACGCGCGAGACGGCGAAGACCGCCTGTCCAAGCGCCTGACCCGCGCCATCCAGATCTTCCTCTACCGCGAGGAGAGGGTCGTGATGGGGCCGGCGCTGATGTCGCGGCGCAAGATCAAGTCGATCCTGTTCGGCAACGAGGAAACGCGACTGTTCCTCGCGAGCTACGCCGCCGAGCACGGCCTGGCCGAGGCCAAGGTCCGCAAGCGCGCCGAGAAAATCTTCGACGAGATGGCGGCGGAGTACAACAGCTTCATCTTTGCGATCGTCTCGTGGTGCTTCATCAAGATCTGGCACCGCATGTTCCAGGGTCTGGAGACGATCGGCTTCGAGACGGTGATCGAGAAGGCCAAGCACCATCCGATCGTCATGGTGCCGTGCCATCGCAGCCACCTCGACTACCTGATCCTGTCGTACCTGTTCCACCTGAACTTCGTCAGCCCGCCGCACATCGCCGCGGGCGAAAACATGGGCTTCGGCCCGATGGGCTACATCTTCCGGTCGAGCGGCGCGTACTTCATCCGCCGCAGTTTCGGCGACGACGAGCTCTACAAGCACGTCTTCGCCCGCTACCTCCAATACCTGATCCGCGAAGGCTACACGCAGGAGTTCTTCATCGAAGGCGGACGCAGCCGCACCGGCAAGATCATGACGCCGAAGCTCGGCATGCTGACGTCCATCATCAATGCGTACATCGCCGGCGTGCGGCGCGACCTGTACCTCGTGCCGGTCTCGATCCACTACGGCCGCATCGTCGAGGAGGAGACGTACCAGGCCGAGCTGGCCGGCGCGGAGAAAGAGCCCGAGAGCATGTCGGGGCTGATGCGCGCGCGCCGTTTCCTCAAGCAGAAGTACGGCTCGGTGTACGTCTCGTTCGCGCAGCCGATCTCGCTCAGCGACGAGCTCGCAGATCGCAGGCAGCGCTTTGGCGAAGACAACCCCAGCGCGGAGGTCGAGGAGGAGAAGAGGCGCTTCATCCAGCGCCTCGGATTCCGCATCCTGCGCGACGTCAACTCATCGGCAGTGGCCGGCGCGACTTCGGTATCGGCCACCGTGCTGCTCGGCGCCCCGCACTGGGGCTTCCGCTACCGCGACTTCCGCGACCGGGCCAATGCGCTGGCGCGCCTGGTTTCGTTCCTCGGCATCCGGCCGACGGCATCGCTGTCGCGCAACGTCGGGACTTTCCGCGAGAGCATGGGCTTTCTCAGCTCCAACGGCCTCATCGAGGTGCTGCCGCGCGGGCGCGAAGAAGTGCTCGTCGTGCGCCAGGGCCGGCGCCTTGCGCTCGACTTCTACAAGAACAACCTGATCCACGCGTTTCTCGTTCCGTCGCTCGTCGTCACCTGCCTGCGCGAAAAGGTGCCGCTCGGACAATTGATCGACCGCGTCTGGTGGTGGCTCGACCTGTTCCGGTACGAATTCCCGCTGCCGTCAAAGAACGAGTTGGCCGGACAGGTGGACCGCCTTTTCACGTACCTCGAGGAAGTCGGTGCGCTGCGCGACGGCGAGATGGATGCCGGCGATCCGCTGGTCGCGGCGCTTTCGGGCGTGCTGCAGAATTTTCGCGAGGCGTACTACGTCATGGCACTGGCGTGCCTGCACCGGCTCGGCCCGGACGGGATGACGCAGAAGGCTTTGCTCGAGGAGGCCCGCAAGGACTACAAGACCTGCCTGCTGCTCGGCGAGGTCACCAAGTCCGAGGGCGCCAGCGACGTGATGCTGCGCAACGGGCTCGACCGTCTCGCCGAAATGGGCTTCGTCAAGCACGAGGCGCGCGGCCGCAGCGGACGCGAGCGGCGCACCGTGCGCGGTGCGGGCTGGGACGGACTCGAGGCCTTGGTGCTGTCGCTGGAGGCAAGCCTCATGCTGCACCAGGCAGCAGCGCGCGAATGAACGCAGCCTGACCGGAAGCGGTGCGAACGTCGTGAGAGAAGAACGATGAACGAGAAAGATCTGCGCGAGGGGCTGACCGCTGCGATGCGTGCGAAGGACGCGATGCGCGTGCGGGCGCTGCGCGCCGTGCTCGCGCTCGTCAAGAACCGCATGATCGAGGTGCGCGGCGAGCTTTCCGAGCGGGACGTGACGGCGCTCATCCAGCGCGAGGTCAAGCAGTGTCGTGAGACGCTGGACTTTGCCCGCAAGGCCGACCGCGCCGACCAGGTCGCCGAACACGAGGAGCTGCTCGCGGTACTCGAAGGCCTGCTGCCGAACGCGATGAGCGAGGACGAGCTGCGCGGGGCCATTCGCGCGATCGTCACCGAGACCGGTGCGACCTCGCTCGGGCCGGTGATGAAGCTCCTTGGAGAACGCCACGCCGGACGCTACGACGGCAAGACGGCCAGCACCCTGGCCCGCGACATACTGGCCGGCTGAGCCGGCCGCGGCGCCGAGGCGCCGGCACAGGAACTCCCATGCAGAAGCTGAAGATCGTCGAACGCCTTCAGGCCGAGCTGGCCACGCTGCGCCGCGAGCTCAACATCGAGCTGCCGAAAATCATCGAAGAAGCGCGCGCGCACGGCGACCTCAAGGAAAACGCTGAGTACCATGCCGCCAAGGAGAAGCAGGGCATGGTCAGCGCCCGCGTCGGCAACCTCGAGGCGCGTATCAAGGATCTGTCGATGTACAACATGTCGTCGATCCCGAAGGGTGTCGTCGGGTACGGCAGCATCGTCGAGCTCGAAGACCTCGACAGCGGAGAGAGCGTGACTTACGAGATGGTGTTCGCCGAGGAGGTCGACCTTACGGCCGGCAAGATCTCGCTGACGTCTCCCATCGGCCAGGCTCTTCTCAAGCGCGTCGAGGGCGACGAGGTCAGCATCCAGCTTCCCGCCGGGCGAAAGAAGTTCCAGCTGACCGGCGTGACCACGATCCACGAGCGCGGCGAGCAGGCCTAGCAGGCCGCGCAAAGCACGCTGTCCGGGTCGATCGGGGTGCGCCTTGGCGGCGACTCCGCAGGGGGTCCGCGACCTTGCGGCTGGACCCCGGCCGTGTTACTAGACCCCGGTTAGTTCGGGGCATTGCGGAGGTGGGCCCGTCGCCCGCCTCTTTTTGTTTGTGGCCCCGGCAAGGTGGAGCCGCGAGACTCGCAGCGGCGAGCGGGCGGCAAGCGAAATGGCAAGCGACGTCTCCAGGGTCTCGCGGATCGTGGCGATCGCCGAACCGATCGCCGCCGAGCACGGCCTCGAGGTCCTCGACGTCGAGATCTCCGGCAGCGGTTCGAGTCCTCTCGTGCGGGTGCTGCTCGACAGTCCGCAGGAGTCGCGGCCGATCGGCATCGACGACTGCAGGGCCATCAGCGAGCGCCTCGGGGACGGGCTGGATGCCTACGACGTGCTCCACGGCCGCTACATGCTCGAGGTCTCCTCGCCGGGGCTGAACCGGCCGCTGAAGAGGCCCGAGCACTTCCAGCGGGTGCTCGGGCGCAAGGTTCGCGTCCGGACCAAGCATGCGGCCGTCGACGGGCGGCGCACCTGGCTCGGCCGCCTCGAGGAAGCCGACGACGCCGGTGTCACGGTCGCCGACGAGAGCGGCGTGACCGCGAGGATCGCGCTCGGGGACATCGAGCGGGCCAATCTCGAGTTCGAGTTCGAAAGCGGCGGCGCGAAGAAAAAGAAGAAGCGCTGAAGCGCGGCACGGAGAGGAAAGAAAATGCAATCGGAGTTCCTCCGGGTCATCGACCAGGTCAGCAAGGAAAAAGGCATCGATCGCGCTCTCGTCATCGAGACGATCGAGGAGGCGATGAAGTCTGCCGCCAAGAAGACCCACGGCGCGGACATCAACGTCGAGGCCAAGTTCGACCCTGCCACCGGCGAAATTGACCTGTTCAAGATCCAGACGGTCGTCGGCGAGATCGAGAACCCGGCCGTCGAAATCGACCTCGAATCGGCGCGGGCCCAGTTCGATCCCGAGTGCCAGATCGGCGACGAGCTGCTGACCAAGCTCGATCCGCCCGATTCGCGCATCGCGGCCCAGGCCGCCAAGCAGAACATCGTGCAGAAGGTGCGAGAGCACGAGCGCGCGATGATCTACAGCGAGTACAAGCAGCACGAGGGGACGATCCAGTCCGGCGTCGTCATGCGCTTCGAGAAGCGCAACCTGATCGTGCAGCTTCGTCCCAACGTCGACGCGATCCTGCCCGAGCGCGAGCAGATCCCGCGCGAGCGCTACCGCCAGGGCGACCGCATCCGCGCGCTGGTGCTGCGCGTCGACGAGAACGCCCGCGGGCCCCAGATCGTGCTGTCTCGCACCAACCCGGCTCTTGTCAGCAAGCTGTTCGAGCAGGAAGTGCCCGAGGTTTACGAAGGCATCGTCGAGATCAAGGACGTCGTGCGCGAGCCCGGCGGCCGCGCCAAGATCGCCGTCGTCTCCAACGACAGCGACGTCGACCCGGTCGGTGCCTGCGTCGGCATGCGCGGAAGCCGCGTCCAGGCCGTCGTCCAGGAGCTGCGCGGCGAGCGCATCGACATCGTGCCGTGGACGCCGGACGAGACCGAGTTCGTCTGCCGCGCGCTGTCGCCTGCCAAGGTATCGCGCATCGTGATCGACGAGGCCGACCACTCGATGGAAGTGATCGTGCCCGACGACCAGCTCTCGCTCGCGATCGGACGCAAGGGACAGAACGTGCGCCTGGCCGGCAAGCTGACCCGCTGGAAGCTCGACGTGCACAGCGACAGCGAGTACGAGCGCTGGCAGAGGGAATCGCGCCTTTCGCTGCGCCGCGTGGAAGGGCTCTCCGACCTTCGCGCCGAGCTGCTTCTGGCCGACGGCTACAAGTCGGCCGGCGAGCTGGCGAACAGCAAGCCGGAAGACATCGCCGAGGTGCTCGAGTGCACCAGCGAAGAGGCCATGCCGCTGATCGAGGCCGCACGCATCGCCGACCGCCTCGAGCGCCGCGAGAAGATCGTGCGCCGCATCACCAGCGCCGTCTCCGAAGCGGCCGAAGCCGTGCTTGCGCGGGCAGCCGCTGCGGCAGCTGCCGAGGCAGCCGCGGCCGCAGCCGCGACTGCGACGGAGACTGAGGCGGGCACCGACGCGCAGCCAGGCGAGGGAGCGTGACGCAAGCGTCTCCAGTACGAAGCACGCCGACGCGAACCTGCGTCGGCTGCATGGCGCGAGATTCGCAGCAACGCCTGCTGCGGCTGCGCGCGGACGATGCCGGCTGCGTGCGGCAGTCCGGTCGCAGCGGAACGGGGCGCAGCGCGTACGTGCACCTGCGGGGCGAGTGTGTCGCAGCCCTTGCCAAGAGCAGGGGAATCGTGCGGTCGCTTCGCCTGCAGCTCGACCGTGACGCGCGCACGGATCTCGTGCGCAGGCTCGAACAATCGCTCGGCGAACTGGCCGGCAGCAACGCCTGAGGCCCGGCGAGGCGAAGGAAGCAGAAGGACGTATGGCAGAGACTCGAACAGGCAGCGACAGAGCAAAGACACCGGCACGAGGCGGTCCCCAGGCCGCCAAGACAGCCCCGGCGAAGCCCGCCGCGGCGCCGTCCGTCGTGATCCGGCGCGTCCGCCGCAAGTCGGACGAGGAAGGCGCCGCGACCGCCAGCCCGGCCCAGACGCTCGGTATCGGCAATCGCCGCGTATCGACGATGGTCGACGTCGCTCCCGAGACCCTGGCGATGTTCGACGTCTCGCCGTTCGGATACGCCGCATCCGGTCGCGTGGCCACCGAATCGATGGCTTCGGTGACCGATGCGATTCTCGCGGAGCCGCCAATCGCGCCGCTGCCGTCGGCTTCGCCGGCACCGCAAGAAGAAGCTGCTGCATCGGCCGCACACATCGCCGAGCCGGCTCCCGCCGAGACGGAGCCCGAAGCCGCGTCGCCGGAGCTCGCCGGGCAGCCCGGGCCCGCAGCGCCTCACGAAGAAGAAGAATACTCGGACAAGGTTTCCGCCGACGAAGCGCAGCGGATCACGGACGCCTACAGCGACGTGCTGCTCAGCGAACAAGCCGTGGCCCCGGCGGCGACCGAAACCGTCGTCGAAGGTGCGGTCAAGAGAACCGGCCCGCGTGTGCTCGGGCGAATCGACCTGACGCGCAAGGCGACTCCCGCCAAGACCGCAACCCAGGCCACGCCCGCTGCGCCGACCGGTGACAAGGCTGCGCCCAAGGAAAGCGAGGACGCCGACAAGGGTCGCAAGAAGAAGCGCAAGGTCGTGCGCAAGGAAGACCTCTTCGACGCGCTCGAGAGGGCCCACCAGGCCAGGCCGCGAAAGAAGAAGGCTTCCCCCGGCCAGAAGCTGCGCAAGACCGAGCTGACGGTTCCGAAGGCCAGCAAGCGCGTCGTGCGTGTCAACGAGAGCACGACGGCGGCCGAGCTGGCGCGCGCGATGGGCGTCAAGGCCGGCGAGGTGCTCGCCAAGCTGATGCGGCTCGGCGCGATGAAAACCGTCAACGACGTGCTCGACGTCGACACGGCGACGATCGCGGCCGAGGAATTCGGCTACACGCTCGAGAACACCGCGGTCAACGTCGAGGATCTGCTCGACATCACCGAGACCGAAGGCACCGAGGGCGAAGGAGAGCCGCGGCCCCCGGTCGTCACCGTGATGGGTCACGTCGACCACGGCAAGACTTCGCTGCTGGATGCGATCCGCCACGCGAACGTCGTTGCCGGCGAGTCGGGTGGAATCACCCAGCACATCGGTGCGTACATGGTCGAGTCGAAGATCGGACCGATCTGCTTCCTCGATACGCCGGGCCACGCGGCCTTCACCGCGATGCGCTCGCGCGGCGCAGGCGTCACCGACATCGTCGTGCTGGTGGTCGCCGCCGACGACGGCGTGATGCCGCAGACGATCGAGGCCATCAACCATGCGAAGGCCGCCGAGGTGCCGGTGATCGTCGCGGTCAACAAGATCGACAAACCGGGTGCCAATCCCGAACGCGTCAAGCAGCAGCTGACCGACTACGGGCTGCAGCCAGAAGAGTGGGGCGGCCAGACCCAGTACCTCGAAGTCTCGGCGCTCCAGCGTACCGGCATCGACGAACTGCTCGAGGCCATCTCGCTGCAAGCGGAGATCCTCGACCTTCGCGCGCCGACCGACACGCGCGCCGTCGGCACCGTCGTCGAATCGCGGCTGGACCGCGGCCGCGGACCTGTCGCGACGGTGCTCGTGCAGAAGGGCGTGCTCAAGCACGGCGACCACTTCGTCTGCGGAGAGATCGTCGGCCGCGTGCGCGCGATGAGCGACCACGCGGGTCGCCCCGTCAAGAATGCCGGTCCTTCGACGCCTGTCGAGATCATCGGCCTGGACGGCGTTCCGTCGGCCGGCGATCCGTTCGTCGTCGTCGAGGATCCGTCGAAGGCCTCCCAGGTTGCCGAATTCCGCCGCGAATCGACGCGCAAGTCGTCGATGACCACCACGACGCGAATGTCGCTCGAAGACCTGCAGCGCCGCATGAGCGGGGCGGGAGACGCGCTCGAACTCAGCATCGTCCTCAAGGGGGACGTCGATGGATCCGTCGAGGCGATCAAGACTTCGCTCGAGAAGCTTTCGAACGACGAAGTGTCGTTGCGCGTGATCCACGGCGGCGTCGGTGCCATCAACGAATCCGACGTGCAGCTCGCGATGGCGTCCAACGCGATCATCGCCGGCTTCCACGTGCGGCCCGAGGGCAAGGCGCGCCAGCTCGCCGAGCGCGAAGGCGTCGACATCCGGCTTCACACGGTGATCTACGAGCTGATCGACGAAGTGAAGGCGGCCCTGGAAGGCCTGCTCGCGCCCGAGCAGAAGGAAGTCTACGAAGGCCGCGCCGAGGTCCGCAATACGTTCAGCATCCCCGGCGGCACCATCGCCGGCTGCTACGTCGTCGACGGCACCATCACGCGCGCCAGGCCCTGCCGCGTGATCCGCGACGGCCGTGTCGTGCACTCCGGTCGCCTGTCCAGCCTGCGCCGCTTCAAGGACGACGCGCGCGAGGTGCAGACCGGCTACGAGTGCGGCATCGGGCTGGAGCGCTTCAACGACGTCAAGGTCGGCGATCTCATCGAGGTCTACCGCGTCGAGGAGATCAAGCGCACGCTGGGTGCGCCGAAAGCCGAGACGGCGGCGCGCGCCTGAGCGGCGGCGCCGGGCCGCAAGACCGTGGTCGTCGGGGTGCTGAGGCTCACGCTGTACCTGCGCGAGAACCACTCCCTCAAGGGAAAGCGCGCGGTGCTGCGATCGATCAAGGCGCGCGTCGAAGCCAAGTTCAACGTCTCGGTGGCCGAGGTCGACGAGCAGGACATATGGCAGACGATCGTGCTCGGCGTGGCGCAAGTCGGCAATGACCGGGACCACGTCGACCGCTGCCTGCGCGAAGTATCCGAATTCGTGGCCTCGACCGGGTTGGCCGAGCCTGGCCGCGAAAGTTACGAGTTCCTCAATTGCTGAGCACCAGCGGGCCGCCAGATGCCGTTTTCCGGCAAGCCGCATTAGATTGGAACGTCATGTCGGGACGCAGGGCAGAAAGAGTCGGTCGCCAGGTCGTACAGGCGCTGGCCACCGTGATCGAGCACGGTGTGCACGACCCGCGCCTGGCCGGCATCACGTTCACGTCCGCCAAGGCGACCGACGACCTTCGTACCGTTCGCGTATTCTTTTCGGTGCTCGGCGACAACGTCGCGGTGGAGGCTGCGCGCGAGGGCCTGAAGGCCGCCTCCGGGTTCCTTCGCCGTGAAGTGGCCCAGCGCCTGGAGCTCCGCTACGCGCCCGCGCTGATGTTCGAATACGACGAGTCGATTCACACCGCCGAACGCATCGACAAGCTGCTTCGCCAGGAGCGCGAAAACTGATGGGACGTCGTCCTCGCACCGTACCGGGAGCCGACGGCCTGCTTCTGGTCGACAAGCCTGCCGGCATCAGCTCGGCGGCTGTCGTTGCCAAGGCGCGCCGCATTTTCGGCGGCGTAAAAGCCGGCCATACCGGCACGCTCGATCCGTTTGCGACCGGACTTCTCCCGCTCGCGCTCGGCGAGGCCACCAAGCTCGCCGGCTATCTCACCGACAGCGACAAGAGTTACTGCGGCACGATCCGCTTCGGTGTGACGACCGACACGCTCGATCGCACGGGAACCGAAACCGGGCGCGTGCCCGTTCCACCGTTCGACGACGCCGTGCTCGAGGGGCTCGCCGCCGCGTTTCGCGGCGAGATCGTGCAGGTGCCGCCGGCGTTCTCCGCGATCAAGAGGGACGGACGCCCGATGTACGAGCTGGCGCGCCTCGGCGAGGCGCCTGAGCTGGAGGCGAGGCCGGTGCGCGTGGACCGTCTCGAGCTTCACGCGGCGGGAACCGACACCGCAACGATCACGATCGACTGCTCGAAAGGCTTCTACGTAAGAAGCCTGGCCCGCGATCTCGGCGCTGCGCTGGGCTGCGGGGCGGTGCTCCAGGAGCTCAGGCGGACGCGGGTAGGGCGCCTGGCTGTCGAAAGCTCGGTCACGCTGGAGACCCTGGCAGCCATGGAGGACCCCGCCACGGCGCTTGTCCCGCTGGTCGATGCCCTGGCCCACCTGCGCCTCGTGGAAGTGGCAGCGGAAGCGGCCCTGGACCTGCGCCAGGGACGCCAGCGCGCCCTCGGCGGCCTCGGCTCGGGGCGCAGCGGCGAACGGGTGCGCGTGGTCTGCGGCAGCGACCTCGTGGCCGTGGCCGGGATGCACGAGGGCCTGTGGAAACTCGAAAGAGTTTTCACGCAGGCGGCCCGCCGCAGCGCGGCGCCTTGCCCTCCCCGGGAGTTCCTGTTATCTGCCGCCGTCTCGCAAATGGAAGAAGAGGAAAAGGAACGAAGCGAATCTCGTGACTAGCAGTCTCGAAGAAAATCAAGCGAAGCAAGAGCTCATCTCGGCGTACCGGCGGCATGATACCGATTCCGGCTCGCCTGAGGTGCAGATCGCTCTATTGAGCCAGCGCATCGCGCATCTCACGGAGCACTTCAAGGTCCATACCAAGGACCATCACTCGCGCCGCGGACTGCTCAAGCTGGTGAGCCAGCGCCGCCGACTCCTGGACTACGTCAAGCGAACGGATCACGCCGTTTACGTGACGCTGCTCGACCGTCTGGGCCTCCGCAAGTAAGCATTTCGCGCGTCCATAAACCTCTTCTCCCGACCGAAGAACATTAATGGTCATCGGCGGGCGCAGACTTGCGCTCGCCGCAGTTAGGAGAAGAAACTCATGAGGCATGAAGTAGCCCTCGAAATCGGCGGCCGCAGGCTTTCGCTCGAAACCGGCCGTGTTGCCAAGCAGGCCGACGGAGCCGTGCTTGCAACCTACAACGACACCGTCGTACTCATCTCGGCCGTCTCGCTTCGCACGATGCGCGAAGGCCAGGACTTTTTCCCGCTCACCGTCGAGTACCAGGAAAAGGCGTTTGCGGCCGGAAAGATCCCCGGCGGATTCTTCAAGCGCGAAGGACGCCAGAGCGCCGACGAAATCCTGATCTGCCGCTGCATCGACCGGCCGATCCGACCGCTGTTCCCCGAAGGGTACATGTACGAGACCCAGGTGATCGCCACCGTGCTGTCGGCCGACCGCGCCGGCTCGCCGGACGTGCTCAGCCTGATCGGCGCCTCGGCGGCCCTGCACATCTCGAACATTCCATTCGACGGCCCCATCGGCGGCGTGCGCGTCGGCCGCATCGGCGGAAAGCTGGTGGCCAACCCGTCCCTGGACGACCTCGAGACCAGCGACATCAACATCCTGATCGCCGCCAAGAGCGACAGCATCGTGATGGTCGAAGGCGGCGGTCAGCAGATTCCCGAGGACGAGCTGCTCGAGGCGCTGTACTTCGGCGCCGACCAGATCGTGCCCATCTGCCGCATGCAGGACGAGCTGCGCAAGCTGGCCGGAAGGGGCAAGCGCGAGTTCGTCGCTCCGACCGTTTCCGACGACGTGCTGGCGCGAGTGCGCGAGCTGGCCGAGCCCGGCCTGCGCAAGGCGTACTCGTTCACCGAGAAGCTCGAGCGCTACGCGAACCTCGACAAGGCCAAGGCCGAGTTCAAGGCCTCGGTGCCCGAGGAGCTGGCCGAGCGCGGCTCGGAAGTCTCGCGCGCCTACTCGAGAGTCAAGGAAGACATCGTCCGCATGGACATCGCCAAGGCGGGCAAGCGTGTCGACGGCCGCACCCTCGACGTCGTGCGACCGATCTCGGTCGAGACCTCGGTGCTGCCGCGCACGCACGGAAGCGCGCTGTTCACGCGCGGCGAGACCCAGGCGATCGTCGTCGCGACTCTCGGCACATCGTCCGACGTCCAGCGCATCGACGCGCTTCTCGGCGACATCAAGAAGCGCTTCATGCTGCACTACAACTTCCCGCCCTACAGCGTCGGCGAGGCCAAGATGCTGCGATCGGCCGGGCGCCGCGAGATCGGCCACGGCGCTCTTGCGGAGAGGGCCATCTCGGCGGTGCTCCCGAGCGCCGAAGAGTTCCCGTACACGCTGCGCGTGGTCTCGGAGATCACCGAGTCCAACGGCTCGTCGTCGATGGCGACGGTGTGCGGAGCCTCGCTGTCGCTGATGGACGCCGGTGTCCCCATCAAGGGGGCCGTGGCGGGCGTGGCGATGGGGCTGATCTTCGAAGACGGCAAATATTCGGTGTTGACCGATATCCTCGGCGACGAGGATCATCTTGGAGACATGGACTTCAAGGTGGCCGGCACGGGAAAAGGCGTGACGGCCGTGCAGATGGACATCAAGATCGCGGGCATTCCTCGCGAGGTGATGCGTGACGCGCTCTACAAGGCGCGCACCGCCCGCCTGCACGTGTTGTCGGAGATGGCCAAGGCCCTTTCCACGCCGCGCGGCGAGATGTCCGAGCATGCGCCTCGCATCGAGACGATGCGCATCCACCCGGACAAGATCCGCGACCTGATCGGACCCGGCGGCAAGGTGATCCGCGGCATCGTCGAGCAGACCGGCTGCAAGATCGACGTCTCCGACGACGGCACCGTGCTGGTGGCGTCGTCCGACGGCACGGCGATGCGCCAGGCCATCGACATCATCCAGGGCATCACCGCCAGCCCGGAAGTGGGGCGCGTCTACAACGGCACCGTCCGGCGCATCGCCGACTTCGGCGCTTTCGTCGAGATCCTGCCCGGCACCGACGGCCTGCTGCACATCTCGCAGATCGACGAGAAGCGCGTCGAGAACGTGCGCGAGTTCCTGAAGGAAGGCGACAAGATTCCGGTCAAGGTCCTCGAAGTGGACCGCCAGGGCAAGATCCGCCTGAGCCTGAAGGAGGCGCGGCGCGAGATGGCCGAAAGGGAAAAGGAGAGCGCTTGAGCGATCTTCTTCGCGCGACGCGCCTCGAGAACGGGCTGAGGGTCGTCACCGAGACCGTTCGGGACGCACCGTCGGCGTCGATCGGCATCTGGGCCGACACCGGCTCGAGCTACGAGGACGAGCGCATCGCGGGCGTCGCCCACTTCGTCGAGCACCTGCTCTTCAAGGGGACGCCGCGGCGCTCGGCGCGGCAGATCGCCGAAGAGATCGAATGCCGCGGCGGCAGCATCGATGCGTTCACCGACAAGGAGTACACGTGCTACCACGCGCGCGTGCTCGCCGACGAGACGGCCACCGCGCTGGACGTGCTTTCCGACCTCGTACTGCACGCAGAGCCGCGACCGGAAGACATCGAGCTCGAGCGCGAAGTCATCGTCCAGGAGATCCTCGACGTCGAAGACGACCCCGAGGAGTTCTCCCACGACCACCTGCTCGAATGCTACTGGCCGGGGCACCGCCTAGGCTGGCCCGTGGCCGGGTCGGTTGCCAGCGTCGAGCGCATCGGGCGCGACGACATCCTCGGCTTCCTTCGCGATTTCCGCCGTCCCGGGCGGCTGATCGTCGCGGCGGCCGGACGCATCGATCACGACGACCTGGTCGCGAGCTGCCGTCGCATCTTTGGCGCCATGGAGCCGGGCAGCGACGTCGACCGCGGGCCCGATCGTCCCGATTTCCATCCCGGTCTCTACCTCGTTCGTCGCGAGATCGAACAGGCCCACTTGACGATTGGCATGCCGGGCCTGTCGATGCTGGATCCGCGCCGGGAGGCCGGCGAGGTACTGATCGCGGCGCTCGGCGGCGGCATGAGCTCGCGCCTGTTCCAGCGCATTCGCGAAGAGCGCGGCAAGGCGTACACGGTCTACGCGTTCCAGGCCCCGTACCGGGAGATCGGGTACACCGGATTCTACGCTGCGTGCGGCCGCGATTCGGTTGCCGAAGTGACCGGGCTCATCTTCGACGAGCTGCGCTCGATCGCGCGCGAAGGGCTCGGCGCCGGCGAGCTCGAAAGGGTCAAGACCCAGCTCATCGGAAGCATCCCGCTGTCGCTGGAAACCACCGACAGCCGCATGACGCGCATCGGCCGCAACATGCTGTACTACGACCGGCCGATCGAGCTCGACGAGATCACGCGGGCGATCGAGGCCGTGACCAACGACGACATGGTTTCCCTTGCTCGCGAGCTGTTCGACTTCGAGAGGGCGGCCGCGGTGCTGCTCGGCGATCTCGAAGCCGACGCCGTCGCGCTGCCCGCAGCCTGACAGGCCGATGTCACGCGCCGGTGAGCCGCTGCGGATTGCCGTTCGCCGCGTCGGCAACGTGCGCGTCGAGCTTCCGCGTGCAATGACCGACGGCGCCGTCGGGATGGACCTTCCTGCCGCCATCGATGCGCCGCTCGACCTCGCTCCCGGCCAAAGACGCCTTGTTCCATGCGGGTTTGCGATTTCGATCCCCCGCGGATACGAGGGTCAGGTTCGCCCGCGCAGCGGGCTCGCGCTCCGGCAAGGCCTCAGCATCCCGAACGCCCCGGGAACGATCGATCCGGACTATCGCGGCGAGGTCGCGGTCCTGTTGATCAACCTTTCGGCTGAGCCGGTTCGAATCGAGCCCGGCCAGCGAATCGCACAGCTCGTCATCTGTCCCGTCGCACACTGCGTGCTCGAAGAGGTCGACGAGCTGGACGCGACGCCGCGCGGCGACGGCGGTTTCGGCCACACTTCCTGCTGACACGCTGCTCGCGCCCGGCGCCGGCTGTGCAGGCAGCAGGGGATCGGCCGGCGAAGCGGTGGCTTTTCGCTCTGCCAGAAGCCAGAAACGCGGCTTCACCGGCCGGATCACGCTCGGATCGCAGCCTGGCTCGCGCCTGGCTTGGGGTCTGGCACCAGAGCTTTCGAGTCAGGCACCGGCGCGCGGTTGCCCGGCTCACCCTTCTGGTGCCTGACCCCAATTCAGGGAACCCAGGAACGAGGGATGGTACCGAGGTACACGCGTCCGGCCATCGGAGCAGTCTGGAGCGACCAGCACCGCTACGAGCTGATGCTCGCGATCGAGATCGCGGTCTGCGCTGCGCTCGCGCGGCGCGGCACGATCCCGCAGTCCGCCGTCGAGGAAATCCGCAGCAAGGCGCGCGTCGATGCGGCCCGCGTCGACGAGATCGAAGCGGTCGTGCACCACGACGTCATCGCGTTCGTCACTGCCGTCGCCGAGACGGTGGGCGAAGCCGGACGCTACCTGCACTTCGGAATGACGTCGTCGGACGTCGTCGACACCGCGTTCGCGCTTCAACTCGTCCAGGCTGCCGACATCCTGCTCGCGACGCTCGATGAGCTTCGCGCCGCGGTGCGCCGCCAGTCCCAGCACCATCGCGAGACGGTGATGGTCGGGCGCAGCCACGGCATCCACGCGCAACCGATCACGTTCGGCCTGAAGATGGCCGGCTGGTACAGCGAGTTGTCGCGTGCGCGCAGGCGCCTGGTGGCCGCGAAGTCGGAGATCGCATTCGGCAAGCTGTCGGGTGCGGTCGGCAGCTACGGAGTCAACGGTCCGGACATCGAGGCGGAGGTCCTTTCCGAGCTCGGACTTTCGCCGGAGCCGGTGGCCACCCAGGTGGTGCCGCGCGACCGCCACGCCGCGTTCTTTACGACGCTGGCCGTCGTTGCCGGCGGCATCGAGCGCTTCGCGACAGAAATCCGCCACCTGCAGCGCACCGAGCTCCTCGAAGCCCTCGAACCGTTCGGCAAGGGACAGAAGGGCTCGTCGGCGATGCCTCACAAGCGCAACCCGATCCTGAGCGAGAACCTGTGCGGGCTGGCAAGGATCGTGCGCGCCAATGCGATGGTCGCGCTCGAGAACATCGCGCTGTGGCACGAACGCGACATCAGCCATTCGTCGGCCGAGCGCGTGATCGCGCCCGATTCGACCATCGCGCTGGACTTCATGCTCGCGCGACTTGCGCGAATCGTCGACGGCCTGGAAGTCAGGCCCGAGAACATGCAGCGCAACCTCGATCTTACCGGTGGGCGCCTGGCCTCCGAGCGCCTGCTGCTCAAGCTCGTCGACAAGGGCGCGCCGCGCGAGGTCGCCTATGGCTGGGTGCAGCGCTGCGCCCTGGCCGAGGGAGACTTCCGCCGCTTCGTCGCCGCCGACCCGGACATTGCCGGCCGCCTGACGCAGGCCGAGATCGACGACGCATTCGACGTCCGCCAAGCGCTCACCCACGTGGGCGCCATCATCGACCGAGGAACGGAGGAACGCCCGTGAGCGCACCGACCAGGACCGAAATGATCGCCGAGGGCAAGGCGAAGAAGATCTACGCGACCACCGACCCGACCAAGCTGATTTTCTACTTCAAGGACGACGCGACGGCGTTCAACGCGCAGAAGAAGGGAACGATCGAATCGAAGGGGATGCTCAACCAGCGCATCTCGGCGCGCTTCTTCACGATGCTGAAGGGCAAGGGGATCGACAACCACTACGTCGACACGCTGAACGACCGCGAAATGCTGGTCGAGCGCCTGACGATCATCCCGGTGGAGACGATTCTTCGGAACATCGTGACCGGGAGCTGCCAGAAGCGGCTCGCACGGCCCGAAGGCGAGGAGCCGCCGCGGCCGATCATCGAGTTCTGCTACAAGTCCGACGCGCTCGGCGATCCGCTGATCAACGACGATCACGCGGTGGCGTTCGGGTGGGCCACCGAAAAGGAGCTGGCCGAGATCCGGCGCCAGACGCTGGCCGTCAACTCGATCCTGAAGCCGTTCATGGCCGAGCGCGGCATCCTGCTCGTCGACTTCAAGCTCGAGTTCGGCCGCACCAGGGACGGTCGCGTGCTGCTCGGCGACGAGATCTGCCCGGACACCTGCCGTTTCTGGGACGCCGCCACGCGCAAGAAGCTCGACAAGGACCGTTTCCGCCAGGACCTCGGCGAGGTCTCCGAGGCGTACGTCGAGATCGACCGCCGCACGGCGGTGTGACGCAGCGACGAGCGGTGAAGCGAGCGGTGAAGACGCAAGGGTCAGCGGCGGTGAGGAGAGCATAGTGACACTGGTTCGCGTGTTCGTGATGCCGAAGAAGGCCATTCTCGATCCCCAGGGAAAGGCGGTGGCCGCTTCGTTGCACAGCCTCGGTTACAGCGAGGTCGCCGACGCGCGCCTCGGAAAGCTGATCGAGCTCAAGGTCGAGAAGGGGAGTCGCGAAGAGGTCGCCACTCGCGTCGACGAGATGTGCAGGCGCCTGCTGGCCAACGAGGTCATCGAGGACTACCGGTTCGAGCTGGCCGAGGACGGTGCCAGGCCGTGAAGTGGGGCGTCGTCGTCTTTCCCGGCTCCTGTGACGAGCGCGACGCGGCCTACGCGCTGCGCGGCGTCGTCGGCGACGACGTCGCGATGCTGTGGCACGGCGACGAGTCGATCCGCGGCGCCGACGCCGTGGTGCTGCCGGGAGGTTTCTCGTACGGCGACTACCTGCGTTGTGGCGCGATGGCGCGTTTCTCCCCGGTCATGCGCGCCGTGGCGGCCCATGCGCGAGCCGGCGGACCGGTGCTCGGCATCTGCAACGGTTTCCAGATCCTGTGCGAAGCGGGGCTGCTTCCCGGCGCCCTGGTGAGGAACAGCGAGCTGCGCTTCCTTTGCAGGAGCGAGCGAATCCGGGTCGAGAATACTGGTACGGCGTTCACGGTCGGTTGCCGCCAGGGCCAGGTGATGTCGATCCCGATCAAGAACGGCGAAGGCTGCTTCGTTGCCAGCGACGCGGAGCTGGCCCGTCTCGAGCGCGAGGGCCGCGTGATTTTCCGCTACGCAGACGGGGCGCCGAACGGCTCGCTGAATGACATCGCCGGCATTGCCAACGACGCCGGCAACGTCGTCGGGCTGATGCCGCATCCCGAGCACGCCGTCGATGCGGCGCTCGGCAGCTCGGCCGACGCGCTGCCGCTGTTCCAGTCGGTGCACGCCTGGCTCGCCAGCGGCGGCCAGCGGAGACAGGCGTGACGGCGGCGCCGAAAAAGCGCAGCGTCGATGAGTCGCTGGCCGTCGAGCACGGCCTTACCCCGGACGAATACCGCCGCATCGTCGAGCACCTCGGGGGCCGCACGCCCACGTTCGAAGAGCTCGGCGTCTTTTCGGTGATGTGGTCCGAGCATTGCAGCTACAAGAGCTCGCGCGTGCACCTGAAGAGGCTGCCGCAGGCGGGCAGGGCAGTGCTGCAGGGGCCCGGCGAGAACGCCGGTGCGGTCGACATCGGCGGCGGCATGGCCGCGATCTTCAAGATCGAGAGCCACAACCATCCGTCGTACATCGAACCGTACCAGGGCGCGGCCACCGGCGTCGGCGGCATCCTGCGCGACGTGTTCACGATGGGCGCGCGGCCGGTGGCCAACATGAACTCGCTGCGCTTCGGCGAGGCCGGGCACGAAAAGACGCCGTCGCTGCTGCGCGGAGTCGTTGCCGGCATCGGCGGTTACGGCAATTCGGTCGGTGTGGCAACGCTCGGCGGCGAAATCAGCTTCGATGCCGGCTACAACGGCAACATCCTCGTCAACGCGTTCACGCTCGGGATCGTGCGCGCCGACCGCATCTTCCGCGCCGTGGCCAGCGGTACGGGAAACCCCGTGCTTTACGTCGGCTCGAAGACCGGTCGCGACGGCATTCACGGGGCGAGCCTGCTCGCATCCAGCGAATTCAAGGAAGAGTCCGAGCAGATGAAGCCGACCGTGCAGGTCGGAGACCCGTTTACCGAGAGCGTGCTGATCGAAGCGTGCCTCGAGGTGCTCGAAGGCGACGACGTCGTCGCGATCCAGGACATGGGCGCGGCGGGATTGACGAGCTCATCGGTCGAGATGGCATCGCGCGGCGGCGTCGGCATTCGCCTCGACCTCGACCGGATTCCACTTCGCGAAGCCGACCTCACGCCGTACGAGATGCTGCTGTCGGAGTCGCAGGAGCGCATGGTGCTGGTCGTGCGCAAGGGCTGCGAAGAAAATGTCGGTCGCATCTTCGAACGCTGGGGGCTCGATTGCGTTGCCGCCGGCGTCATTACCGACACCGGTCGCTTCGAGGCGCTGCATCGCGGACAGACGGTCGTCTCCATCCCCGTCCCGGCCCTGACCGACGCCGCGCCGAAGTACGATCGCCCGATCGGGGAGCCCGCTGCCAGGCCTCCTGCTTTGCGTGCCGACGCGCTGCCGCGTCCGAAGGACCTCGGCCAGGAGCTGCTCGCGCTCATGTCGTCCCCGAACCTGTGCAGCAAGCGGTGGGTGATCCAGCAGTACGACTCCTATGTCGGAGCCGACACGCTCGTGCATCCCGGAGGCGACGCGGGAGTGATCCGCGTGCGTGAAACCGGTGGTGCGCTCGCGATGAGCTGCGACTGCAACTCGCGCTGGGTAACCCTCGATCCGTTCGTCGGCACCCAGCACGCCGTGGCCGAGGCCGCGCGCAACATCTACGTGACGGGAGCCAGGCCGCTGGCCGTCAGCGACTGCCTCAACTTCGGCAGCCCCGAAAAGCCCGCGGTCATGTGGCAGTTTTCGCGCGCGATCGACGGCATGGCCGAAGCGTGCCGCGCCTACGACATTGCAGTCATCTCCGGCAACGTCAGCTTCTACAACGACACCCAGGGGGCCTCGATCCCGCCGACGCCGACGATCGCGATGGTTGGCCTTGCCGCCAGCGCCTCGCGCGTTGCCCGCATCGCATTCGACGGCGCCGAATCGCGCATCCTGCTTCTTGGCGGCGGACGCCCCGAGCTCGAAGGGTCCGAGTACCTTGCGTCGCGGTACGGCCAGACCGGGGACCATCCTCCAGCCATCGACCTTGCGGGCGAGCGCCGCCTCGGCGAGCTCGTCAGCGATCTCATTGCCGAAGGCATCGTCACCAGCGCCCACGACGTGGCAGACGGTGGGCTGGCGACGGCGGTCGCGGAGATATGCCTGGCATCGAACAGCGGCTGCCACATCGACGTCCAAGTGGAGGACCGCCCCGATCGCGCACTGTTCGGTGAGAGCGGTTGCCGCATCCTCGTAAGCATCGCGGCCGCGCGTGCCGCCTCAGTAGAGGCAAGGGCCGCTGCGGCCGGCGTGCCATGCCGCGCGGTCGGCACCAGTGGTGGCGACAGGATCGTCATTCGTGACGCGAAGAGCCAGGCGAGCCTCGTCGATGTTGCCGTGGCGCGTCTTCGCGAGAAGTGGGAAGGCACGCTGCCGCAAATTGCGCACGCGGACCTTCCCGAGGAAGCGCGGGCTGCGGGCTAGCGGGCAGGCCGGCGACGGGACGACGATCCCATAGCCAGCCGCCGGGAGAGAAGAACATGAAGGGCAGCGACAGCAGGATTCCCGCCAATCTTTCGGCGGAGAAACCCGAAGCACAGGCGCCGGTGCAGGCCGCGCCTGAGCCGAACTCGCCGCTTGCCGACCCCGACGACCGCTTCCACGAAGAGTGCGCCGTCGTCGGCATCTACGGCCACGAAGAAGCGGCCAACCTGGCCTACCTCGGCCTGTATGCAATGCAGCACCGCGGCCAGGAAGGCTCGGGCATCGTTTCGAGCAACGGAAAGGCGCTGATCAGCCACCGCGGGCTCGGCCTGGTCGCCGACGTCTTCCATGAAAGCGTGATCCGTCGCCTCGAAGGCAACTCGGCGATCGGTCACAACCGTTACTCGACCGCGGGCGAGACCCTGCTGCGAAACACGCAACCGCTGGTCGCCGAGTTCTCGCTCGGAAGCCTCGCCGTCTGTCACAACGGCAATTTCGTCAACGCGCAGGAGATCCGCCGCCGCCTCGAGGAGACCGGCTCGATTTTCCAGTCCACGTCCGACACCGAGGTGCTCGTGCACCTGGTTGCCGGCTCGCGGCGAAGCTCGCTGGTCGAGCGCGTCGTCGACGCGCTGGCCCAGGTCGAGGGCGCCTACTGCGTGCTGTTCCTGACCGAAGAAGAGCTGATTGCTGCGCGCGATCCGCACGGCTTCCGGCCGATGGCGCTCGGGCGCTTCCCGGGCGGCGGCTGGGTGGTCGTCTCCGAGACTTGCGCGCTCGATCTCGTCGAGGCCGAGTACGTCCGCGAGATCGAGCCGGGCGAAGTGCTGCACATCCGCGGCGACGAAGTGCGCTCGACGCATCCGTTCACGCACGTGCCGACCAGGGCCTGCATCTTCGAGTACGTCTATTTTGCCAGGCCGGATTCCAACGTGTTCGGCCGCAACGTCTACGAGGTGCGCAAGGAAATCGGCCGCCAGCTCGCGCGCGAGACGCTGATTCCGGCCGACATCGTCATTCCCGTGCCCGACTCCGGCGTGCCGGCTGCGCTCGGCTTTGCCGAGCAGTCGGGACTGCCGTTCGAGATGGGACTGATCCGCAACCACTACGTCGGTCGCACGTTCATCGAGCCGAAGGATTCGATCCGCAACTTCGGCGTCAAGGTGAAGCTCAACGCCCAGCGCCACGTGCTCGAGGGAAAGCGGGTCATCGTCATCGACGATTCGATCGTGCGCGGCACCACCAGCCGCAAGATCGTCCGGATGATCCGCTCGGCCGGAGCCAAGGAAGTGCACGTGCGCATCAGCGCGCCGCCGACGATCAGCCCTTGCTACTTCGGCGTCGACACGCCGACGCACGGGGAGCTGATCGCGAACAACCTGTCGATCGAACAGATCCGCGAGTACATCCAGGCCGACAGCCTGGCCTACCTTTCGCACGAAGGGCTCTACGCGTTCCAGCCGACCGGCGCGCGGACTTCGGCCGGCTTCTGCGACGCCTGCTTCACGCGCGACTACCCGGTGACCGTCAACCACGACCAGGAAACGCGCCAGATGCGCCTCTTCCACGCCACCGAGTTGTCCCCGATCGCCGGCAGAAGCTGACCCTGCGCTGGCTGGGAGGGGCTTCCCGCAGCCTGCTAAAGCACGGTGTGGCGCAGCCAGTGCAGGTCGTCGCGCTCCGGGCAGTCGATGTTGTAGTGCAGGCCGCGGCTTTCGCGGCGAGTGCGCGAGGCGCGGATGATCAGCTCGGCCACCTGCGCGATGTTGCGCAGTTCGAGCAGGTCGCGAGTCACGAAGAAATCGCGGTAGTACTGCTGGATCTCCTCGCGCAGCATCGTGATGCGCGAGGCGGCGCGCGCAAGGCGGCGATCGCTGCGCACGATGCCGACGTAGTTCCACATCAGGCGGCGGATCTCGTCCCAGTTGTGCGTGATGACGACCGATTCATTGATGTCGACCGCGTTGCCGGAAGTCCATGGCGGCAGGGAAGGCGCCGTGCGCGCGTCGTCGGCGAGCCTTGCAGCGGCGTGGATCGCCGCGCGGTGTCCGAACACGACGCCTTCGAGCAGGGAGTTGGACGCCAGGCGGTTCGCGCCGTGAAGCCCCGTCATCGCGACTTCGCCGGCGGCATAGAGGCGGTCGATCGAGGTTTCGCCGTCGATTCCCGCGATCACGCCGCCGCACATGTAATGGGCGGCGGGCACCACCGGGATCGGCGTGGTCGTGATGTCGATGCCATATCCCAGGCAGCGCTCGTAAATGACCGGGAAGCGCTGCTTCAGGAAATCGCGGCCGAGTGACGTGACGTCGAGCAGCACGTTGTCGAGGCCGCGGCGCTTCATCTCGCTGTCGATCGCGCGCGCGACGATGTCGCGGGGGGCCAGCTCGGCGCGCGGATCGTAATTGGCCATGAACGCGTGGCCGTCGGGCGTGCGCAGCACCGCGCCCTCGCCGCGCATCGCCTCGGTAACCAGGAACGACTTGGCCAGCGGATGGTACAGGCACGTCGGGTGGAACTGGATGAACTCGACGTCGGCGACGCGGCAACCGGCGCGCCACGCCATCGCGATGCCATCCCCGGAGGCGACGTCGGGATTCGACGTATACAGGTACACCTTGCCCGTGCCGCCGGTGGCCAGCATCGTCGCGCGTGCGGTGAACGTCTCCACACTGCCGTCGGTGGTGTTCAGCACGTAAGCGCCCCAGCACTGGGGACGCCCGTCGGTAAAACCGAATTTCTCGTCGATCAGCAGGTCGATCGCGAAGCGGTTCTCGAACAGCTCGATGTTCGGGTGGCTGCGTACTTCGGCGGCCAGCGCACGGACGATCTCCTGGCCGGTGTGGTCGGCGGCGTGGAGGATGCGCCGGTGCGAGTGCCCGCCTTCCAGGCCGAGGTCGAAGTCGGCGGCGTGGCCGTTCTCGGCCTTCAGCGTAAAGCGAACACCGAGATCGACGAGCTCGCGGATGCGGGCCGGGCCTTCGCTGACCACAAGGTCGACGACGCGGCGGTTGCACAGGCCGGCCCCGGCCTCGATCGTATCGGCGGCATGGGAAGCCGGCGCGTCCTCCGTGCTCCAGACCGCGGCGACGCCGCCCTGGGCGAAATTCGTGTTGGATTCTTCGAGCTCGCGCTTGGCAAGCAGCGCGACCTTTCCGTCCCGCGCCGCGCGAAGGGCGAAGGTCATCCCGGCGATGCCGCCGCCGATCACGAGAAAATCGTAATTCCGCATGGGGGTGCGGAGTCTACCCGCGAACCGGAAACGCTCAACACGGGATCGGCGACGGGTGGCGGGCCTGGGGGGAAAGCGGTAGCCTTCGGCTGCCACGGCGGCCGAGCGTCGCCCCGGCGTTTTCGATGTTGGCGGCAAAGGTGCAGCCCGGAGCTGCAGGAGGCGCAGGGACCCTGGTTCGCGGGTTACCGAACCTGCTGACCCTGCTGCGCATACTGGCGATCCCGCTGGTCGGCTGGCTCCTTACTCACGCGGGTCCGCGCGAAGCGTGGATCGCGATGTTCGTCTTCTTCGTCGCCTCGCTGACCGATTTCCTCGACGGCTGGATCGCCAGGCGCTTCGGCTGGGTGACCGCGCTCGGCAAGCTTCTCGACCCCCTGGCCGACAAGCTGCTGGTCATCTCGACCTTGCTGATGCTCGCGGTCCTCGATCGCAAGCCGGGCATTCCAGGATGGCTGCTCGTGATCGTCGTCGGCCGCGAGTTCGCCGTGACCGGTCTTCGCAGCATTGCGGCAACCGAAGGCATCGTGCTGCCGGCCGACGCGACCGGCAAAGCCAAGATGCTGTTGCAGACCATCGGCCTTCACTTCCTGATCGTTCATTACGTCTACTTCGGTGTCAGCTTCCACGACGTCGGGATCGTACTGCTGACGCTGGCGGCCGTCGTCGGTGTCTGGTCGGCCGTCGGCTATCACCTCGAGGTCTTCCGCCGGCTGCGGGAAAAGGGCGGCCTGGCGGGCGGCCAAGACTAGGCCAAGACTAGTGGCCGGACGGAATGACGGCCTGCGTCGCAGCAGGGTCCGTCTCGGCCCGTCGCGGCCGCACGGCGAGATTCTGCCGCAATCCGCCGACTTGCATCGCGACCGGTTTGCGCTAGAAAACGCCGTTCGGCCTGTCAAGGGCGGGTGTATCTCAGTTGGTAGAGAGCCACGTTGCCAACGTGGATGTCGCCGGTTCGAGCCCGGTCACCCGCTCCAACTTTTCCCTTTCTTCCCCACCATTTCCAAGGCAAAATCTGGCGCTCCGGCCATGGCAACGCCGCAGTGGCCTGTTAGAATGCCGGATCGTCGGGTACGTCCGGGACTGGAGCCGGCTACGGGTGCCGGGTACGGTCCACCAGGACGTCCAGGGTGACCTTTGCATCCTGCCGAGGCTTGTCCAGCTTGCCGGGCCCGGTGAACGACGGGGGAATGATTCCGGACGATCACGGGACCCGGATCACGGCAGGTCGTGAGTCGAGACGGTGCACCGAGACGGCGGAAAGACGAGGATGCCGGGCAGCTTGCCTGAGCGCGAACGGGAAGCCCTGAGTATGAAAGTTGCGAACTCTTCTTCGTCCCTGCTGGTCGCGGCAACCGTAGCCGCAGCGCTGGCCATGCCGCACTCGGCATTCGCCCAGGCGTTCAACATCAATTGCACGAAGGGCGGCGACGAGATGGGCCATGCCATCGCGACCAACGGCGATTTCAATGGCGACGGCGTTCCCGACATCGCGATCGGCTCCCCGTGCTTCTTCTCCGGCACATCGCCGCGCGCCGGCCGTGTCATCGTCATCGACGGGCGCAACGGCAAGAGGCTCTTCAAGAAGAAAGGCAAGCAGATCGGACAGTGGTTCGGTGCCGGCCTGTCCTTCATCCCTGACCTGAACGGCGACGGAAAAGACGAGCTCGCGATCGGCTCTCCGGGATACGACGTGACCGGCGTCGATCGCGGCGATCCGTTTGCCGGCACGTACGAGTCCGGCGGCAAGGTCGAGGTGTTCTCCAAGCATCGCCGCCGCATGCGTGTGTTCGGCCAGAGCGCGAACTCGGGCTTTGGCGAAAAGATCGCCCCCACGAGCGACATCGACGGGGACGGCCGTCCCGACTTCCTTGTCAGTGCGTCCACCGACACCAACCCGACGGGGCGCAGCAACCCCGGCCGCGTCTGGCTGGTCTCCGGCCGCAACGGCGACCTTCTCAACTACCGCGTAGGACCGAAGGCGGGCAAAAACTACGGCCGTGCGCTTTGCGCGGCCGACGACGTCGACGGCGACGGACTGCGCGACTTCTATGCCGGCAGCGACGAGATCAACATCCCGTTCGTGTTCAACGCCGGCGCGCTCGACCTCGTTTCCACCGGAGATTTCCAGGGTGATCCGCTTCTCGAGGTTACCGGCGCACGCGGCGACCACCTCGCCAGAACCTGCGACTTTGCCGGCGACGTCGAGAAGTCCGGCGTCAAGGACTTCATCGTCGGCGCGTTCGGAGCGGACGACAACGGCATTACCAAGGCTGGCCTCGTCACGCTGTTCGACAACCACGGCACCAGGCTGTGGGTGCGCCAGGACGGCGTCGTTCAGGACAAGGCCGAGTTCGGCGACGCCGTGGCCACGATCGGAGACATCAACGGCGACGGCATCACCGACTTCGCCGCCAGCGCGCCGCTGTTCGACGTGTTCCTCGACAAGAGAGTGGAGCTGGACGCCGGCCGCATCACGACGTTGTCGGGTGTCAATGGCGCTCCGATCTGGGCGCTCAACGGCACGCACCGCGACAACAACTTCGGGACGGCGCTTGCGGGAGGCCTCGACTTCGATCTGGACGAGGTGCCCGACGTCATCGTCGGCACGCCCGGCGACGATCCGTTTGGGCGCCGCGGCGCAGGCTCGGTGCGCATCTTGTCGGGCGTCGACGGCCACGAGCTGTTCGTCGCCGGCGGCCGTCGCGGACTGGAAACCCGCATCGTCACGGCGATGCCCGGTACCGGCAACGCGGCCCAGCTGCGTTCGTTCAATCGCCACGGCCACGGGCAGATCCTGAACACTCCGGCGCTCGAGGGCGTCAAGCTCGGCGAGCTCGACGTCACCGTGCTGAATGACCGCAACATCCCGAAGCCCAAGATCGTGCAGGCGGCCATCTCGAGCGGTCACGGCTCCAACAGCTCCACCGTCGAGGTCTACCGCATGGGCAACAAGTCCCTGCAGGTGGATAAGTTCGAGGCTTTCCCGGGAGCGAATTTCGGCGTGGAGTGCGACGGCGGCGAGGTCAACGGGCAGCCTCTCGAAGAGATCGTCTGCGCGCAGGCCGACTCCGTCGACGGCAATGTGCTCGTGCGCGTACTGCAGCGCCTCGACGAGCAGCAGCCGTTCTTCCCGATCCTCGAGTTCACGGCCTTCACCAACGCCGACATGGCCACTCCGGTGCTGCCGGTCAATGCCGACGGCGGTAACGTCGCGGTCGGCGACGTCACGGGCAACAACGACGAGGAGATCATCGTCGGCACGAACCGCGGTGCGCCCCTGGTCAAGATCTTCAGCAAGACGGGCCAGTTCATCCGATCCTTCCTCGCGTACGATCCGGTCAGCAGCTCCGGCGTCGACGTTGCGGTGGTCGCGCAGGCGGGCGGCACCAAGCGCATCGTGACCGCGCCTCGCCAGGGCGAGGCGCTGATCAAGCTGTTCGACGGCAACGGTGCCCGCGTGGTCGCCGGCCGCGACAACATACCCGTGTCGATCAATGTGCGGCCGGCTCCGTACAACGGGGGCGCGCGTGTCGGCGCGGCCGACGTCGACCTCGACGACGCGCAGGAGATGCTCGTGCTCATTCCGAGCCCCGCCGGGCAGCAGGAAGTGTCGGCGTGGGAAGTGACGAACAAGCCGGTTCGCCACTTCATCCCGTTCAACCCCGGTCCGGGAGCGACCAAGGAAGGCGGCGGCATCGCCGGCACCGACCGCTTCGTCCGCAACTGATTTCATGGCCGGCGCGCCGCCGCGGCGCGCCGGTCCTTCTTCGCCGATGGCGAGCGAGGATCCCACCAACAACGGGCCGCAGCGCCCGTATCCGCTCGCCGGCGTGCGCGGCCGTCCGGCGTTTCGCGGCGAGGACAATGCAGTGGTGCTGGCCGAGTTGCTCGCGCGATCACGCGAGGAGATCGAAAGGCTCGAGCGCGAGGGAATCCTCTCGAGCCGCGTGCCGGAATCGGGGACAGGCACCCAGGATACGGCAGGACGCCGCTCGTGATGTGTACCTGTCCCGCGGTTTCCGGCGTCAGAAACCCTTGACCTGGCCGGCGCGCTTGTAGAGCTGGAACACAATGTGCCAGCCCACGCCGATCATCATCAGCAGGCCGAATTCCGGGTGGGTGTTGAACGGCGGCACCGTCGACAGGAACCCGATGTTGTGCAGGCTGATCATCGTCCAGATAAGGGCCGCCGACATGTACGTGTTGTGCCGTGAGCGAAGGCCCGCCACCGAAACCAGCGCGGCGTCCGGCGCCTGGCCGTTCTTGATCGCGGCAATGATCTTCTGCTGGTTCGGCCAGATGCGGAACCAGACGTTGAACGCCATCGCGGTGCCGAGCATCGCGCCGGTGTGGATCACGTAGCCGCGGTAACCGAAGCCCCCTTGCAGCTTCATGATGTAGACGACGATCGCGATCAGCACGAAGTACGTCGCGTTCTTCATCTTCTGGTCGGCGATGATCGACGTCGACTGGATCGCGTCGTAGACGGCAAAACCCCCGAACGTCAGCACGATCGAGATGATCGCACCGAGGGACCAGCCCGCAGCCGTTCCGCCCGCGAACGCCATGCGGCCGTGGTAGAAGGTGATCATGAGCATGATCACGCCGGTGGCCCAGGTCCATGCGGCGCCCCAGCGGAACCAGTACAAGGCCCTCGGCATCAGCTCGGGGACGACGAGCTTCTTGGTGTCGGCGTTCATCGTCGCGGCAAACGGGCCGTTGACGAAGTTGAAGAAGTACAGGTGACCGATCCAGATGATGCCCGCCAGGATATGAAGCCAGCGGAACACCGGTTCGACGGTGAGCTGTACGAATTCCATGCGTGATTCTCCTCCTGGTAGCCCGATCGGCCGCCACCGCAGCGAATGGGGGTGGGCCGGGACTCCTTCGTCTATAGCGGTCCAGAGGCCGGGACGCCAGCATGGCGACCTGCAGTGTCCAAAGAGAATCCGGCCACTTCCGGGTAGCGACGCACCGGGCTTCGAAGCCGGATACCGCCCGCATGCGGGCGCTCAGCGCCCCGACGCGATGATGCTGGAAACCGAAAACGCTTCCTCGACCGTCCCTTCGGCAGGACCGAAGTTGAAGTACCAGCCCTCTTCGCCAGGCACCGACGGGGACGGCAGCAGGCAGCGCGTCGCGTGATGGAGCTGCATGTCGAAGATCGAAAGGGCGGGAATGAACTGCTGGTCGAAGTCGTAGACTGCGCGCACTGCACCGGGAAACGGCTTGCGGCCGATCTTCCACTGGTTGACCCAGGCTTTCCAGAGCTGGCCCTTCTGGTCGTACATCTCGGTGTAAGGGATCACGAAGCTGTGACGGTCGACGTAGAGTACGCGCTTGGAGTACGCGTAGTCGGGAAGTCGTGAAACCCCTTCGATGATGTAGACGTCGCGCATCTCCCACGTGTCGTCAAACAGGAAGTCGGACGCGCCTTTGCCCCACACTGCCGGGAAGTGCTGCGTGTGCATCGGCGCGAGCACGCGCTTGGTGCCGATGAGCTTCCACGCCATCCATGCCGGGTTTCCCGCGTACCCGCCGTAGCTGTCGAGGTCGGCGTCCTGGCCGAACAGCGCATCGGAGCGCTGCGCCGACGAAAGGCGTCGCACGCGCTTCAGCAGCGGGTAGTACAGCCAGCTGTCGTCCTGTCGCGACGGATCGAGGTGGCGGTTGTACGTCAGGCCGACGCCCTTCAAGTCGAAAGGTTCCAGGATCGGGTGCAGCACTTCGCGATAGCGGATGCCGTCGGGAGTCGGCCACGTCGGCTTCGGGTCGAAGTAGAGACGGCTGACGTAGTAGAGGCGGCGGAAGTGTCCGATGAGGAAATGCCGCTCGATGCTGAGGCCGGTGTTCTGGCCGAAGCTGCCGGTGTCGCACTCGAAATTGCGAACGTCCAGGTCGTCGACGACGATTCGGTTTTCGTAGTTGAAGACGAGCTTGACGGCCGCGTCGGGGTCGCGTTCGTCGGCAAGCGGGAACGGGAGGCCCGCGACGTAGTTCAGCACCTGGTTCTTGTCCGGCGAAAGCCGGCACTGGGATTCGTATTTCTGCGTCGCGTCCAGGCGCGCGGGCTCCAGGGGAATGTCTCGCGCCTCGATCACCTCGATGCGCATTCCGCGATCGATGGCCCACTGGATCGACGGAGGCAGGAACTGGCGGTACTTGTCGAGGTTTTCGTGCGAAACGATCGTGCCGGGCGGCGGCTCGTCCGGCTGCGCGACACCGACTGTCGAATCGGCGCGCGCCCGCGAAGCGGCTACGAGCAGCCCCGCAACGCACGCGGCGACCACGGCACGCAACCAGCGATGCGCGGGCACGCGCATCATGTCGCCGTGTTCCCTGCCGCCGGTCCGATGATGCGGCCGACTGCCAGCCCGCTGAGCAGACCACCAAGGTGCGCGTAGTGGTCGCGACCCGGCTCGAAGCCGACGATCATTCCGAACAGCGCCGCAAGAGCGCCGAGCGTCTGCCATGCCGGGCGCCGCTCGCGCGCATCGGTCGCCGCGGCCATCGTTGCCAGCGCGACGCCGGCCATCGCGCCGAGGATTCCGCAGATTCCCCCGGATGCTCCCGCCTTGACGGCAGCCTCGTCGCCGAAAAGCTGGCTCACGACGTTGCCGGTAAATCCGGTGACGAGGAACAGCAGCACGAAGCGAAGCTGGCCGATCGTCGCAGCCAGAGGCGGCCCGAGAAGGAGAAGCGCGCTCATGTTGCCGACGAGATGGCGGATATCGAAGTGCAGGAAGATCGCCGTCACCAGGCGCCACCACTGGCCCTGGGTTACGAGCCATGGAGCAACCGCGCCGGCCGCGATCATCGCCGAGCGCGGGATCGTATCTTCGCCCTCGTGCACGAGCGCGTGGACGATGATGCAGACTGCGGCAATCGCGAAGCCGGCCGCAGCGTTGCGCCGGGTCCAGATGCCGTCCGTTGCATGCTGGCCGAGAAACAGTGGCGGCGGCGCAGGAGCTTCCTGCACAGGAGCGATGGCTTCCTCGACCAGCGGCAGGGCAGCGCCAAGCTCGTCTTCATCGACGGAGATGATCCAGAGTCGGGAGGAGGAGTCGTGCGAAGGCCGCGCCTCGGCGGGTCCGGCAGGTGCCTCTTCGCTGCTCTCGGGCTGCACGTCGTCGCGGGCTGTGCGTTGCGCTTCGGCCGGTTCGATCCGTTCGTCGCCGGCCCTGTGCGTTCGCGCATCCAGCCCCATCGCCAGAAGCGAAAGCATCGCGCGCCGCGCCTGTTCGGTCGTAAGGTTGAGCGGCAGCATCGCTCGGGCCTTGCTCATGGCCAAAGCGTGCCACATGGTAGCGGGGATGCACACCTTGAAAACCCTCGAGGACAAGTTGGCCGGGGGGCTGACGCCCGTCTCGCTGGAAATCCGCGACGAAAGTGAGCTTCATCGCGGGCACAGCGGCGCCGGCGGGGGCGGGCACTTCCGGATCCGCGTCGTGTCGGACGCGTTCGAGGGGAAGAGCCTCGTCGACCGTCACCGGATGATCTACCAGCTGCTGGCCGAGGAGATGGCCGGCGCGGTCCACGCCCTGGCGCTGGTGACGCTGACGCCCGCCGAGGCCATCGCGACGGCGCAGGCCGTCCGCGATTCCTCCGGTCGAAGCCCTGTCGTAGCCTGAGCGCACTCGCTTCGATGCCGGACTGGGGACATCCAATCGGTGATGCGCTCTTCGAGCGCGCGCGCAAGGTGATCCCGGGCGGCATCTACGGGCATCAAAACCCCGCCTATCTCGTCGACGGCGCCTTTCCGCGCTTCCTCTGCCACGCCGAAGGCTGCCGCGTGCGCGACGTCGACGGGCACGAGTACATCGATTTCCTCTGCTCGTACGGACCGATGGTGCTGGGCTACCGCGACGCAGCGGTGGAAGCCGCTGCCGAAGCGCAACGCCGTCTGTGCGACAGCGGCAATCTGCCGGCCCCGAACATGGTCGAGCTGGCCGAGCGCCTGGTCGCGCTGACGCCGCAGAGCGCGTGGGCGATGTTCGCGAAAAACGGATCCGACGTCTGCACGTGGGCGCTGGCAGTGGCCAGGCGCGCAACCGGGCGCGACCTGGTCGCGATGGTCGGCGGCACCTACCACGGCGTGCACGGCTGGTGCAATCCCGTCGGCCGCGGGTTCCCCGACGGCGAGCGGGGCGGAATGCTTCGATTCGCATGGAACGATGCCGCTGCGCTGGAGCGCCTCTTTTCCGAACACGAAGGGCGCATCGCCGCCGTCATCACGACGCCGTTCCGCCACGAAGCGCGCGAAGACAGCGTGATGCCCGCGCCGGGATTCTTCGACCGCGTGCGCGAGCTTTGCACGCGCCGCGGCGCAGCGATGATCGTGGATGATGTGCGCGCGGGATTTCGCCTTCACCTCGGCGGATCGCTGCAGCGCTTCGGCGTCACGCCCGACCTCGTCGTTTATTCCAAGGCCCTGGCCAACGGGTACGCGCTCTCGGCGATGATCGGCCGCGAAGAGCTGCGAAAACCTGCGCGCGAAGTGTTCGTCACCGGAACGTTCTTCACGCAGGCGGTGCCGATCGCCGCGGCGATCGCGACGCTCGGTGCGTTGGCGGAGCGCGACGCAATCGCCCACATGGACAGGGCAGGGCGCCGCCTCTGTGACGGGCTGGCCGAGCGCGCGTCCGCTGCCGGCCTTGGCGTCACGATCAGCGGCCCGCCTTCCATTCCATTTCTAAGCTTTGCCGCCGACGGCGGCAGCCTCGAGCGAAGCCGGACGTTTGCAGCGGAGGCCGCCCGCCGCGGCGCGTTCTTTCATCCGGCGCACAACTGGTTCGTCTCGGCAGCCCACCGCGACGAAGACATCGACCAGGCGCTCGATGCCGCCGAGGCAGGGATGGTCGCCGTGGCAGCCGGGTTCGGGAGGGACTTGCGATGATGATTCCGCACTACCAGAGCACGCTGAAGCTGACGCACTACGGCCGCAAGACGGCCAACGTCTACCACGTCACGATCTGGTTCGTCGAGATCGATGACGAGCTGTGGATCGGCAGCCTCGACGAGAATCGGAGCTGGGTGCGCAACCTGAGGGCGACAGGGCGCGGCGCGGTCGATTTCGGCGAAGGAGCCAACAACGTCAGCGTCGAGCCGATCACGCAGGCCGACCTTCAGCGTTTCCGCGACGCCGTGGCGAAGAAATACCCGATGCTGAGTCGCCTGATCGGGCTTTTCGTGCGCGGAAAGACGCAGGCGGCGTTTCGCGTCAGGGTAGCACCGAACAAAGGCGACTGAGCCTTTCGACTCACCGCGCCGCCGCGGCTGCTACAAAATTTGTAGCGCCCCCCGGGTTCGCAGTACGGGCTGCGGCGGCGCCGCGGGCGCTCAGCGCCCGGTGGCCACTGCGTCTGCGACCAGGTCTCCGACCTGCGAGGTCGAGAATCCCATCTTGCCGGCGTTCATCGATTCCAGCTTCTCGGCAGCGACGTAAGCGATTGCGCTTTCGATGCGGTCGGCCGCTGCGTCCTCGCCGAGCTCGGCAAGCATCATCTGCGCTGCAGCGATTGCCGCCATCGGGTTGATGACGCCGAGCCCGGTGTACTTGGGCGCCGAGCCGCCGATCGGCTCGAACATCGAGACCTTGCCGGGATGAATGTTGCCGCCGGCTGCGATGCCCATGCCGCCCTGGATCATCGCGCCGAGGTCGGTGATGATGTCGCCGAACATGTTGTCGGTGACGATCACGTCGAACCATTCGGGGTTCTTGACCATCCACATGCACGTCGCATCGACGTGCGCGTAGTCGCGCTTGATGTCCTTGTAGTCGGCCTGTCCGATCTCGTGGAAGGCGCGCTCCCACAGGTCGAACGCGTAGGTCAGCACGTTGGTCTTGCCGCAAAGGGTCAGCGTCTTGTTGCGGTTGCGCCTGCGCGTGAAATCGAACGCGTAGCGCAGGCAGCGCTCGACGCCCATGCGCGTATTGATCGATTCCTGCACGGCCACTTCGTGGGGCGTGCCGCGCCGCAGGCTGCCGCCGGCGCCGGCGTACAGGCCTTCGGTGTTCTCGCGCACGACGACGAAGTCGATGTGCTCGGGGCCCTTGTTGGCCAGCGGCGTGTCGACGCCGGGATAAAGCTTGACGGGCCGCAGGTTGATGTAGAGGTCGAGCTCGAAGCGCAGGCGAAGAAGGATGCCCTTCTCCAGGATGCCCGGCTTGACGTCGGGGTGCCCGATGGCGCCGAGCAGGATCGCGTCGAACTTCTGCAGGTCGGAGGTTGCCGAATCGGGAAGAACCTCGCCGGTACGCAGGTACCGGTCCCCGCCGAAATCGAACGTCGTCGTCTCGTACTTGAAGCCGCACACCTTGGAGGCGGCATCCAGCACTTTGAGGGCTTCGGCGACGACTTCAGGGCCGGTTCCGTCCCCGCCCAGGACCGCGATCTTGTGCAACTGCTTGCTCCTTGAGGCCGCCGTTCGGCTCGCTTCAGGCGAGCCGGCGGCCGAAATAAATCCTGCGGAGCATAGCCGATTTCGCCATCGCCTCAAGCGAGCGACGCCGCAGCGTGACAACGAACAACTGCCGGGAAATCGCCGGGTTCCGTCGCTCCAGCGTGCTGCGCGAGCGTCCGGCGACGCTTGAGAAGCCGAACGCGCACTGACATAGTCGGCGACTTCGGCGGCGTACCCAAGTGGTTAAGGGAGAGGTCTGCAAAACCTCGACTCAGCGGTTCGAATCCGCTCGCCGCCTCCATTTCCCTCCAACACTCGCAGCTTGGTAGCAGAGCCGGAATCGTCGGGCCCTCGAGCTCTCAGGCTTGTGCCCCGAATGGTTGCCACGGGCGCCGAGGACGGCCTCCCGATCAGTTCGCGAGCCAGCGGGCAGGGATGTGGGCGTAGCCGGCGGCCAGCTCGGCGAGCCACTCGGTCCACGTCGGCCGGTGGTGGGCACGGTCGGCCACGTAGTCGCGGATCGCCTCGGCGTCCTCCGGCGAGAGCACGTCGGCAAAGGACGCCATTCCTCGCGACGACAACGCGCCGCCGATCACGATGGCCTTCCACGACGCATAGACATCGCCCGAGGCCTGGCGAAGATCCGGATAGAGACCGCTCGATTGGGCTCCCAGGCCGTGACAGCGGGTGCAGTGCACGGCGTACAGCGCCCGTCCCCGTTGCAGCGTCGCCTCCGACGTCTCGAGCACTGGAGCCTCGACGTCCTTGCCGCCCATGCCGGGACGCCGGTCCCGTGGCGGCATGCGGGGCAGCTCGCCGTGGGCGTCGAGCTTGTACGCGAGGATGCGGCCCGGGTTCGAATTGGCGAAGCGGATGTAGTGACCGCCCTGCGAGCCGCCGAGACCGGCGACGACCGCAACGTACTGTTCGCCGTCGACCTCGTAGCTGATCGGCGGCGCAATGATCCCGGTGCCGGTATCACCCGACCACAATTCGTCGCCACTGTCGGCGGCGTAGGCCTTGAGCTGTCCCCACGTCGTGCCCTGGAACACGAGGTTGCCGCCGGTGGCGAGCACACCGGCGGGAATTCCCTGGCCGAGGTCGACGCGCCACGCCTGCCGCGCGCCGATCGGATCCCACGCGGTGAGATGCGTGCGAACGTTCTCCTTGGCCAGGGCCTCGAATCCTTCCATGTGCGAGGCGGTCTTGTCCCAGTCCTCCGACGTGTTCATCTGGCCGGGCTTCCATTTGTAGCCGGGCGTCGGGTTGAACTCGTAGACGGACTCGAACGTGGGAATGTAAACCAGTCCGGTCTGCGGACTGAAGGCCATCGGGTGCCAGTTGTGGCCGCCCGGAATTCCCGGCGTCACTCGCGCGGTCTTGTCGTCCCAGTTCGCTTCGCTTCTTTCGACGGGACGCCCCGTCCTCATGTCTACTTCGGTGGCCCACGAGACGTCGACGTAAGGCTTGGCCGAAAGCAGCTCGCCGGACTTTCGGTCGAGCACATAGAAGAAGCCGTTTTTCGGCGCCTGCAGCAGGACGTGGCGAAGCTCGCTCCTGCCGCCCGGATTGTTTGCCGGCGGCAGCATGAGGTCGGCCAGGATGATGTGCTGCGTGGCCGTGAAATCCCACTGGTCGCCGGGCGTCGTCTGGTAATACCAGGCCATGTGCCCGTCATCGGGATCGATCGCGAGGATCGACGAAAGGAAAAGATTGTCGCCGCCGCCGGGGCTGCGTTCGGCGCGGTTGTAGACCGACGCATTGCCGACGCCGACGTAGAGCAGGTCGAGGTCGGGATCGTAGGCCATCGAATCCCACACGGTGCCGCCGAGGCCGGATTCCCACGCCGAGTCGTGCGACCAGGTCTTCGCGGCAATCGCGAGCTCGGGATGCTCGAAGGGGCCGTTGCGACTGGCCGGCACCGTATAGAAGCGCCACAGCAGCTTGCCGTCGTTCGCGTCGTAGGCGCTGAAGTAGCCGCGCACGCCGAACTCGGCGCCGCCGTTGCCGATCACGACCTTGCCTTTGACGATGCGAGGGGCGCCGGTGATCGTGTAGGCACGAGTGACATCGGTGGTCTGCACTTCCCAGATCTGTTTTCCGGTGGCGGCGTCGAGGCAGATGAGGCGGCCGTCGAAGGCGCCGAGGTAGAGGCGGCCGTTCCACGCGGCGACGCCGCGGTTGACGACGTCGCAGCAACCGTCGCGGCCCTTGGAACCGTCCACGTGCGGATCGTAGGTCCAGAGCGGCGTGCCGGTCTTCGCATCGAGCGCGTACACGCGGCTCCACTCGCCGGTCGCATACATCACGCCGTCGATCACGAGCGGTGTCGACTCCATGCCGCGGGTCGTTCCCGGCTCCCAGGCCCACGCAAGACCGAGCCGCTCGACGTTGCTGTTGTCGATCTGTTTCAGCGGGCTGAAACGCTGCTCCGAAAATGTGCGGCCGTGGGCCAGCCACTGGCCCGGCTCGAGGTCGGCTGCGCGAACGCGGGCATCGTCGACGCGAGCAGCCGCGGGCGCCGGCGCGATTTCGCGGGCGTGGCCCGCGACAGGCTCTGCCGGAAGATCGGTGCCGGGCGCAGCAGACGCCGCACCGGCTGCAGCCGTGTCGGAGACCGCGCCGGCCGCAGGCGCCGTCGCAGCCGAAGGCGGCGCGGCGGCGGCAGGCGTCTCTGTGACAGAAGGCGCCGCGGCGCCCTCTGCCCACGACATGGAGGCAGTCGAAACGCTGCACGTGGCCACCGCGAGCGCTGCAACGACGCAGCTCGCCCGAATCGAAAACACTCTTTTCACCAGAACGCGCCTACATGAACTTGCGGATCAGCCATTCCTTGATCCGCGTGTACGGAGGATAGGCGACTTTCGCATCGAGCGACGTCGGCTTGTCGGTCACTGCCTTGCGGTGGCTCAGCGCCTCGAAGCCCCAACGCCCGTGATAGCTGCCCATCCCGCTCGGCCCCACGCCGCCGAAGGGAAGGTTCGGATTGGCGACGTGCCAGAGCGTCGCGTTGATGCAGGCTCCCCCGGAACTGGTCTCGGCCAGCACGCGGTCGGAAACCGTGCGGTCGGCCGTGAACACATAGAGTGCAAGAGGCTTGTCATGGTCGTTGACGTAGCGGATCGCTTCGTCGATTCCCGACACGCGCATGATCGGCAGCACCGGCCCGAAGATCTCGTCCTGCATCGCCTTGGACGAAGGACGAATCTCGGTGACGATGGTCGGTGCGAAATAGCGCTCGCTGCGGTCGTACTGCCCCCCGGCGACGACTTCGACGCTGTCTTCGAGCAGGCCGGCAAGCCGGTCGACGTGGCGGTCGTTGACGATGCGCGGGTAATCCTTCGACGTGCGCGGATCGTCGCCGTAGAACTCGCGGATCACGCCGCGAAGCTTCTCGACAAGGGTTTTTTCGATGCTCTCGTGCACGAGCACGTAGTCGGGCGCTGTGCAGGTCTGGCCCGCGTTGGTCCATTTGCCCCACGCGATGCGGTGCGCCGCGACGTCGAGGTTCGCATCCGGCATCACGATGCAGGGGCTCTTGCCGCCGAGCTCCAGCGTGACCGGAGTCAGGAACTTCGCCGCCGCTTCCATCACGACGCGCGCGACGCGGCCGTTGCCGGTGTAGAGGATATGATCGAACTGCTGCTCGAGCAGCGTCGTCGTCTCATCGACGGCGCCTTCGACTACCGCGATGCAGTCGTTGTCGAGATACTTGGCGACCAGCTCTGCGGTAAGGTGAGAAGTCTGCGGCGTAAGCTCCGACGGTTTGATCACCGCGCAGTTTCCCGCGGCGATCGCTGCGACGAGGGGATTGAACGTGAGCTGCACCGGATAGTTCCACGGCGCGATGATCAGCACGACGCCGAGGGGATCGTACTGGATCCACGAGCGCCCCGGCCTCTGCACGGCGGGCTGCGCAACGCGCTGGGGCTTGGTCCACGCGGCAAGATTCTTGATCGCGATCGCCGCTTCGCCGAGCGGCATCCCGATGTCGGCGGCCATCGCTTCGAGCGCGGGCTTGCCGAGGTCGGCCGCAAGCGCCTTCTCGAGAGCAGCGGTGTTTTCGCGCAGCAGCTTTTCGACGGCGCGAAGCTGCTCGAGGCGCCAGGAAAGGGGACGCGTGCGGCCGCTGCGAAAGGTTTTGCGAAGACGTGCGGGAATGGCCGCGATGCGCTCGCGCGCCGAGTCGTCGAAAACCAGGTTGACCGCAGTGGCTGCAGCCATGGCAACCCTCCTTGCCGGGCCCGCCTGATCGGTCCGGGGCCGGGAACATCGTGCCAGCCCCGTGTTCGGGGACCGTTCGACTTCCCACCCCAACCGGTCGCCGCCCGGGGCGGCGCCGTCTCCCCTCGACGCAACCCCTCGATATCCGTGATGGATCGGGCACACAACAGCGCCCGCCCCTGTGCGCGGAATTTGCGAGTGCAGCGGCAATGCAGCGCCCCGGGGTTTCCCGGGAAGTCTGGCCGGCAGACCCGGGTTGCCCGCGGGTATGGATCCTCGCCGTCAGTGCCTGTGCGAGCCCCGACGCGACGCCGATTCTTCGTCGGGCGAGCGGACGCTCCCGCGGAAGCCGCCAGTCTCTTCGCCCTGCTGCTCGATGAACTCCTTGAAGCGCTTCAGGTTCTCCTGGACGTTCCATTGCACGACGCCGATCGTATCGCCGACGTTCTCGACGATCCCCTCCGGATCGTAGTCCATCTGGAGCGTGACGCGGCACTCGCCGTCGGAGAGGCGATGAAACGTGACGCACCCGCCGTTGGGTGCTCCGCTCGTGCTCGTCCATGCGATGCGCTTGTCGGGAATCTGCTCGGTGATGCGCGCGTCCCACTCCTTGGTCTTGCCGCCCATCTCGGCGCGCCAGTGAAGCGTCTCGTCGTCGATCTGCTCGACCTCCTCGACTCCCTGCATGAACTTCGGAAACTCTTCGAACTGGGTCCACTGGTTGTAAGCCGTCCGCACCGGGACGTTCACGTCGATGAACTCGGTGATCGTACTTGGTTTGTCGGTCATGGTGCTGTCTCCTTCCTGTTTGATCCTCGCCCTTCGGGCTGCGGATTGATCCTCGCCCTTCGGGCTGCGGATTGATCCTCACCGTTTGGCCCGGTCGTCGCCGTATCCGGCTGCGGATCGAAAGCCCGTCGGGTCCGCGCAATGGGGCACGGGGCGAGACTGCCCAATGCACATCGTTGGAGGCTGGGACGGGAAAGCGCGGGCGTCAACGCAGGAACGGCCTCGCGCAGGAGATGAAGGCTTTCTTGCTGCAATCAACGGCGTTTACGGCGCCCAGACCGGCATTTTCGCCGCAGAGGCCCCACCCGACGAGGGAAAAAACATGCTATGGTCTGTGCCCCTTTCGTGGGATACCGATGAAAATGCGGCGGATCAGCATCAGAGCATCCCGCAGCATCTGGGCGAGCTTGTTGCCGGTGTTGCTGCTCGGCGCTGCACCCGCGCGGGCCGCCTGTCCAACTTCGCCGCGACCGCTTTGCCGCGACCTTGCGCAGAGCCGCCTCTCGATCGACGCCGGCTCGGGGAGCTTCCGCTGGAAGGCTGCGCGGGGACCTTCGACGAACAAGATCGATTTCGGCGATCCGCGCGCTTCCACTTCGTTCTCCGTGTGCGCCTGGGAGGCGTCCACCCTCATTCTTGCCGCTGACGTCCTGGCAGCGGCGAGTTGCGACGGAGCGTCGTGCTGGTCCGACAGCGGCGCAACCGGACTGCGCTATCGCAGCGATACGACGCCGGTGCGCTCCATCGACCTGCTCGGCAGCAGCAGCAACCGCACGCGCGTGCGTGTGAGTGGAACGTTCGCGACCGGCGCGCCGCTTCCCGTTGCGGGCCAGGTTACCGTGCAGTTGCTGCGCGACGACAGTGCGATCTGCTTCGAGAGCGCGGTGCCGCTCGCATCGTTCACATCCAATTCGGCTGCACGAGCGTCGGCCAAGGCCGCGTTCGATGCGACTACGCACGTTCCTGTATTGCCGAGCAGCGGCTGCAGCCTCGATCCTTCGCCGTACGCACCAGGTGTATCGACCGCCGATCAGCTCGTGCACGACGGGCTCACGCGCACGTTCCGCATCTATCTGCCGCCGAATTACGATGCTGCGGCCGCCACGCCGGTGGTCTTCCTGATGCACGGCGGCTTCGGCTCCGGCGCGCAGATCGAAAGCTCTTCGCACATGCTCGACGTCGCTGCGGCCGGCGGGTTCATCGTCGTCTCGCCGGATGGATATCCGGGCGCAGGCGGTGTGCGCGCCTGGAACGCCGGCACCTGCTGCGGGATCGCGTTCGACCAGAACATCGACGATGTCGGCTTTGTCGCTGCGATCCTCGATCAGCTCGAGTCCCGTCTCTGCGTCGATGCGCGCCGCGTCTATGCCACGGGAATGTCCAATGGCGCGAGCATGTCGCATCGCCTCGGCTGCGACCTCGGCAATCGCGTGCGCGCGATCGCGACGGTCTCCGGCGTCGACATGACGGCGAGCTGCAATCCTGTGCGTCCGCTGGCGGAGCTGACGATTCACGGCACCGACGATCCCCACGCCCCGTACGACGGAAGCAACGGCTGCGGTCCGACCGGCGATATCTATCATCCGTCGGTCCCGGTTACGTTGGCTCGCTGGCGCGAGCGCGACGACTGCTCGGACACGCCGACCTCGGCGACGCCCGACGGCGATGCAATATGCACAGCGTACGAGAAGTGCGCGCCCGGCGACGAGGTCGAGGCCTGCATCATCGACGGCGGCGGGCACCAGTGGCCCGGCGGAGAACCGCCGGCGATCTCCGGTATCGGCAACTGCCCGTTCGGCTACCAGAGCGAGACGTTTCCGGCATCGCAGCGGATCTGGGAGTTCTTCTCCGCGCATCCCGTGCGGTAGTTCCCGTTAAATCGCGGCGTCTTCCTGGCCTTCTGATTTGCGCTCTACGTGGGGTGCTTGACCTGTTCCCGCCCGCGATGCGCTCGTGCCACTACCATCACGGAAGAGCGTTTCCGGCCCGGCTGCAGCACGATCTGCTCCTCGACGGCAACGTTCGCATCGGCCAACACGCGCTGAAAATCCGCCTCGTACGTCACGCGACCGAAGTCGATCGTCGTGACCAGGCGCAGCACCGGTTTGATCAACTCGAGCATGCGCGAACGCTCGTGCTCGAACGTCTGCGTGAAGTAGATGCGTGCGGACTCGTGCACCAGGGAGACGACGTGCCGGAGCGCGGCCGCGGGGTCGGGCAGCAGCATGAAACTGCCGCTGAAATAGGCGGCGTCATACGGGCCGCCGCGATGATCGTAAACGGATTCGAGACGAGGCTCGATCCTGCCGGACAATCCTGCGGCTTTCACGGCCGATATGCAGCGATGAACGTAGTCGGCGTCGACATCGACGCCGACTACGCGAAGATCCTTCTGCTCGAGAAGGGAGGCGTGCGCGAGCAGCGCGGCTCCGGTGCCGATCCCGACGTCCAGCACGTTAGCGTGCTCGGGCAGTGCCGCGAGGACGGCCCGATACCAATCGGCGGTCATCGAGACGATCAGCGAATCGTAGAGCCAGGCGCGCACCGGTCAGTCCGTTTTTGAGGGTTGCGGTGCCACGGGACCAGTTGGCCGCGCCCAGGCCCCCAGGCACGCGAGACCGCGAACGGTGCGCCTGCGACGACGCTCTGTCAAAGATTGTCGAATGGATCGGCACGCTCGCCGACATTGCCGGATGCGCGGGAGCGTGATTACCTCGGGTGATGACGTCTGGTTTCGACGCGCGTCTGCGCGAGCTCGGCATCGAGCTTCCTCCGGTGTTCCAGCCGGTTGCGAACTATCTCGGATGCAAGCGCGCCGGCGCGCTGCTTTTCGTCGGCGGTCACGGGCCGACGACGCCGGGCGGTGTCGTGCGTGGAAAGGTCGGCAAAGAGCTTTCCATCGCGGAAGCGAAGGCTGCGGCTCGAGCGACCGGCCTCTCCATGCTTGCGACCATTCGCGCCGAGCTCGGAAGTCTCGATCGCGTCCGGCAGATCGTCGAGGTGTTCGGGATGGTCAACTGCGCCCCCGGATTCAACCGGACGCCCGAGGTCATCGACGGTTGCTCGGATCTTCTCGTCGAGGTGTTTGGAGAAGCGGGTCGCCATACTCGCGCGGCTGTCGGGATGGCGGAGCTGCCGTTCGATATTCCTGTTGAGATCAGGATGACGATCGAGGTCGAGTGACGGCGCGTGGACGAGCAGCGCGTCACGCAGCACGCTTTGACCAGTAGTTTGACGATGATGCGGTCTTGACGGATGTATCAGCCGGGAAGGGAAGTCCCGGCGTGCGGGCCGACAGCCCTGCGACCAGAGGAGACGCGACATGAACTTTCACGTCGAGCTCGAGCAAGAGGCTGACGGGCGCTGGATCGGAGAGGTCGCAGAATTGCCCGGGGTGATGGCCTACGCCGTGTCGCGCGAGGACGCGCTCGCACGTGTTCAGGCTCTCGCCCTCCGGGTGCTTGCCGATCGTCTCGAGCATGGCGAGGGGACTCCGAATCTGCTCACAGTCGTTTTCGAAGCGGCGTGAAGTCGTGGCCCTCGACGCACGCTCGGCGAGTCCTCGCGGCTTTGCTGCGTAAGGGGTGGCGAGAGAAGCGCCGGTCCGGCTCACATCGCGTTCTGAGCTTACCCGGACATCCTGACTTCATCTTCGCTTTTCATGATCGCGAAGAGATAGGCCCGCGGATGCTGGCCCGGATCGCCAAACACACCGGTCTCACCGCGGATGATCTGTAGGCGGAGCGAGCGACCATCTCAGGCCGGGATGGTGGAACTGGTAGACACTGGGGACTTAAAATCCCCTTCGTGGTAACACGAGTGAGAGTTCGAATCTCTCTCCCGGCATATCAAAATCAGCTAGTTACGGTTTTCTCATCCGCCGTTTTCTGGGTGGCAGCGGCAGCTTGCCCCAGATTTGCCCCATCGGTGAGTCGGGAGACTTTGCTGGCGGCATCCTTGAGGTCGGCTTCCGCACAGATGTTGTAACGGTCAAAGATGTGTCGGGTCAGGTGCCCCATGGCCTTCATCGCCACCGACTCCTGAACGCCTGCACGGGTGTAGTTGCGAGCCGCACAACGCCGAAGATCGTGGAACAGGAAGTCGGGATGTCCGACCCTTTCGCAGGCCGATCTCCACGCCGTGTAAATCGACCTGACCGGCTCGCCGTAGCGATGGAAGACGTGGGGCACGATTCGGTTGTTCTCTCTCTCAAAAGTCTTCGTCTGCTCACGCCATGCCTTCATTGCCGCTAACGCTGGGGCTGTCAGGTAGGTCAGGCGAGCCTTCTTGTTTTTCGTGGTGCCAGCCTTCAGGCGAACGGTGCCTTCCTCTAAATCGATCTGGTTCCACTTGAGACCGGCGATTTCACTAAAGCGCCAGCCAATCTCAAATCCGAGGACAGCCATTGTTGAGGTAGGCTCCGGCAGTTCCGCTTTGAGCTTCTGAAACGTCTCATGGTCCATGAACCCGGATCGGGCATTCTCGACAGTGATCTTGGGAAAGCTGGGTACATAGGACAGTCGTCGGTCTTGCACGCCGAGCCGCATCATCCGGCGCAGGCACGCCAGTTCCAGTTGGATGGTTGCCGGGGCAGCTTTCTCTTCGAGACGGGCGGCAATGTAGTTGCGAATGCGGGGAGTGGTAACGTCTCGTGCTCGATCTCTGCCGAAGACCGGCTCAAGGTGCTTCCAGCGCTTCGCAAGATCAGAGACTCGTTTTCCTGTTACTCTGTAGTCAGTGCAGAGTGCATCGTACAGTTCGTTTACTCTGATCGTAAAGCTCTCTGCGGTTAGCCCACCTTTTGCAGCACTGGCTTCCAGATCATTGCAGATCGCAATTGCTTCCTTGCGGGTCTTCGCATCGGTACGGCGTTCGATGCGTTTCCCATCGATCATCGGACGGACGTACCAGACATTTCCACGCTGTCGCACTTTGTTTGCTCTGCGTTTTGCCATTCCTTCTCCTCGTAGTTGTTGGTGTGGTGAAAAAAATACTAAAGAGGCTAGGCCGCTCGTCCGTAACGTGGAGCGTTTTTTACCAAAGCCTCCACTTCCGACAGCAGCCAACCGGGGTTCCCTGCAAGGTTGCGACGTGGTGGCAAGTCATTGTGGTGATGCTCTACCCACGACTTCGACTTGTTGATGATCTTCCCCACTTCTTCGGCACTGATGAACCGATCTTCAGCCGGTCGGGTTATTGGAGCGAGGCTGCGCTGTTGAAGGACGGCCATCACAGCGGCGCAGGAAAGGGAGAGGGCTGCGGCGTCTTCGGGTGATAGAAGCAGAGCCAACTGCGGGTTCTGTGCGATGGAATCGAGGGTCGGGGAGACGGCAGACTGGTGAAGGGCGACAGGATGCAGGTTTCGAGACTGGTGAGAACTAACTGCATCCCCCACCGAACGGACTGGCGGCGTGGTGCTGTTGTGAATCCGTTGAAGAGTGGTGGTGGCGCTGCTCAATTCCTTCTCCCTGTTGGGCTTCCTTTCTCTTGCTTAGGGAGTTCGGGAAGCGGTTGTTCGTATTCGTGCTCATTCCGTCGCCGGTTTTCTCTAGGGAAGCCCGCATAGGCGGTGTCTCCGGTCCCCAGAGTTTGGGGTTATGCGTGCCCCGGCGACTCTACTACCAAACAGGGGAGTTCCTGTCAAGGCTTGGGGCACGAGTTTCAGCGACAACACGTCTAAGTCTGACACGGGTTCGAGGTCAGCACCTTCTTCGTGCCTGAGAAGAACTTCACTTCTTCCACGGTGAGTGAACGTGCCTCGTGGCCGATAACGAACGGGCTACAACTTCGGCCAACACCACACGCAGATCGGAAGGACGCTGACGGGCTCCTGCGACGGGAGAATCAGCGGAAACCAGTTATCCCATTATCTGTTGTTGATTCCGTTATTTTGCCTACACGGGAAGCGGGCCGGGAAGCTCCGCCGAAATGCTGGAGATTGCTGGGGTTCGGGCCGGGAGACGGGCGTTGAGAGGCCAGATCGGAGTTCGGAGTGAATTCCTTTGATTTCGGGAATCAGCCCTTTCCGGTCGCCGGTTGGAAGACCGTCATCAGGAAGGCCAGAAGCCGTTGGTGGGGCCTGTCTAGCGGTTGAAGTCGTGTAGGTCGGAGTGGGACTGAGAACTCAACGCAATCATCGTCGCAACCATTCCCTTCCACACAACACGAAGCAGCGTTTTTTGACTCGAAATGCTCCAGCCAGTTGTTGGCGCAAACACAGGCACAAAGACGCAAACGTTGATGGTTGGTCATCGAGGAGCGTTGACGGGGTACACACTTCGGCTGGTGCAGGCAGTTGTTGGTTACTGCTGGGCGTTTGTTCGATGAAGTTACTGAAGCAATTCCTTGCGAAGTTGAAAGTTGTGAAGACGTTTCGCTGCTTCGTGGCATGAGTGCGGCAGAGGGAGATTCAGCCAGTCAGCGAGAAGATTGGCCGAATTCTTGCCGAGCAGAACCGCAAGCGCCACATTCCATCGGAAGGCGACCCGCTTCGGTGAAATCTCGACAGCGTATTCTAAGACGACGGTGTAGATCCTGTGCCATGAATCTTCGGGGACGAGAGCCGAAGTTGATACAAAGTGGGCTACAAACTTGGGCGAGAGACCTGCTGCAACAAGGCAATCGACCAACTCGTTAGCCCAAGCGGTTTGGCTATCGTCTTCCGGCCAAGCTCGGGCAACCAAAGTGCAAGCAGCAATGGTCTTGGCGGCATCCTCGAAGGATTCACAAGGCCAGCGAGGGGGATCGTTGACTGGGAAGAAGGTCTGCCATTCGAGCGGCTCTCCAGAAGCACAAACAGTCGGCGGGACAGGTGTTATGCAGCCTTCACCGAGAATCTCGACCAGAACGTTGCCGCAAGCGTCTTTGAAGGTCGTTGTAGAGGGCACTGGGGCCTTCATGTACCACCAGTGTTTTTGGGGACTTCCGCTTCGACCATGAATGCGGTGGGTCGGCGGAAGGAAGTTTGGGAAGACCGTGGCGGCTTCTTCGCAGTGGGACACGATGCAAAAGAGGCCGTTGCTCTTGACGCCAGTGACTAGGCCAACGCCCTTGCCATACCAAGTTTCAGCAACATCGAGTGAAGAAGCGATGTCTAGCGGTCGAAGAAGTTCCGGCCAGAGTTTGTGGTCACGGTAGCACTCGATCCATTGGTGTAGTTGGAATGCTCGGTCACCGTGGTCAATCTGGGCAAGCAGTTCACCGGCTGCATTCTTCACATGACGGACACGACCAACTCGTCCTTCACAAGCGATCCATTTCCCTCTTCGATAGACGGGTTTGCCGTTCTTGCCCCTTTGCCATTTCAGATCCTTCTTTGTGACGGGAAGAGGGTCTGTGAAGCGGGAGCAGACGTGGGAGACACCTTCGGCCAAGTCTTCTGCCCAGCACAGGCATCCTTTCGGCTCTGGGCGTGAAACGGTTTGGAATTAACCCGTTTCCGTGGATGGTTGTGGGCTGGGCTGCTACGCAGCCAGCCAGTTTCTCCTCTCGTACTCGGCCGGCGACATGTAGTCCAGTGACGAGTGCCGCCGGCGCGGGTTGTACCAGCCTTCGATAAAG